>JAFZRH010000055.1 GCA_017619975.1 Lachnospiraceae bacterium | reverse complement strand
ATCTTGCCCTTCGTGTTCGGCAGCTCGTAGTAGGTGGTGCCGTTGATGGTCTCGTTTTCGCAGATGTAAACGTAGTCCGCGTCTTCCGGGATATCCATATCGGAGCAGTCCGGGATGTAGCAGAAATTTTTATCTTTGGAGGAAGCGCCGATGATCACTTCGCCGTATTTTTTCGCTTCGGCAATGGCCTTCTTGGACCAGGAACCGGTCTCGACGTAGACCGCCTTGCCGTTCTTCATAAGGTTCATGGGCACCATCGCGAACTGCACCGTGCCGCCGCCCTGAATGAAGAGGACCTTGTAGTTGTCCGGGATATTCATCAGCTCGCGCAGATCCTTCTCGGCTTCGTGGATGATCTCCTCAAAAACCTTGGAACGGTGGCTCATCTCCATGACGCACATGCCGCTGCCGTTGTAGTTCAGCAGCTCGTCGCGAATCTCCTCCAGCACGGGTTCCGGCATCATCGCGGGACCGGCGGAAAAATTGTAGGTACGACCGTAGTTCATAGTGATTCTCCTTTATTTTTTTGTAGAATGCTTTCTTCTGCGCGCTGCAGGGATCGGCATCCGGTCCGCAGCAAAGAAGCTTCGTCCTTTTCCGAAGTTTGCCTGCAGAGCACTTTCTTTTTGATATTTCAAATTATACTTGCAAAAACAGAGAAATAATATCATAATAGCCGCAGAAAGTATAACAATTTTGAGGACTTGCCATGTTTTCGATCAATGTCTACGATGATCAGCGCGAGATGAAGCAGCACGGAAGCTATGAGTTTCCGGCGGCGGTCTATCACTATGTGATGAGCGACTGCGTCATGGGGTTTATCAACTGGCACTGGCACGAAGAAATCCAGCTGAATCTGGTGACGAAAGGGGCCGTTCGTTTCTTTGCGGACGGACAGCAGCTGCTGGTAAAAGAAGGCGACGGCTTTTTTATCAACAGCGGACGCCTGCATATGGCGCGGCCGGAAGGGGATCCTGCTTCGTCCTATCTGTGCCTCGATTTTCATCCCCGGCTATTAAGCTCCTTTACAGGCAGCGTCTTCGAGGAAAAATATGTGCGGCCCTATCTGGGAAAAGAAGGCCTGAGCCATCTGCCGTTATATAACGATGTTGCGGCTCAGAGCGCGGTCCTGAAACAGCTGCAGGAGATCGACCGCCTGTTCCGGAAGGCCGATTTCGGCTACGAACTGAAGATCGGCTCGGAGATCCTTCTGCTGTGGCTGCGGCTGATCCGTCTTACGGGGGAAGCGCAGGCGGCGGAGCCGGGACATCATCACGATACCGCGCAGGAGATTATCAGTTTTCTGCGGCAGCATTACCAGGAGGATCTGAGCCTGGACGACGTCAGCCGGGCGGTCGGCTTTTCAGCCAGCGAATGCTGCCGGCTGTTCAAGCGGGTGACCGGCGATACGATCCTGAATTACCTGAAGTCTTACCGCCTGACCCGTTCCATTGAAATGCTGGAAGAAACGGAGCTGCCGGTCAGCCGGATCGCGCTGGAATCGGGCTTCAACGGCGCCAGCTACTATATCGAGAGTTTTAAGAAAGAGCTGCACGTAACGCCGCTTCAGTACCGCAGAGAGCACCGCCAGGCATAAGGCGGAAGAAGGGCAGACAAAGGAATCATGTTTTTTTCTAAAAAACTTGCTCCGTCTCCGCTTTTGTGCTAAAGTATTGCGGTAAATCCGACTTGGAAAAGTCCGCCGGAGGCTGCGCCTCCCGTGTACCATAAAATCCGACAGACAGGTGAACAGTATGGAAAGATACGGTGTAAACGAACTTCGCAAAATGTTTCTGGACTACTTCGCTTCTCAGGGCCATCTGGCCCGGGGCAGCTATTCCTTAGTCCCTCACAATGATAAAAGCGTGCTGCTGATCCCCGCCGGCATGGCGCCTTTAAAGCCCTATTTTACCGGGCAGGAGATCCCGCCGAACCGCCGCATGGCGACCTGCCAGAAGTGCGTTCGTACCGGCGATATTGACAACGTCGGCCATACGGCGCGCCATCTGACTTTCTTTGAAATGCTCGGCAACTTCAGCTTCGGCGACTACTTCAAGAAAGAAGCCATCCACTGGTCCTGGGACTTTTTGACCAACGTGGTCGGACTGGATCCGGACCGTCTGTATCCGTCCATCTATCTGGACGACGACGAGGCCTTTGATATCTGGAACAAGCAGGAAGGCATCCCGGCGGAGCGCATTTTCCGCTTCGGCAAGGAAGACAATTTCTGGGAGCACGGTGCCGGTCCCTGCGGCCCCTGCTCGGAGATCTACTACGACCGCGGCGAAAAGTACGGCTGCGGAAAGCCCGGCTGCACGGTCGGCTGCGACTGCGACCGCTATATGGAAGTCTGGAACAACGTTTTCACGCAGTTCAACGGCGACGGCAAGGGAAACTACGTTGAACTGGCCAATAAAAACATCGATACCGGCATGGGCCTGGAGCGTCTGGCCGTGGTCGTGCAGGATGCAGACAGCGTCTTCGATATTGATACGATGAAGGCCTTAAACGAAGAGGTCTGCCGCATCGCGAACGTGACGTACAAGACCGATCCGAAGAAGGACGTCTCCATCCGCGTGATCGTGGATCATATCCGTTCGGTGACCTTCATGGTCTCGGACGGCATCATGCCTTCGAACGAAGGCCGCGGCTACGTGCTGCGCCGCTTGCTTCGGCGGGCGGCCCGTCACGGACGGCTGCTCGGCATCCGCGGAAGCTTCCTGACCCGCATGGCGAATGTTGTCATCGAGACCTCCCGCGACGGTTATCCCGAGCTGGAGGAAAAGCGCGTCAAGATCATGGCCGTCATCTCCGAAGAGGAAGACAAGTTCAACCGCACCATCGATCAGGGCTTGCAGATCCTGGCCGGTCTGGAAGAAAAGCTGACGGCAGAGGGCGGAAGCGTGCTGGACGGCGCCGATGCGTTCCGACTGTACGATACCTACGGCTTCCCGCTGGATCTGACGAAGGAGATCCTGGAAGAGAAGGGCTTCTCCGTGGATGAGGAAGGCTTTGCGAAAGCGATGCAGATTCAGAAGGAAACGGCCCGCAATGCCCGCAAAGGCACCAATTACATGGGCGCAGATGTGACAGTCTATCAGGAGCTGCCGGCCGAGCTTCACTGTGATTTCACCGGCTATACCAAGCTCTGGGACGAATCCGTTATCACCGCGCTGACCTCGGACGAAATCGTAGGAACATTGAGCGAAGGCGACAGAGGCACGATTTTGACGGAGCAGACGCCTTTCTATGCGACCATGGGCGGTCAGCAGTGCGATACCGGCGAGATCACCCGGACGGACGGAAGCGTGTTCGTGGTGGAAGAGACGATCAAGCTGCAGGGCGACAAGGTCGGCCACGTCGGCTGCGTCAAAAAGGGCAGCTTCAGTCTGGGCGATACGGTGGATCTGGCGATCGATGCCGAACGCCGTGCCGCGACGGCCCGCAACCACAGCGCGACGCATCTGCTGCAGAAAGCGCTGCGGGAAGTGCTGGGCGATCACGTCGAACAGTCCGGCTCTTATGTGGATGCGGAACGTCTGCGTTTCGACTTCAGCCATTTCGCCGCCATGACGCCGGAAGAACTGCGTAAAGTGGAAGATAAAGTCAACGAAGCCATCCTGTCCGCGACGCCGGTCTCCACGGATCTGATGAGTCTGGAAGAAGCCCGGCAGAGCGGCGCCATGGCGCTCTTCGGAGAAAAATACGGCGACGTCGTCCGCGTGGTGCGCATGGGATCCTATTCGACCGAGCTCTGCGGCGGCACGCACGTAGCCAATACCGCGCAGATCGGCTGCTTCAAGATCCTGTCCGAATCCGGCATTGCGGCAGGCGTGCGGCGCATCGAAGCGCTGACGGCTGCGAATCTGCTGAGTTACTACCGTGATCTGGAAGTCCGCCTGGCGAAGGCGGCAGCGGCGGCCAAGACCACGCCGGATGAACTGGAAAAGAAGATCGGCCAGTATCAGGGCGAGATCAAGGCGCTGTCCCAGGAAAACGAGCAGCTGAAGGCGAAGATCGCCGGCGCGTCCATGGGCGACGTGATGAATCAGGTGAAGGAAGTCTGCGGCGTAAAACTTCTGGCTCTCAAAGCGGAAGGCCTGGATATGAACGGGCTGCGGAACATGGGCGATCAGCTTCGGGACAAACTTGGGGAAGGCGTCGTAGTCCTGGCTTCCGAAGCGGACGGCAAGGTCAATCTGATCGTGACCGCGACGGAAGGCGCCGTCAAAGCCGGTGCGCATGCGGGCAATATGATCAAACAGCTCGCGCCTCTCGTGGGCGGCGGCGGCGGCGGACGGCCGAACATGGCGCAGGCCGGCGGCAAGAATCCGGCGGGCATCGGCGACGCCTTGGGCAAGGCTGAAGAAGTCCTGAGAGGGATGCTGTAAGAGCTTCCTCCTGCTGAATCCGGTCCCAAAAGCGGATCCTGCCGAAGGATCCGCTTTTTCTTCAAAAAAATATAAAAATCCGCTTGACGCGGGCAAAAAATGTGCTATACTGTCACTTGCTTTGCGCGGCCGATAAGCTGCGTGAGATTTCAAGCCGGAAGGGGGGATAACAGAATATGGCAACCGTAATTGTCAAAGAAGGCGAGTCCCTCGACAACGCGCTGCGTCGTTTTAAGCGTCAGTGCGCGAAAGACGGCATCCAGCAGGAGATCCGTAAGCGTGAGCATTACGAAAAGCCCAGCGTTCGTCGTAAAAAGAAATCTGAAGCTGCGAGAAAGCGCAAATTCAGATAAGTGGCTTGTCAAGGGGCAGCTTCGGCTGCCCCTTTCCTTTTGCAAAAGACTTGAAATCACAGAGAAAGCACTATATAATGTACTTTCAGAGAGTTTTCGGGACCTGTATACACAAGGTTTTGTGTCAGGCGGGCAAAATAGGAGTTTTATGCAGCAATCATTTATCTTTCGAACCATAGACGAGCAGCGGGCTGTTTTCGGCACGCAGGATATCTGGGCGAAAAAGCTCGAAGAGGAACTGAACGTAACACTTTCGCTGCGCGGCGACGCCGTTGAGATCGGCGGCGATGAGAGCAATAAAGCCATGGCCCGCGACGTGATCAAAGCGATGGTGCAGCTGTACCATCAGGGCGAAACGATCCGGGAAGACATGATCGAGCGCCTGATCGAAGAGTCCCGCGAAGGATCCCTCGAAGGTCTCTTCAAAGCTATGGACAGCGCCGTGACCATGAACTACAAAGGTCTGCCGATCAAATGCAAGACTTTCGGACAGCAGAATTACGTGGAAATGCTTCGCGAAAAGGCTGTGACCATCTGCATCGGGCCGGCCGGCACCGGCAAGACCTATCTGGCGGTCGCGCAGGCCGCGCAGGAATTAAAGGACGGCGTGATCGAACGCATTATCATGTCGCGTCCCGCCATCGAAGCCGGCGAGGAACGCCTGGGCTTTCTGCCGGGCGATCTGGCCCAGAAAGTGGATCCGTACCTCAGACCTTTATACGACGCCCTTCGCGACGTGTTCGGACAGGAACGGGCCGATAAATTGCGTGAAAGCGGCGTCGTGGAAGTGGCTCCGCTCGCCTATATGCGCGGCCGGACCTTAAACCACGCCCGGATCATCATCGATGAAGGACAGAACGCATCGCTTTCCACGCTGAAGATGGCGCTGACGCGTCTCGGCGAGGATTCGCGCATGGTCCTGACCGGCGACGTGACGCAGATCGATCTGCCGAAAACGAGCGATTCCGGCCTCACGCGCTGCGCGGAGATCCTGCGCGGCGTGCAGGGGATCGGCGTGATCCATTTAACGAACCGCGACGTGGTGCGGAACAAGATCGTCAAGGATATCGTCAAAGCCTTTGAAAAGGAAGAGGCGAGACAGGCGGAGCAGAAGCGTTCGAATCCGGCGCCGCGCCGTCCGTATACGCCGGACAAACGAAAAGGCGGGCCGATCTACCTGAAAAATGAAGGGGGCATAAATGACGATACCCATCACATTTGAAACGGATGACCCGTTTGATTTTGATGCCGAAGCCCTTCTGCGGCAGGTCATCACGGCTGTTCTGGACAGTGAGGACTGCCCTTATGAATGTGAAATAGACGTTCTGCTGACGGACAACGGATCCATCCGCGAGATCAACCGGGAAGAACGCGGGATCGACGCACCGACAGACGTGCTCAGTTTTCCGCTGGTGGCGTTTGCGTCGCCGGCCTCTTTTGACCGTCTCGAAGAAGATCCGACGCTTTTCCATCCCGAGACCGGCGAACTGATGCTCGGCGACATGGTCATTTCGGTGGATAAAGTCCTGTCGCAGGCGAAAGAGTACGGTCACAGCATCCGCCGCGAACTGGCCTTTCTGGCCGCACACAGCAGTTTTCACCTGCTTGGCTACGACCATGAGACGGAAGAAGAACGTCTCGTGATGGAAGAGAAGCAGGAAACAGTCCTGAAAGAACTGGGGATCACGAGGGAGTAGACCTCAACACATGGCAGATACAAAGAAAAAACCGAATTTTCTGGCACAGGGCGGCATTCTTGCCATAGCCGGCATCATCAGCCGCATCATCGGCATGCTGTACCGGATCCCGCTGATGAATATCATCGGCGAATCCGGCAGCGGCGTTTACAGCGCGGCTTACGATATCTATAACATTATGCTGCTGATCTCGTCCTACAGCCTGCCGATGGCCGTCTCCAAGCTGGTCTCCGCACGCCTGAGCCTGAAACAGTATAAAAATGTAAAGCAGGTGCTCTGCATCGGCCTTCTTTTCGGGGCGGCGCTCGGTCTGGCCGCCGCGCTGCTGATGTTCTTCGGCGCCGGCTTCCTGGCAGACAACGTCATGAATACGCCGCGGGCGGTTCTGGCAGTAAAGATCCTCGCACCGACCGTCTTCATCATGGGCATGCTGGGCGTGCTGCGCGGCTTTTTCCAGGGCCATGGGACCATGATCCCGACGGCCGTTTCCCAGATCCTGGAGCAGATCGTACACGTGGCGGTCAGCATTCTGGCGGCAAAGATCCTGTTTAACAAAGCGGCTGCGCTGGAGCTTTCCGCCGAAAATATGACGCCGGAAGCCTACGGCGCCGCCGGAGCGACGCTCGGGACCGGCATCGGTGCGCTGGCTGCCCTGCTCTTCGTCGGATTCTGCTTTTTCTTATACAGAAAGATCCTGGAGAAGCGCTGCCGCCGGGATCTGTCCCGCAGTACGGAAAATTCTCTTTCTACGCTGAAGGTCATCTTTTTCACGGCTCTGCCGATCCTGGCCAGCGCGGCGATCGCCAATATCGAAACGCTGATCGACCATGCGGTTTTCGGCGCCTATATGGGAGAGGCGCAGGATCTGTATGAGTCGGTCTGGGGCGCCTACAGCGGCAAGTATATCGTTCTGATCAACGTACCGATCGCGATTTCGACGGCGCTGGCTGCTTCCACGCTGCCCGTGATTTCTTCCCGTATGGCTGTCGGAGAAAAAGAAGAAGCCATGGAAAAAGCTGCCGCCGCGATCCGCTTCATCCTGCTGATCGCGCTGCCGGCTTCCGTCGGACTGACCGTGCTCGGAAAACCGATCCTGAATCTGCTGTTCCGTTCCGGTAACAATGACGTCGCAGGAACCCTGATGATCGTCGGTTCTTTCGGTGTGCTCGGATTTTGCATGGCATACGTCTGTGTCGGCATCCTGCAGGGCGGCGGCTATTTATGGGATGCGATCCTGAATTATCTGATTGCACTGGCAATCCACGTTCCGCTGCTTTTGCTTTGTCTGTTCGTTTTCAAAATGGACATCTACGGTGTAGCGGTCTGCAATATGATTTACGGGATCTGCTCCTGCCTGCTGCATCTGCGTTCCCTGCGGAAGCGCTTCGGATACCGGCAGGAAATCCACGACAGCGTTCTGATGGTTCTGGCGGCTTCCCTGATCATGGGAGCGGCCGCCTTCGGCTTGTATAAAGTCTTTTCGGCGCTGCATTTCGGCAATACCCTCAGTCTGCTCATCGCGATCTTTGCCGCACTGATTGTCTACTTTGCCGCCATCTTCCTGCTGGGAGCCGTCGGAGAAGCGGAACTGAAGGAAATGCCGAAAGGGGCGGCGCTTGCGAAGCTGGCCAGAAAGCTGCGGCTTCTGCGGTAATACTGTTTCAGAGGTGTTCTCATGAAAATTTCTGTCATCGGAGGCGGAGCATCCGGTATGATGGCTGCGATTACGGCCGCAGCCGCTGGGGTTCAGACAGAGATCCTGGAAAGCGGTCCTGTCCTCGGGAAAAAGATCCTCTCGACCGGAAACGGCCGCTGCAATCTGACGAACGCATCTCTGGATCCTGCCCTCTACCAGGGCTCCGGCGCCAGAATCGCGGCCGCTCTGATTAAAGAATTCAACGTTCGGGATACAGTCGGCTTTTTCGATAAGATCGGGATCCCGACCGTAGCGGCTGCCTCGGCCCGCGGAAATGACAGCTGGATCTATCCGGCCTGCAAGGAAGCCTCTGCCGTTCGAAAAGCACTGGAACTGGAATGCGAACGCCTGGGCGTCTCCATTCTGACCGATCACAAAGTGATCTCTGTGGAAAAGTTTGAAAAAGAGTTTGTTATCACAACACGGGAAGGGGTCCGTTTCGTTTCCGACCGTGTGATTCTCACGACCGGCGGGAAAGCCTTTCCGAAATCCGGCTCGGACGGTTCGGGCTATGAACTGGCCGCCGCATTTGGCCACAGTATCGTTTCCCCGCTGCCGGCACTCGGAGCCCTGATCAGCGACAGCGCCCTGTGCCCGTCTCTGGCCGGCATACGTTCGGACGCCATTGTATCGCTGATCGTCAACCGCTCCATTGCGGCCGAAGAAACGGGAGAAGTACAGTTTACCGAATACGGACTTTCCGGCATTCCGGTCTTTCAGATCAGTTCCCGTGCCGTGCGGGCGCTCACGGAAGGAAAGCAGGTGACGGTCCGCATCAATCTGATCCCGGCCTGGAAACTGAACGATCTGTATCTGAAGCTTTCTGAAAGGAAGGTGCGCCGCGGTCTTCACGAAAGCGGCACGCTGCTGCTGGGGCTGGTGCCGGATAAAATGGTTCCCACCCTTTTAAAGCTGGCCGGTATCCGTCTGCATATTCCCTGCTCGGAAATTTCCCGTGACGCTCTGATGAAGCTGGCCTATAACCTTCAGAATCTGGAATTCGAGATCAACGATGCCAAGGATTTCGACGCCTGTCAGGTGACAAGCGGCGGCATTCCCGCCTCCGAAGTCTCACTGAATCTGGAATCGCTGAAAGTCCGCGGCCTGTATTTTGCCGGAGAGATTCTGGATGTGGACGGTCCCTGCGGCGGCTACAACCTGCAGTGGGCCTGGACCAGCGGCTGGAAGGCCGGAAGCGAAGCCGCCAAATGATTGCTTACACACTGATCCGCAGCAAAAGAAGAAGCCTGTGTCTGGAGATCGGTCCGGAAGGATTGATCGCACGCGCACCGCTGCGAATGCCGAAACAGGAAATCGACGCATTCATCCTTTCCCGTGAGCAGTGGATCACCCGGCATCAAAATAAGATCCGGAAGCAGCTCGAAGCAGCCGAAACGCAGGGCGTTCTGACGGCTGAAGAAATCAGACAGCTGAAAAACAACGCCCGCCGCGTCATTGCGGAGCGCGTTGCTTTTTATGCACCGAAAGTCGGCGTGGATTACGGGAAGATTACGATTCGCTCGCAGAGAACCAAATGGGGCAGCTGTTCGGCGGCAGGAAATCTGAGCTTTCACTATCTGCTGATGCTGGCTCCGCCGGAAGTTCTGGACAGCGTCGTCGTTCATGAACTCTGTCACCGGAAAGAAATGAATCATTCGCCGCGGTTTTATGCGGAAGTCCTTCGTGTCTTTCCGGAATATAAAAAGCATTTCCGCTGGCTGAAAGAGAACGGAACCATGCTTCGGAGGCGGGCCGGAGAGGAGTAAAAAATCACTGCCTATCGCCGTATTTTTCGTGGATCTTTCTGGCCCAGTATACGAAGGGCGTATCCAGCAAAGACGTAAACACGTAGATCAGATAACCGGTGAAAATGATAGAAAGCAGCGTCGGCGTCTCGTAAAGGCCGGCAAAGGCAAAGACGTTGAAAAGCACCGTGTTCAGGAACTGGCTGATGAGCGTGGAGCCGTTGTTGCGCAGCCAGAGGAAACGGCGTTTATCGCCGAACTTCTTCTCGGTGAAGGCCCACCATTTGTGATAAAGCCATACGTCGAAGAACTGGCAGATGCCGTAGACGATCAGCGACGCGATCACGACACGGGGAGTCGCTTCAAAAACGACGCGAAGAGACGGCGAGACCCAGTCGGATTCCGAAGGCTGATACATCAGCCAGCTCTGGGAAAGGATTACAAAGAAGATCGAAGAGCAGATGCCGAGCCAAACCGCCTTGTTGGCGGTTTTTTTGTCATAGCATTCCGAAAGGATATCCGTAATCAGAAACGTGACGGCAAAAAGAACATTGCCGAGCGTCTGTTCCAGGCCGAAGGCGCGGATGACGACCAGCACTTCGATATTCGCAAGAATGGTGGCGACTGCAGACCAGACATAAAGGCCGGATTTGCCGAAAAAGCGGAATAGCAGAAGGGTGGTTCCGAACACTAAAACCAGTGTTCCGAAAAGTAAAAGTTCATTCATCGTTGTTTTCTCCCTAGTTTTGATTGGGAAAACGCTTACAAAGCGATTTCCGGGCAGGATGGTTTCGAACTGCCGCGGGCAGTGTAGCAAAGAAAAAAGGATCTGTCAAGGGCGCTGACAGATCCTTTTTCTGTTTGGAACGTTCTGCCGAAAGCCTACAGCTTCAGCACGATCCCCATGACGGCGCCGAAGACCAGAAAGACGGCCGGATGTGCTTTTTTCCAGATTTTCGTCCCGCCAAAGACTGCCGCGCCGAGCAGCAGCTGCTTCCATTTCAAAACAGCCAGCGATTCCGCGGCAATGCCTTTCCAGAGGCCCAGATCCAGGAAATTGGAAACAAAGAGACTGATCAGCACGGCTGTGATCAGAGCGGTGGAAGCCGGACGGAGGCCGGAAAAGACCGCCGCCACGTAAGGGGAGTCCTTAAACTTTTTCAGGAAGCCCGCCACGATCAGAATGATGATGACGGAAGGCGTGATCAGGCCCAGGGTCGCAACAACGGAGCCGGGAACACCGGCGGTCGTAAAGCCGGCATAGGTGGCCATGTTGACGCCGATGGGGCCGGGCGTGGATTCGGATACTGCGATCATATCCGTAAGTTCCGCCAGCGTGAACCAGCCGGTCTTTACGGACATTTCCTGCAGGAAGGGAAGGGTCGCCAGACCGCCGCCGATGGCGAAGAGCCCGGTCTTGAAGAATTCAAAGAAAAGCTGTAAGTAGATCATTTCTTTTCCTCCTTCTTAAACCGGAGGCCGAAGAAAAGGCCCCAGACCATTGCGATGACCACCAGCAGGATCGAAGAGATCTTAAAGAAGAAGGAGGCGATCAGAACCAGCGCGAAGAGGATCAGCGTGGGGACCCCCTTTCCTCTGACATTGGACTTCAGCAGTTTGATTACCGTGTTCAGGACCAGGACCGTGACGACGACGCGAAGGCCCGCGAACACGTGGATCACATAAGGATTATCCGCGAAGTTCCGCAAAAAAGCGGCGATGACGGTATGATCACCATCGACGGAAAGACGACGCCGAGCGTCGCGACGATGCCGCCGGGGATGCCGGCCAGCTTGCTGCCGATAAACGTTGCGGTATTGACGGCGATGACACCAGGGGTACACTGACCGATCGCATAATAATCCGTCAGTTCTTCTTCGCGGCACCAGCCGCGTCTTTCGACGACTTCTTTTTCCAGGATCGGCAGCATGGCGTAGCCGCCACCGAAGGTCAGACCGCCGATCCTTGCGAAAGTCAGAAACATGTCTGCGTACAGGTTCATAGTCAGCATACTCCTTTTTCTGTTCTTTCAGATGGGGGTTTATATTTCTGTGAGAACCGAGACAGCCTCCCGTATATGGGAGACCCCGATCAGTTTGATTCCCCGCGCGTTCAGATCCGCGCTCAGAGAGCTTTTCGGCAGGACACAGGTCGTAAAGCCGAGCCGTGCCGCTTCCTGTACCCGCTCCTTCGCAAAGGGAACGGAACGGACTTCCCCGGCCAGACCGACTTCTCCGAATATCATCAGATCGGACGATACGGCCGTATTTTTGTAACTCGAATACAACGCCAGAACCATAGCCAGATCAAGGCCGGGGTCCGTTACTTTCAAGCCGCCGGTCACGTTGATGAAGGCATCGCAGTCCGAAAACGCAATGCCGAGATGCTTTTCAAGAACAGCCAGCAGCAGGGCGACCCGGTTGTAATCCGCGCCGGTGGCGGTCCGGCGGCCCTGCCCGTAATTGGTGCGCGCAAGCAGTGCCTGGACCTCCAGAAGAAGCGGGCGGGTCCCTTCCATGATGCAGGAAATGGCGGAACCGGAGGCATTTTCAGGCCGTCCGCTCAGCATATAGGCGGACGGATTCGGAATTTCTTTCAGACCGTTGGAACGCATCTCGAAGACCGCGATCTCGCCGGAAGCGCCGAAACGGTTCTTGACGCTGCGAAGGATACGGTAAGCTGCGTGGCGGTCGCCCTCAAAATAAAGGACGGTATCCACCATGTGTTCCAGCAGCTTGGGACCGGCCACAGCGCCGTCCTTGGTGACGTGCCCCACGATAAACACGCTGATGCCGAGACCTTTTGCGGTATTCAGGATCATATTCGTGCATTCGCGGACCTGCGTGACGCTGCCCGGCGCGGACGCTGCCTGCGGCGCGTACATGGTCTGAATGGAATCGATCACGGCAGCGGACGGCTTTTCTTCCTGAAACACATTCAGGATCTGTTCCAGATCGGTCTCGCACAGGAAACTGATATCTCCCTGAAACGGACCGATGCGGTCGGCCCTGAGTTTCAGCTGTTTCAGGGATTCCTCCCCGGAAACATAAAGAACTTTATGTCCCTCTGCAGCCAGATTTCGGCAGACCTGCAGCAAAAGAGTAGACTTTCCGATGCCGGGATCTCCCCCGGTCAGGACCAGAGAACCGGGCAGAAGACCGCCGCCCAGCACCCGGTCCAGTTCCCCGGAACCGGTCGGAAAGCGCTCCTGCTTTTCCGTACTGATCTCGCTCAGACGGACCGGCTTCGGCCGGGAAGTGCCGCGGGAAAAGGAAGACACAGAGGTCTTGGGAGAACTCGTTTTCGGCGCTTCCACCAGGGAATTCGGTGTTTTGCAGGAGGGGCAGAAGCCGCTCCATTTCGAGGTCTCGTAACCGCATTCCTTGCAGAAAAAGACAGTCGTATGTTCTTTGGCCATTTATGTTTCCTTCCCTGCCGTCAGGCACGGCGCCCCGTCTTTCAGCGAGATCAGGACGGTGTCGCCTTCCCGGATCTCTCCTTTTAAGACCGCCTCGGCAAGCCGGTCTTCCAGCTCGCTCTGCAGAAGCCGTTTTAACGGCCGGGCACCGTATTTCGGCTGATATCCCTTCTCCACAAACCATTGGGCGGCTTCTTCCGACAGTTCCAGCGTCAGCGACATGTTTTCACGGATCCGTTTTTCGATATCCTTCAGCTGCAGTGAGAGGATCGCCCGGATATCCGTTTTATTCAGCATGCGGAATACGATGATCTCGTCGATCCGGTTGATGAATTCGGGGCGGAAGATCCGCTTCACTTCTTCCATGACCTGCGTCTTCATGCGCTCATGATCCGCTTCGGCCGAGGCACCGGCGGAAAAACCGAGCGCTTTCGGTTCCACGATCCGTTCCGCGCCCGCGTTGGAGGTCATAATGATAACCGTATTCCGGAAATCGACGGTCCGGCCCTGTGAATCCGTCAGCCGGCCTTCGTCCAGGATCTGCAGCAAAATGTGGAAAACGTCCGGATGCGCTTTTTCGATCTCGTCAAAAAGAACGACGCTGTACGGTTTCCGGCGGATCCGTTCGGAAAGCTGACCGCCCTCGTCGTATCCGACGTAGCCGGGCGGCGAGCCGATGATCTTGGAAACGCTGTGCTTTTCCATATATTCGGACATATCGATGCGGATCAGATCTTTTTCTTCCCCGAAGAGCGCGACGGCGAGCGCTTTGGAAAGCTCCGTCTTGCCGACGCCGGTCGGCCCCAGGAAAAGGAAGCTGCCGATGGGCCGCCGGGGATCCTTCAGACCGACCCGGCTGCGGCGGATCGCCTTGCTTAAGGCAGAGACCGCTTCTTCCTGTCCGATAACACGTTCATGGATCACGCTTTCCAGTTCGGTCAGCCGCAGGCCTTCCTCTTTCGTCAGCTGCTCCAGCGGGACGCCGGTCCAGAGTGAAACGGTATGGGCCACCTGTTCCGCCGTCAGTGTCAGAGCGCCCTCCGGCTGATTCAGTCTGGCGGCGGCGCAGGCTTCGTCCAGAAGATCCAGCGCTTTATCCGGCCAGAGCCGGTCGCTGACATAGCGGCGGGAGAGTTTGACGGCGGCCCCAAGCGCGTCTTCTCCGACCGAAAGATTGTGATGTTTTTCATACAGGGCTTTCCGCCCCTGAAGGATCGCCAGCGTTTCTTCTTCTGTCGGTTCCTCGATCAGAAGGCTCTGGAAACGCCGCTTCAGCGCGCCGTCCTTTTCGATATGCTTCCGGTATTCGTCCAGCGTCGTGGTTCCGATCACCTGAATCTCGCCGCGGGAGAGGGCGGGCTTTAAGATGTTCGCCGCATCCAGACTGCCTTCGGAGCCGCCCGCCCCGATCAGAGTATGGATCTCGTCGATAAATAAAATGATCTCCGGATGCGCCAGAAACTCATCCAGGATGTTTTTCATGCGTTCCTCAAATTCGCCGCGGTATTTCGTGCCGGCGACCACGTTGGCGATGTTCAGAGATACGAGGCGTTTGTCCTTGAGAAGCGGCGGGACTTTTCCGTCGGCGATCCGCTGCGCAAGCGCTTCGATCACAGCCGTTTTGCCGACGCCGGCTTCCCCGATCAGACAGGGATTGTTCTTCGTGCGGCGGCTTAAGATCTGGATCATCCGCTTCAGCTCTTTTTCCCGCCCGATCACGGGCTCCAGACGTCCGCGTGCCGCCATCTCGGTCAGATCGCGCGTAAACTGCGTAATGGTTCCCGTTCCGGGGCCTCCCGGCGGCTCGGCCAGCACCTCCTCCAGCGTATAGCGGTCGTCTCCCATAGAGCTCAGCAGATGGTCTTCGAGTTCAACGGGATCCAGATTCATCTCCATCAGAACGCGGGAAGCGATCCCGTCGATATCCTGAAGGATCACGGCGAACATTTCTTCGGTCCCGATCCGGGAAGCGTTGCGCGACAGCGCAATATCCTGCGCGTCAAGGATCAGATATTCAAGCAGCGGCGTGTATTCCAGCCGGCTCCTGCCTGCCGCTTTGTCATCGGGAGCCGTTCCGAGCGCAAGATCCCCCAGCATTTCGTTCAGCTTGGCTTCTGTCTGTTCCCTCGTAATGCCGTGCTGTGTCAGGATCATTCCGGGCAGGCAGGGGACGTCAAAGAACGCGAGCAAGAGATGCTCGGTGGAAACAGAACCGCAGCATCGTTCGCGTGCGATCCGCTCGGCTTTCTTCAGCACCTTGGAAGCAGTATCGGTAAAAGGTATTTTTAAAGGTTCCATAAGAACTCCTTCTTTTAATACTTGCTGTTAGTTTACCGCAATTTGTGCCGTGAAGCAAGATGTGAGAAAAAATTGACTGTTCCGATAATTCGTGATATAGTTATAAGAAATTTCAAAGATTTGGCTATGAAAAGCCTTGCAGAAAAGGATAAGGCGATAAGAGGTTTCTCTATGAATAATAACAAATTAAACAAGATTTTAGGGATCGTCACCGCCCTGGCGGGAAGCGTGCTGCTGATCGCGGTCGGCGTTCTGATTTTCCGCGGCAGCCGGTTCAGTGACATCTTTGATTTTTCCGATCTGTTCCGGACTGCGGCGCCGACGACATCGGCTTCCGCAGACCCGACGGTACCGTATGCCGAGACGACATCTGCCGAGAGTCAGTCGGAATCCCCGACAAAAGAATCGACCGCACCTACCGTGACGGAACCGCCGGAGATCCGTTACAGCACCAAGCTGCGTGTCGGTGTTTCTCAGCTGAAAGGCCAGTTTGATCCGTTTGCGGAGCTCTCGGAAGGCGACGAGAACGTCATGAAGCTGGTCGGCATCAATCTGCTTACCCGTGACCGCGCCGGCAAAGTGATCCGAATGGCTACGGAAGGTGAATACAGCTACTACAACAACGAGCGCTACCTGTATACAGGCCCGGCCGATATCACCGTCGATTATAACGAAAACACCAATGAAACCACCTATACACTGAAATTGAAAGACGGCATCTTCTTCAGCGACGGCGTAAAACTGACGGTTGACGATCTGATCTTCAATCTTTACGTACGGCTGCAGCCGAATTTTACCGGTGAAGGCTCTTTGAGAAGCTTCGATATCGTCGGTCTGAAAAACTATTATTACAATAATTCGCTGGCTGAAAGCATTGAGATCAGTGACGAAGAAATTGCTGCGGAACTGGAAAATCCCTGTGAAGAAGTTTCCGACTATATATACACCCTTATTTCCGATACGCTCTGGGCGGAAGCCCGTCAGAGCCAGGAGATCTGGTCCACCTATGCCGCGCTGGGATACGGCAACAACGCGCAGGAATATTTCTACAACATTTACGGTCTGGACATGACGTACAGCCTGAAATACAAGAACGGGGAAGATCTGGTCTATCGTTCTCTGGATGAAGTGTGCCAGTATGTGATCGACAGCTACGGCCTGAATTACCGGCTGCTGGCGGAGAATTATGCGGTCAACGCCTCCTATTTTGACAATCAGGTCAATGCCTTCACGCGCGAAACGCTGCTGCTGAAAAAGATGAAGGAAGAAGGCGGAGAACCGGTCGATTACATCAGCGGGATCGTCCGTCTGGGAGAATACAGCGTCAAGCTCCGCATGCACGGTCAGCCTTCCGAAGAACTGTACGAGCTGTTCGACATGGTTATCGCACCGCTGCACTATTACGGGGATCCGCTGCTTTACGATTACGAAAGCCATCAGTTCGGCTTTCCGAGAGGCAATTACACTTTGCCGGAAAAGGCAGTCAATGCGCCTCTGGGAGCCGGCCCCTATGTATTTGTCAGCTATGACGGAGAAAAAGTATATTTAAAGAAAAACGAAAAGTATTATAAGCAGACTTCGGACATCGATTATCTGACCATACAGGTTTATCAGGAGAACGTAACCGAACAGATCGTCAATGACGAGCTGGATATCGTTGTCCTGGACGGAAATCGGATGACGAACGAAACGCTGTGTTCCGCCAATTCGAACGGAACGCTCCGCGGCGATCACCTTTACGTGGAAGAGATCCCGGATCTTGGATACTGCTATATCGGAATCAACGCCGACCGTGTCAAAGTGGGAGAGGATGCTTCCTCACAGGCTTCCGTCATGCTTCGGAAAGGCCTGCTGAGTGCGATCTCTGCCTTTAAAGATCTGGCTTACCGGGAATACTTCGGAAGCTCCGTCGCGATCATCGAATACCCGGCATCCCCCTTCTTCGCGCTGACGCCGGAGAAATCGGAGTATGAGACCGCTTATTGCCGTGATGCTTCCGGCAGCGTGTTCTTCCGGAACACAGACGACGTGATGAGCCGCTATAATGCCGCGGTGGAAGCTGTTAAAGGCTTTTTCCTGGCCGCCGGTTATGAGTACAACGAGAATACCGGAAAGTTTACGGATGCGCCCGAAGGGGCTTCCCTGCGCTATGAGATCATGCTGAACGGTTCCATTCAGGAAGAACATCCTTCCTACGGTGTGCTTGCCTATGCCAAAGCAGCGCTGGCGCAGATGGGGATCACGCTGGATATCCGCTACGTCAATTCCGTAGAATCCATGCTGGTCTATCTTTTCCAGAAGGAATCCGATCTGTGGTGTGCCAGCTGGAATTGTATCGGATCACCGAATTTTGACCTGCATTATAACAGCGGGGCGGAAACCAATCTCTATAATTTGGCGGATCCGGAACTGGACAAAATGATAGAAGAGTATAATCTTCTGAACGAGTCGGAAGACCAGGCCGGCGCAGCGGAAAAAGCGAAGATGATCATGAACCGCGTCCGTGAATGGGCGGTGGAACTGCCGTGCTATACGCTGCTGGATTATCTTGTCTACAATGTGAATTCCATCGATGTCAAGACCCTTCCTACCGGTCACAGCTTATACTGGACCTGGATGGACGACGTGGCCTTCCTGGACGTTTATCCGAAAGTGGCGGAGGAATAGAATGCACAGCTTTTTTGCCATGCTCGGCCGCATGAAATATATCAATCGATGGTCATTGATGCGCAATTCCCGTGTGGAAAACATCAGCGAGCATTCTCATGAAGTTGCGATGCTCTCGCATGCACTCGCGCTGATCGGAAACAAAAGACTGGGAAAGACGCTGAATGCCGAACGGGCCGCTCTGCTGGGGCTGTATCACGATTCCACCGAGATCCTGACCGGAGATATGCCGACCCCCGTCAAATACAACGACAGCGCGATCCGGACGGCCTACCGCCATCTGGAAGATCAGGCCGCTCAGTCGCTTCTGGATAAGCTTCCCGCCGATCTGCGGGAGGAATACACCAGCTTCTTTTATCCGGAAGAAAAAGACGCTTATCTTTGGCAGCTCGTCAAAGCGGCGGATAAACTTTCCGCCCTGATCAAATGCCTGGAGGAAGGCAAAGTCGGCAACCGTGAATTCGTACAGGCGGAGGAAGCGACCCGTCAGAAGCTGGAAGAGATGGATCTGCCGGAACTGAAGATCTTCATGGCAGAGTTTCTGGAACCGTACCGTCATTCACTGGACGAGATGTAAAGTTCGCATGAAAAGGCTTTCCGTTAAAAAACTCGTTCGGTCTGTCACGTATATGCAGGTTTCCCTGCTTCTTTTCGGTCTGGCTTTCCTGACCGGACTGGTGCTGTTTATCCGCGCGGTCGGAAGCGACGGAGATTTAAGCATCGGAGAAGGAATCCTCGGGATACTCGCTCTTGTGATGAGCATAGCCGGTTTTGGGATCCCCCTGTACGGGCACTTCATCGTCCGGGCGGAAAGCCGGATCGATTACCGCACGGGCCTCATTCTCAACGGAATCCTGATGCTGATTTATTTTTTCTTTTATTTTTTGGGTCTGTAGCTTGATTTATAGGCCCGGCTTGTGTATAGTCAAACCGATCCGGATAACAGGAGGGGATTTATGGATCAACTGGTACGAATTGCCCTGGATGCCATGGGCGGCGACAATGCTCCCGCGGCGCCTGTAGAAGCGGCCGTCAAAGCACTTTCGATGACCGACAGGGCGTTCATCTATCTGGTGGGCCAGGAAGCGGTCATACAAAAAGAGTTAGAGAAATTTGACGATTACGACAAGGACCGTCTTCAGATCGTGCCGGCCAGCGAGATCATCGAAATGGCGGAACATCCGGTCAATGCGATCCGCAAAAAGAAGGATTCTTCCATCGTTATCGCGCAGAAGATGATCCGGAACGGGGAAGCGGATGCTTTTGTATCCTCCGGCAGCACCGGTGCGGTTCTGGCCGGCGGACAGCTGCTGGTAGGCCGCCTGCCCGGGGTGGAACGCGCGCCGCTGGCACCGCTGCTTCCTACCCTGAAAGGGGTATCTCTTCTCATTGACTGCGGCGCCAACGTGGATGCAAGACCCGAGCATCTGGTTCAGTTTGCCAAGATGGGATCTTTGTACATGCGCGATATGATGGGAGTGGAAAACCCGACTGTCGGGCTGCTGAACATCGGCGTGGAGGAAGAAAAAGGAAACGCGCTCTGCAAGGAGACTTTTCCGCTTCTGAAGGCCTGTCCGGATATCAACTTCATCGGCAATATCGAATCAAGAGAGATCCCGCACGGCGCGGCGGATGTCATCGTAACGGAAGCCTTTGCCGGCAATATTGCCCTGAAACTGTATGAAGGAACCGCTTCCGCATTTGTCAAGATGATCAAGGGCGCCATGATGAAAACGACCGTTTCAAAGATCGGGGCGCTGATGGTGAAAAAGTCGCTGAAAGAAACGCTGAAGACGCTGGACGCAACGCAGTACGGCGGAGCCCCCATGCTCGGTCTGCGCGGTCTCATCGTCAAAGCGCACGGCAACGCCGGCTGGAAGGAATTAAGCAACGCGGTCCTTCAGTGCGTCAGCTTTACCGACGCGCACCTGACCGATAAAATAAAAGAAAGCATATCGCAGTAATACAGCGAAGAACAGGAGTTTTTATGGAACTGGAAAAAATCAGAGAGATCGTTGCGAAGGTCCTGAACCTGAACGTAGAGGACGTGACTCCCGACAAGTCTTTCGGAGAAGATCTGGACGCGGATTCCCTGGATATTGCTGAAATCATTATCGCTATCGAAGATGAATTCGGCGTATCCATTCCCGATGAGGCGCTGGAGAAGGTCGTCACCGTTCAGGATGCCTGCGATCTGTTAAAAACGGTCGAATAAAACAAAAAAGGCTGAAAGATCAGTCTCAAGAAACCGCGCTCCGGAGGATCAGAAGCCGTTCTTCCGGGGCAGCGGTGTTTTCTGTATTTATGGAGTATTCATGTTTGAATGTTTTGAAGACAGAATCGCTTATCATTTTCAGGACAAAGCGCTTTTAAAAACCGCGCTGTGCCATTCCTCCTATGCCAACGAAAACCGCGGCGTCACGCATAACGAACGGCTGGAATTCCTGGGAGATGCGGTCCTGGAACTTAGCGCAAGCCGTTTCCTCTTCGACCATTTTCCGGAGGAAGCCGAAGGCGCGCTTTCCAGGCACAGGGCTGCCATCGTCTGCGAAGCTTCTCTGGCCTGCTGCGCGCGAAAGATCGGGCTTGACAAAGAGCTCCTGCTGGGCAGGGGAGAGGAAAAAAACGGCGGCCGGGAAAGAGATTCACTGATCTCGGACGCGTTTGAAGCGCTCATCGGCGCGATCTATCTGGACGGCGGCTTTGAACAGGCGGACCTTTTCATCGACCGTTTTGTCATGCAGCCGATGGCGGAACATCCCGTGACCTACGATGCCAAGACGCATCTGCAGGAGATCCTGCAGGCGGACGGAGACATCGCGATCGTTTATACAACGGTAGCCGAATCGGGACCGGATCACGACAAAGTCTTTCAGGTCACGGTCAGTGCCGACGGAACAGTCCTCGGCCGGGGAGACGGCGCCAGCAAAAAACAGGCAGAACAGGCGGCTGCTTTGGCAGCGCTCAAACGATTACAGGAGAAAGCGGAATAAAGCCTCTCTCTTCAAGGAGCTTTTATGTATTTAAAAAAGATCGAAACGCAGGGCTTTAAATCGTTCGCGAACCGGATGGTGATGGAATTCTCCCCCGGGATCATGGGGATCGTCGGCCCGAACGGCAGCGGGAAGAGCAATGTGGCGGACGCGGTCCGCTGGGTGCTGGGTGAGCAAAGCGCAAGACAGCTCAGAGGCAGCAATATGTAGGACGTGATCTTCGCCGGTACGGAGAACCGCCGTCCCATGAGCTATGCTTTCGTTTCGCTGACGATCGACAACAGCGACCGTTCCCTGCCGCTTGACTATGATGAAGTCGTCGTTTCCCGGCAGGTCTTCCGGTCCGGCGAGAGCGAATACCGCCTGAACGGCAATATCTGCCGTCTGCGTGATATTTATGAGACCTTCTACGATTCCGGCATCGGCAAAGAAGGCTATTCCATCATCGGGCAGGGACAGATCGAAATGGTTCTGTCCAACAAACCGGAGGAACGCCGTCTCATGTTTGATGAAGCGGCAGGCATCGTCCGGTATAAAAAACGCCGCGATATTACACAGAAAAAGCTTGATTCGGAACGGATCAGCCGGGAGCGGATCGAAGATATCGTCAAAGAACTGGAAAAACAGGTCGGGCCGCTGGAAAAACAGTCCGCGAAAGCGAAGACGTATTTAAAACTCCGCGATGAGCTGAAAGAATACGAAGTCGGGGTGTTTGCACTGGAAGCCGATGCCCTGGAGACAAAACTGGAAGAGACCCGGAACAATCAGGAAACCGTCAGCAACGATCTGGAAGCCGTTACCGTTCAGCTCGATCAGTTAAAAGCGCGCTACGATTCCCTTTCCGACGAAAACGATGCCCTGGATAAAAATCTGGTACAGATCCAGGGACAATTGGCAGATCTGCGGGTCGCCAATGAAAACCGGGAAGGCCGGATCGGAATGCTCAGTGAACAGATAAAAGCAGCTGAGACAAATTCCGATCTCTTGGATGAGAGAGTGAAAGAGTACGATGCCGCCATCGCCCGCAGTGAAGAGGAACGGGAAGGGTATTACAAAAGCAAAAACGAGACAGACCGTCTGCTGGATCAGACTGACGATAAAATTTCCGGTCTGGAAGAGGAAGAAGAGAGCCTGAACGAGACAATCCGGGATCTGGAGTATCAGATCGAGCAGGGCAACAAAGCCATGATGAGTTCCCTGGACCGAAAAGCAGAAGTCAGCTCCTCTTTGGCGGCTCTTCAGGCACGGGAAGAACAGAATGCCCTGCGTCTGGAAGCGCTTCAGAAAGAACAGCAGGCCGGTGAAGCGTATCAGTCGGCGCTGCAGCAGGAATTCGACGCGCTTTCGGAAAGCCTTGGGCAGGCGCAGAAAGAAGAGTCTCTGCTGAAAAGTTCGCTGAAAGACGCCAGAGACCGTTCGGCTTCTCTCTCGGCCGAATGCCGGAAAAACGAAGAAGAACTGCACCGCCTGCAGCGGGAGCTTTCGGCGGAACGCGCCCGGAAAGAGAATCTGAGAAATCTGATCGAGCGCTATGACGGCTTCGGGGGCAGCGTAAAAGCGATCATGGATGTAAAAGACCGCTTCCCCGGGATCTGCGGGGTTGCCGCGGATCTGATCTCCACCGAAAAGAAATACGAAACGGCGATCGAGACAGTGCTGGCAGGACGGGCGCAGAACATTGTGACCGAGACCGAGGAAGAAGCCAAACGGATCATCGGATATTTGAAAGAGAAAAAGCTCGGGCGTGCGACGTTCCTGCCTTTGGATGCGGTCCGCGGGGACAGAGGCCTGGCCAGGCCGGAAGCAGCAAGAGAGGCTGGGGCGCTCGGCACAGCAGCTTCTCTGGTCAAAAATGACAGCCGGTATGATGCCGTCGTGCGTTTTCTGCTGGGACAGACCCTGGTAGTCGATCATATGGATCACGCACTCGCCATTGCGCGAAAGTACGACCACCGTCTCTCCATCGTAACACTGGAAGGCGAATATCTGACCCCCGGCGGTGTTATTTCGGGCGGTGCTTACCGGAACAGCTCCAATCTTCTGGGCAGACGCCGTGAGTTTGCGGAAAGCGAACAGGCAGAGAAAAAACTGGCCGCCGCAGCCGGGAAAGCGGAAAAAACAGCGGACAGTCAGCGGAAAGAGATCGAGGGACTGGAGAAAAAGATCCGTCAGGATGACATCAAACTCCGCGATCTTCAGCTGAAATGTGCTGCACTGAAAGCACAGAATGCGGGCCGGCAGGAAGAATTAAAGCGCGGCAGCGAACGCGCCGACGCCCGGACAAAAGAGATCGCCCGGCTGGAAGAAGAGAAGAAGCATTTTGGAGAACAGCGTCTGTCCTTCCGCAGCAATGTGAGCGAACTGGATCAGGGCAGCGAGACACTTCGCAATGAAGTGATGGAACTGGCTGTAAAACTCGACCGCATCAAAGCGGATTCTCAGGACAAGAGCAAAACGCTGGAAGAACTGCGGGTAAGATTTGCCAATCTGCAGCAGCGCGGAGATTTCCTTCTGGACAGTATCCGTCGCTGCAACGATGAAATAGACCGGATCCGAAATGACAGACAGGAACTTTTAAAAGGCCAGGTCTCGGTGGAAGACGTCGTCAAAGAGCGGGAAACTGAAATAGAACAGCTGAAAGAAGACATCCTTGCCGTAAAGGAAACGATTTCCGCTCTGGAAATGCGCTATGAAGAGGATGAACTTCTCCGCGAAGAAAAGAGGGCGGAACAGCAAACTTGTTTTGAAGCCAGGGAAGCGCTTTCACTGCGTCAGAATGAGCTGGATAAAGAAAATTTCCGACTTCAGAGTGCCGGGCAGCGTCTGGAGGAACAGATCGAAAAACAGGCGGAATATCTCTGGAACGAATATGAGATGACGCCCTCCCAGGCAAAAGCCATCCGCAATCCGGAGATCCGGAATCCGGCGGAGGTCAGACGGAACATTGCCCAGAAGAAAAAAGAGATCAAGGAACTCGGTCCCGTTTACGTCGAAGCCATTGAAAAATATAAAGAGGTTTCGGAACGCTACGAGTTTTTGCGGGGTCAGCGCGATGATCTGGTCAAAGCGGAAAGCGAGCTGACTTCCCTCATCCGGGATCTGGAGAAGGGGATGCGCGAGCAGTTTAAAGCGCAGTTCGTTCTGATCCGGGACGAGTTTGCCAAAGTATTCAGTGATCTTTTTGCCGGCGGGAAAGGAACCATCTCACTGGAAAACGAGGAAGACGTCCTTTCCTCCGGCGTCATCATCAATGCGCAGCCGCCGGGCAAGAAGCTGCAGAACATGATGCAGCTGTCCGGCGGAGAAAAAGCCCTGACGGCGATCGCGCTTCTGTTCGCGATCCAGAACTTAAAGCCGTCACCGTTCTGCCTGCTGGACGAAATCGAGACAGCCCTGGATGAGCCGAACGTCAAGCGCTTCGCGGACTATCTCTATCGCCTGCGCGGAACAACGCAGTTCCTGATCATCACACACCGGCGCGGAACCATGGAGATGGCAGACCGTCTTTACGGAATTACCATGCAGGAGAAAGGCGTCTCGGCGCTGGTCTCCGTCAGTCTGACCGATCCGGGCAGCAGGAAGATCCTGGACGAACAATAAGAAACGGGGAATAGTATGGCTGGTTTTTTCAATAAACTGAAAAATCTTTTTACGACCTCGGATGTCTCCGAAGAGTTTTATGAAGAGCTGGAAGAGCGTCTGATCTTAAGCGACGTCGGGATGGAAACGGCGGAGCTTTTAGTGGCGAATCTGAAGAACGAAGCCTGGGAAAAGCAGATCCTGCAGACTTCCAGGCTGAAGAAGCTTTTAAAAGAACAGATTCAGGCGCAGATGAGCATTCTGAAACCGGAATATCCCTGGGAGAACGAAAAGGCGCTGCTGTTTATCACCGGCGTGAACGGAGTCGGAAAAACAACGAGCATCGGCAAACTGGCTTATGCGCTGAAAGAGCAGGGCAAGAAAGTGATGCTGGTCGCCGGCGATACGTTCCGGGCCGGCGCGGCGGAGCAGCTGACCATCTGGGCAAAGCGCAGCGGGGCGGAGATCGTGTCGCAGCACGAAGGAGCGGATCCTTCGGCCGTTCTTTTTGACGGTATAGCGGCGGCGCAGGCCCGCGGCACCGACGTGATTCTCTGCGATACGGCGGGCCGTCTGCACAATAAGAAGAACCTGATGGCGGAGCTGGAAAAGATGCACCGCGTGGTGCAGAAGGCCGGCACCGGCTATACGGTCAAGAGCCTTATCGTGCTGGACGCGACGACCGGACAGAACGCCCTGAATCAGGCGCGGGCCTTTTCGGAAGTGACCGACGTGGACGGTATCATCCTGACCAAGCTGGACGGGACCGCCAAGGGAGGCGTCGTGATGAGCGTCCAGATCGAGCTGGGCCTGCCGATCCTCTATATCGGGACCGGAGAAAAGCTGACGAATCTCGAGAAATTCGACGCTCACGCTTTCGTGGAGAAGATGTTTGAGGAAGAGGACTGAGCAGCAAGCCGAGCGCGCCCGATATTTTTTTCGAACGCCCATTGAGGCGACCTGACTATGATCTTTTTTATCCGGAAGGTCGACGAACGGGCTGAGAAAAAAATATCGAGGCAGCGAGGCCGTATCTTTCAGAAGGGAGGCCGTCATGGCGTTTACGCACTTACATCTGCATACGGAATACAGCCTGCTTGACGGCTTCTGCAAGATCCCGGAGGTCGTAAAGCGCGCCAAAGAGCTTGGCATGGACTCGCTCGCGATCACCGATCACGGGGTCATGTACGGCGTCATCGACTTCTACAAGGCCTGTCAGAAAGAAGGGATCCATCCGGTCCTCGGCTGTGAAGTCTACGTCGCACCGGGCTCCCGTCTGGACCGCGAAGCCGGCGCCGGCGACGAACGCTATTATCACCTGATCCTGCTGGCGGAAAACAACAAAGGCTATGAGAACCTGATGCGCATCGTCTCCACCGGCTTTATGGACGGCTTTTACTACCGGCCGCGCGTAGATAAGGAGATCCTCAGAGAATTCCATGAAGGCATCATCTGTCTGTCCGCCTGTCTGGCCGGCGAAGTCCAGCGCTTTTTAAACCGAGGCCTGTATGAGGAGGCAAAGAACGCGGCACTGGAATACCGGGAGATCTTCGGGGAAAACAACTATTTTCTCGAGCTGCAGGACCACGGCTATCCGGAGCAGCGCAGCGTAAACAGCTACTTGCTGCGCCTTTCGCAGGAAACGGGGATCCCGCTCGTCGCGACCAACGACTGCCACTATATCCGTCAGGAAGATGCGGAAGCGCACGACCTTCTGCTCTGCATCCAGACGGCCAAGAAAGTGGCGGACGAAGACCGTCTGCGTTACGAAGGCGGTCAGTTCTACTTAAAATCCGAAGAAGAAATGAAAGCCCTGTTCCCGTACGCCCTGGAAGCGCTGGAGCGGACGCACGAGATCGCGAAGCGCTGTGAGGTCACGATCGAGTTCGGCGTGACCAAGCTGCCGCATTACGCGGTGCCGGACGGCTTTACCGGGGAAACGTATCTGCGGAGCCTCTGCGAAAAAGGGTTGAAGGACCGCTATGCGGTCATCACGGAGGAGATCCAAAGCCGCCTGGACTATGAGCTGGGCGTCATCAGCCGCATGGGCTATGTGGATTACTTCCTCATCGTCTGGGATTTCGTCAATTACGCGAAGACGCACGGGATCCCGGTCGGTCCCGGACGAGGCTCCGGCGCGGGCTCCATCGTTGCTTACTCCCTGCGGATCACGAATATCGATCCGCTCGAATACAAGCTGATCTTCGAGCGCTTTCTGAATCCGGAACGCATCAGCATGCCGGATATCGACGTGGATTTCTGCTACGAACGCCGCGGCGAAGTCATCGACTACGTCACGGAAAAGTACGGGCAGGAAAGCGTGGTGCAGATCGTGACCTTCGGAACGCTGCAGGCACGCGGCGTGATCCGCGACGTCGGCCGGGTGTTGGATTATCCCTACGCGCTCTGCGATCAGATCGCGAAGATGATCCCCCGCGGTCAGAACAACCGGAACGTCACGCTCGACGAAGCGCTTGCCGGCAGCCGCGAGCTGCGCGAATTTGCCGAAAAGGATGAACGGGTCGCGAAGATCCTTGATTTTGCCCGCCGCCTGGAAGGTCTGCCCCGGCACGCCTCCACGCATGCGGCCGGCGTCGTCATCTGCGGAGAGCCCGCGTATCATTTCGTTCCGCTGTCCCGCAGCGCCGACGGTCAGCTAACCACGCAGTTCCCCATGACGACGGTAGAAGAGCTGGGCCTTCTGAAAATGGACTTTCTGGGACTCAGAACACTGACCGTCATTGAGGACGCGCTGGATTTCATCGAGGCCCGCTCCGGCAGCCGGATCGATTTCGATCATATGAAGATGAACGATCCGAAGGTCTTCGAGCTGATCGCCTCCGGAAAGGACGACGGCATTTTCCAGCTGGAATCCGGCGGGATGAAGAGCTTCATGAAGGAATTAAAGCCCGACTGCATGGACGATCTGGTTGCCGGCATTTCCCTGTACCGGCCCGGTCCCATGAGCTTCATCCCCGACTATATCCGCGGAAAGAACGACCGCAGCAGCATCCATTACCTAATCCCGGAACTGAAGCCGATCCTGTCCGATACCTACGGCTGTATCGTCTATCAGGAGCAGGTCATGCAGATCGTGCGGGATCTGGGCGGCTATACCATGGGCCGCAGTGATCTTGTGCGCCGCGCTATGAGCAAGAAAAAAGAAGCCGTGATGAAGAAGGAAAGAGCCAACTTCGTCTACGGCAATCCGGAGGAAGGCGTGCCCGGCTGCGTGTCCCGCGGGATCTCCGAAACGGCGGCCAATCAGATCTTTGACCGCATGATGGATTTCGCGCAGTATGCCTTCAACCGTTCTCACGCGGCGGGCTATGCCGTCGTGGCTTATGAGACCGCGTATTTAAAATGCTACTATCCTGTGGAATATATGGCCGCGCTGATGACGTCCGTCATGGACGTGACCAGCAAGGTCTCCGAATATATCGCCGTCTGCCGGCAGATGAATCTTTCCGTGCTGCCGCCGGACATCAACGAATCCAGCTACGGATTCACGCCTTCCGGCCATGCGATCCGCTACGGTCTGACCGCCATTAAAGGCGTGGGACGCAGCGTGGTGGACGCGATCGTAAAGGAGCGGGAAACGAACGGTCCCTTCACCTCGCTCGGCGATTTCATCGACCGCATGACGGGCAACGAGATCAACAAACGCACTGTGGAGAGCTTTATCTATGCCGGCGCGATGGACGCCTTCCCGGGCTTCCGCAGCCAGAAGATCGCCGTCTATGCGGAAATGATGGACGCCAAAGCCCGCAGCAAAAAGGACGGTTTCACCGGCCAGATGAGTCTCTTTGACATCGCGCCGCCGGAGGAGAAACTGCGGTTGGAGGTGACTTTCCCGAAGATCCCCGAGTTTTCCTTCGGCGAAAAACTGGCTTATGAAAAGCTGGTGCTGGGACTCTACGCCAGCGGTCATCCGCTGGAAGAGGACGAGGAACTCCTGCGCCGGAACATCACGGCCCGGCTGTCCGACTTCAACGTAGATGAGGAAAGCGGCGAGGCCGGCGTGGAGGACGGCACGAGCGTCTGGGTCGGCGGTCTGATCGAAAAACGCACGATCCGTACCACCCGCAGCGGTGCCGTCATGATGATCCTGAACTTGGAAGACATGACCGACAGCATCGAAGTGCTGTGCTTTCCGCGGGAAACGGACAATTACCGGGAAAAGACGGAAGAAGGCAGCCGTGTCTTCATCCGCGGCCGCGTCTCCCTCGGAGACGATGCCAAGGGCAAGCTGATCGCCGAAAAGATCCTGCGCTTTGACGAGCTGGAAAAGGAAGCCTACATCCTGTTTGAAGACAAGCAGAGCTTCCTGAGATCACAGGCGCGGCTGGAGGAGATCCTGCAGGGCGCCGGCTGCGTCATCGCTTTGAAAAAAGAAAGGCAGACCAAACGGATCCCTTCGGAAAACGGTGCCTTTCTGACACCGGAAGCCGGTGAGGCGCTGATCCGGGAATACGGAAACGATCATGTCGTGATCCGCGAGAAGAAACTGAAGTAGAAGAGGGAGGTGGGAGAGATGCCGGAAGGACTGAAAACCATGCAGAATGATCTGCCCTCCGAGATCGCCGCGATCAACGACGATCACAATATTCATCCTTTGAGCGACGAAGACGAGATGCCGAAGGATCATACGGACCGCCCGCCGGAAGAGCTCTATGCCCAGCTGATCGATACGATCAGAAAGTATCATCCGTCCGATGATATGACGCTGGTCCGGGAGGCCTATGAACTGGCTTACAAGGCGCATGAGAACCAGCTGCGCCGTTCCGGTGCGCCGTATATCATCCATCCGCTGCACGTGGCGATCATACTCGCCGAGCTGGAGATGGATAAGGAGTCCATCATTGCCGGCCTCCTGCACGACGTCGTGGAGGACACGGATACGACGCTGGAAGAGATCGAGCAGCGCTTCGGACCGGACGTGGCCTTACTCGTGGACGGCGTCACCAAACTGACCCGGCTGTCTCTTGGCACGACGGACAAACTGGAGATGCAGGCGGAAAACCTGCGCAAGATGTTCCTCTCCATGTCCAAGGATATCCGGATCATCATTATCAAGCTGGCGGACCGTCTGCACAACATGCGGACGCTTCAGTTCCAGAAGCCGGAGAAGCAGCGCGAGAAGGCGGCGGAAACGCTGGATATCTATGCGCCGTTGGCCAGCCGCCTCGGCATGTTCCGCCTGAAAATGGAGCTCGACAATCTGAGCCTCCAGTATCTGGAACCGGAAAAATATGCCAAACTGGTCCGGGATATCGATGAGAGATCTCACTCCCGCGAGGAATTTGTGCAGTCGATCGTGGCTGACGTCAGCAAGCACGTCAAGGAGGCCGGCATCAACGCGCAGGTCTACGGCCGTGTCAAGCACATCTTCAGCATCTACAAAAAGATGGTGATCCAGCAGAAAGGGCTGGACGAGATCTACGATCTTTTTGCCGTGCGCATCCTGGTGGATACGGTGCAGGACTGCTACGCGGCGCTGGGGATCATCCATGAGCTGTATATGCCGATCCCCGGCCGGTTTAAGGACTATATTGCGATCCCGAAGGCCAATATGTATCAGTCGCTGCATACGACGGTCATCGGAAAGAGCGGCATCCCCTTTGAGATCCAGATCCGGACCTATGAAATGCACCGGACGGCGGAATACGGCGTCGCGGCGCACTGGAAATACAAGGAAAGCGGCAGCACTTCCGTCAATAAAGAAGAGGAAAAACTGAACTGGCTGCGGCAGATCCTGGAGTGGCAGCGGGAAATGCCCGACAACACCGAATTCATGGCCTCCGTCCGGAGCGACCTGGATATCTTTGCAGACACCGTTTACTGCTTTACACCGAAGGGAGACGTGAAAAATCTGCCGGCCGGCTCTACCCCGATCGATCTGGCGTACAGTATCCATTCCGCGGTCGGCAACAAAATGGTCGGCGCCCGGGTCAACGATAAACTGGTCCCCATCGATTACCGGCTTCACAACGGAGACCGCGTGGAGATCATCACGTCGCAGAATTCGCGCGGTCCCAGCCGGGACTGGCTGAATATCGTCAAGTCCACACAGGCCCGCAACAAGATCAACCAGTGGTTCAAGGAGCAGAACAAGGAAGACAATATCGAGAAGGGCAAGGACCTGATCGAAAAGAATGCCAAATCCAAGGGGTATAATCTTCCCGATCTCCTGAAGCCGGAGTTCATGGAAAAAGTCATGAACAAATACGGCTGCAAGGACTGGAACGCGGTCCTGGCTTCCGTTGGTCACGGCGGCTTAAAGGAAGGCCAGGTCATCAATAAACTGGCTGAGGAGAAGCGCAAATACGAACAGCGGCATATCACGGATGAGCAGGTTCTGGAGATCTCTCAGGAAAACGCGAAAAAGGCCGTTGCGCATGCAAAGGGCGGGATCGTGGTGGAAGGCCTGCATGATCTGGCCGTTCACTTCTCCCGCTGCTGCAGCCCGATTCCAGGCGATGAGATCGTCGGTTTTGTGACCCGGGGCCGCGGCGTTTCCATTCACCGGACAGACTGCGTCAATATCATCAATCTTCCGGCGGAGGATCGCAGCCGTCTGATCGAGGCGGAGTGGCATCTTCCTGAAAAAAGCAAGGAAGAGCGTTATCTGGCCGGTCTTGTGCTCTACGTCAACAACCGGGTCGGCATGCTGGCCGATATATCCCGCGTGCTGATGGAGATGAATATCAATATCACGAATCTGAGCACGAAAGTCAGCAAGCAGGGCATCGCGACGATCGATCTGCAGTTCCAGTCCACCGGGACAGAAGAGATCCGCGGTGTGACCGCGAAACTGAAGCAGATCAACGGTGTCTTCGACGTGACACGAACCTGACGGAAGGCGGAAAGGATCTCCATGAATATTTTCGGAATCAAGAAAACACCTGAAACAGAAGGCTTTTTGCTGAAACGGATGGTCGTCGGTCCGATCGGTACAAATGTCTATTTCCTGATCAATACGAATACGAATAAAGCGCTGATCGTGGATCCCGGCGATGAAGCGGAACGGATCGAAGCCCGACTCGCGTACGAAAAAGCCGATCCGGCTGCGATCCTGCTGACACACGGTCATTTTGACCATATGGAAGCGGCCGACGAACTGCGGCAGTTCTACGGGATCCCGATTTACTGTCTGGAAAAAGAAACGGCTCTTCTGGAAGACGCGAGGGCTAACGGCTCCGAAACCTGGGGCATGCCCTGTACCCTGACCCCGGATAAGACTTTTTGCGCGGAAGAGGAAGTGATCCTGGCCGGACTTCGCTTTAAGGTTCTTCACACCCCCGGCCACACTGCCGGCAGCTGCTGTTATTATTTCCCGGATCAAAAGATCCTGATCAGCGGGGACACCCTGTTTCACGGCTCCTACGGCCGGACGGATCTGGAGACCGGCAGCGATACGGATATTGTCCGCTCCGTACAGCGCCTGCTGAGGGAATTGCCGGAGGACACCGCGGTCTGCCCCGGTCATATGGATCTGAGTTTCATTGCGTTTGAGAGGCGCTTTAATCCTCTTTCGGAAGGATGATCGCATTCTGGTTTCCCGGAGACGGAGAAGAGTTTGAATATGACGTGAGGGGATTGCTGGGAGCCTTCTTTCCGGGTGAAACGCAGGTCAAACTGGACAACAGGCCGGAAATCCTGCCGGAAGACTGTGTATTCTATGCCGTTCCTTCCCCGGACCGCACTCTCCCGTACGAGGATATAAAAAATGCCTGGAAACGGCGGATCTACGATGAACTGTCCTCACTCACCGGGCGGAAGCTTCCCTGGGGCACACTGACCGGCATCCGGCCGGTCAAGCTGGTGATGCAGAAGCTGGAAGCGGGTGAACGGCCGGCACAGATCGCGGAAGAGATGCGCCGCAGTTACTATCTTGACGGAGAGAAGCTGAGTCTGGCGATCGCGACCGCGCAGAAAGAGCGCTCGGTTTTGGCCCGTACGCACGGAGTCCAAGGATACAGCCTGTACATCGGCATTCCGTTCTGTCCCACGCGCTGCGCCTATTGCTCCTTTACCTCCTATCCGCTGGCTGTCTGCAGGGATCAGGTCGATCCTTATCTGGATACGCTGATCTATGAGCTGGAACAGTGTCGGCCGCTGTTCGGATCAAGACCGCTCGATACGGTCTATATCGGAGGCGGTACGCCGACTTCCCTGACGCCGGCACAGTCGGACCGTCTTCTGAGCGCGGTCTGCCGGATCTTTCCGACGGATGATCTTCTGGAATTTACTGTCGAGGCCGGGCGGCCGGACAGCATCGACAGGGAAAAGCTCGCTGTCTTCAAACAGTATCCTGTCAGCCGTCTTTCTGTCAATCCGCAGACCATGCAGCAGAAAACGCTGGACAGGATCGGGCGGCTGCATACGGTGGAGGACTTCCGGAAAGCGTACGATCTGGCCCGTTCCATGGGATTTGACAACATCAACATGGATCTGATCCTCGGACTGCCGGGAGAAACGGCGGCCGACGTCGAGGATACACTGCGGCAGCTGAAACCCCTGCAGCCGGATGATCTGACCGTACACGCTTTAGCGATCAAACGCACCTCCCGCTTGAAAATGGAGGCGGAAGGGCCGGTTAAGGCGGAAGTGGGAGAAGAAGAGAGCCGCGCCATGATGCGAGCCGCTGCGGAAGGCGCCAGGGACATGGGGCTGTTCCCGTACTATCTTTACCGTCAGAAGAACATGGCCGGCAATCTGGAAAACGTCGGTTATGCCGCTCCCGGAAAAGAAGGCATCTACAACATCTTGATTATGGAAGAAAAACAGAGTATCCTTGCAGCAGGCGCCGGCAACATCTCAAAGGCGGTGTATTCGGACGGCCGCATCGAACGGGCCGACAATGTGAAACAGTTACGCGATTATCGGGACCGTATAGAGGAAATGATCGAAAGGAAGAGACGATTATGGCTTTAAATAAAACCCCCGTCACAGGCATGCGCGATATTCTCCCGCGGGAGATGGAGATCCGCGATTACTGCATCTCACTGATCAAGGAGACCTACCGCAGCTTCGGCTTCACGCCTATTGAAACGCCGCTGGCGGAAACGCTGGGGAACCTCCTGAGCAAGCAGGGCGGCGACAACGAAAAGCTGATCTTCAAGATCTTAAAGCGCGGCGAAAAGCTGAAGATCGAGAGCGCGAAAACGGAAGAAGATCTGGCCGATTCCGGCCTGCGCTACGATCTGACCGTGCCGCTTGTTCGCTATTATTCCGCACACGGAAACGAGCTCTCCAAGCCCTTCAAGGCGCTGCAGATCGGTCCCGTGTTCCGCGCGGACAGGCCTCAGCGCGGCCGCTACCGTCAGTTCTATCAGTGTGATATCGATATTATCGGCGAGAGCGGCATCGCGGCGGAGATCGATCTGTTCCTGGCAACCTCCACGCTGCTCGGAAGGCTCGGCTTTCAGAACTTCACGATCCATCTGAATGACCGCCGGCTCTTAAAGGCCATGGCGGCCTACTGCGGGATCGGGGAAGCCCGCTTCGACGAAGCCTTCATTATCTGGGACAAGATGGACAAGATCGGCCTGGACGGCGTGCTGAAGGAAATGACCGAAAACGGCTTCCCCGCAGAATGTGTTGCCGCTTATGAGAAGCTCAGCATGGCCTTAAAAGCCGCGGAAATGCCCCTTAAAGCCCTTGCAGCGCTTTTGGCGGGAAATACTGAGACCGAAAGGCAGATAAGCGACCTGGAGGCCATTATCGAAGCCGTCGGCCAGGCAGCCACCGTTCCGTTCAAAGTACGGTTCGATCCGACTCTGGTCCGCGGCATGTCCTATTATACCGGCCCGATCTTCGAGCTGGAGCTGGACGGCTTCGGCGGCTCCTCCGGCGGCGGCGGCCGCTACGACGAACTGGTCGGCAAGTTTACTGGACAGCCGGTCCCGGCCTGCGGGATCTCGATCGGCTTTGAGCGGCTGATCCTGATCCTGACCGAATCCGGCTTCACAGTGCCCGGCAGCGGCGCGAAAAAGGCGTATCTTCTGGAGAAGAATCTGCCGCAGGAGAAAGCGGCCGAAATACGCGTAAAGGCGGCAAAAGAACGCGCCGAAGGCAAGACCGTGCTGGTCGGCACTCTCATGAAGAACAAAAAATTCCAGAAAGATCAGCTCTTCGCCGAAGGCTACGGCGAGATCGAAGAGATCTACAGCCGCTGAACTTTCTCTTGTTAAAAGCGGACAGATGCATACCAGGGCGGTGCCCGGAGGGCAGGAAACCATGACTCAGGAAAATAAGATCCGGCAGCAGGACCCGGAAGTCGAAGAGAAACCGGGAAAAGCGGGACTGGAGACGGAAGTCGAAAGGAAGCCGGAAAAAGCGGAGAAGGAAAAGAAGGCAGAAAAGCCCGGCAAGACGCTTGGAAAAAAAGCGCTCGGCGCTGCTGCAGCGGTCACGACCGGTACAGCCGTCCTGATCAACGGCCTTTTCGGCTCGCCGGACGAGATCATGAAAGCTGCCGATGAAGTTAACAGGCCTTCCGTTGTTCAGATGATCGATGATACTTCCGTTGATGATGATGACGAAACGGAAGAAGAGGAAGAAGAGGATGAGAGCGGCCCTACCACACTTTGGGGAAAGCTGCGAAGCTGGATCTGGACCTGGCCGCTGGCGCTCCGCATTCTGATCTGCCTCCCGCTCTGGGCGCTCGGCTGGGGCGTCTGCCAGGGGGCTCACCTTTTGTGGCAGTTGTTCTTAAGTCCGGTGCTGAAGGCCGCCTCCGGCGTGCTTCTGCTCTTTGCGGTGCTGGCCGGCGTGCTGGCGCTCGCCGCGCGTGCCGTGTTCCCGGAGCTGCCGCTGCGTGAAGTTTTCAAGAAAAGCCGCCTGATCGCGCTGGGGATCTGCTCGATCGTGCTGGAAGCTTTTATCGGCCTCCTGCCCGCGATCGATACGAATCTGGAAGCATACTCCGGTCTGATCCGTTTCGGCGGCGGTGCTCTTATCATCGCAGGACTCATGATCAGTTTGTGGATAACAAAGGAAAGAAGAAAGCGTTTTGTCCTGCAGGCGGAAGCAGCCTGAGTCGGCTGCGAAACGGTTTGTTAAAGGAAAGGGGCGGCTAAAAGCCGCCCCTTGCGTTTGGCAGAAAGCGCCGTCCCACATGATTATACTGTCAGCGATGCCCGGTATTCATCCACATCGACGACGGTGCCGCTCAGCCGTGACTGTTCGGCTGCAAAAGCCAGCAGATGGTTATCCACAGAGATCCGGATGCCGGAGATGGAGGAGCCGGTATAGCTTCCTGTCAGGTATTCGTACAGAGATTCGATGATCCCGCGGTCTCCGCCGCCATGGCCGCTGACCAGTCCGTCTTTCCCGGAAACCGGGAACTCTGAAAGGCTTCGGGTCTCGAAATCATAGAGACAGATCGGTTCCTCATCGGCCGTCAGAGAAGCGCGCAGCTCCCCTTTCGTACCCATAATGTGGATAAACCTGCCGCCCTTATTGAACGCGCACATGGTGAACGTTGCCGTCACGCCGTCGTCAAAAAGCATGTTGACGGTCTGATGATCCACGGCGTCATTGTCACAGCAGAATACGCATTTGCCGTACTGGGTCGTCCGGAGCGATTGCTCTACTTCGCTGTCGGAAGGAGAGGGGATACGCGTGCACGCTTCCCGGAACCAGGCGTTTTTCTTGTCGTCCAGATACAGTTTAACGGCATTGTAAGGGCAGCTTTCTCCGTAGGGGCAGCCGTCGATGCACCGTTCCGGCGCGCTTTCCGGCCGGTTCGCATGTGTAAAATACCTCAGTGAACCGAAGGACTGGATCTTTCTGCAGGGCTT
>JAFZRH010000054.1 GCA_017619975.1 Lachnospiraceae bacterium | reverse complement strand
TGGTTTTCCGGAACGTGCTCCGGAACTTCCTCGTTGCGGGTGCATACGTACGTGATGCCGTAGCGCGGATCGTACTGGCACAGCGCACCTTCCTCGTTGAAATAGCTCGTCCAGGTCAGATCGCCTTCGATTACGACGTTGTATTCATGCTCAAGGACATAGGGCCGGGAGCTCGAAAGCGTGCCGGACACCACGTAATCCAGTTTCTCGCCGTCATAAATGAACTGCTGATCCTCCACGGGACTGAAGGAATTGTCGCCCAGATAGTCGTTGATCCAGCCGGTGATCTCCCAGTTGCCGATCAGTGTTTCGGGTGTCAATTTGGTATGATTCTCCGGAATGACTCCGCGGTTGACCGGGTCTTCCTCTGTGGGAGGTTCGGTGGGGGCCTCGGTCGGAGCTTCAGTCGGAGCTTCTGTCGGAGCCGCAGTCGGGGCTTCGGTAGGCTTTTCAGTCGGAGCTTCTGTCGGAGCCGCGGTAGGTGCCTCAGTAGGCTTGTCGTTGTTGCCGCAGGCGCAGAGGCTGAGTATCATCACAAGCGCCAGCAGGAAACAGAAAAACTTTTTCATCAAGTTACCTCCTGTCCTGATCTCAGGATTTTTCTAAATGTATAAGCAAATTTCATGCCATGGCAGATGCCCGGAAACGCGCCGCTCGGAAGTCGTTTTTGAATCGTTTTTGCGAATATAAGTCACTATTGAATTGTTCCGTTTTTTAAGTCTGCATCGGTTCTGATTTGGTTCTTCGCTGCGGAGCGCTGCTTCCTTTGCGGCATAATATTTGCTATTATTATTTTAGAATCTGATATCCTGGAGGTTCCCATGAAGAGACCGATCCGTTATCTGGCCTTGTGCCTGCTGATCCCCGTGCTGGTCCTTGCCGCCTGCAGTTCTGCCGGCAAGGAGACCGAAGCCCCGACGGAAGCCCCCATCGAGGCGCCGACCGAAGCCCCGACTCAAGCCCCGACTCAGGCTTCAACACCGGCCCCCACCGAAGCGCCGACCGAAGCCCCAACTACTGCTCCTGCGGAGGAACCGTTCGTGACGAATCTGCGTACCGAAAAGCTGACTGCCGAAGATATGGAAACCCCGCTGCTTGCCGACGGGTCGCCCGCCACCGTGACGCTGACCACGCCCTGCGGGGCCCTGACCGGGGTCCAGTATCCCTCCTACCGCCTGTTCAAAGGAGTCCGCTACGCCACGGCGGAGCGCTGGGAGCGCGCCGAGGAAGTCACTTCCTGGGAAGGCGTCTATGACGCGACCGAATGGGGCGACGCCAGCCCGCAGCACTACGGGATGTTCAAAGCATACGGCGATCAGGTCACCAAATTCTATGCGGAGGAAGCTCTTTACACCCGTGTGACCGGCTTCAGCGAAGATTGTCTGAACCTGAACATCTGGACGCCGAACGAGCCGGACAACTGCCCGGTTCTGATCTATATTCATGGCGGCTCCTTCATCAACGGAGCCAACACGGATTCCTCCACCGACGGCGCAGCCTATGCGGAGCGTGATGTCATCCTGGTCTCCATCAACTACCGGCTCGGCATGCTCGGACAGGCCATCGGCGACGGCTACACCGGCAACTATCACGTCACCGACATGATCACGGCGATCCATTGGGTCAAGAACAATATCGCGGCCTTCGGCGGCGATCCGTCCCGTATCGTGATTTCCGGGGAAAGCGCCGGCGCAGCGGCCGTGCAGGATCTGGTCATGTCCCCTTATCTGGAAGACGGCATGATCTGCGGCGCGATCATGATGAGCGGCGGCGGCGACCTGCAGCCGAACAACCCGACCAACCAGGCGGCCCTCGAAAAATGCTGGGAGACCGTCAAGAAGAACCGGAAAGTCGAAACCATGCAGGAAATGCTGGCGCTGACGCCGGCGCAGATCTACTCAGCCTGGATCTCCGTCTATGTTTCGAATCCGTACATCGACGGCGACATTCTGCCTTATACCGCGACCGAAGCGCTGAAGAACGGGACCGCCAAGAACATCCCGGTCATCATCGGCGTCTGCAGTGAAGACATGACCCCGCTCAATTTCTATACCGCTGCTACCAAGTATGCGGCGGACAGCGCCGGTGTCGGGAACGAGCCGGTATATCTGTACTACTTCAGCCGGCAGCAGCCTGACGCGGACGGAAAGCCCTGCGAATTCGGCGCGTTCCATGCCTGCGACCTGTATTATTTCTTCGGTTCTCTGTACCGGAGCTACCGGCCTTTCACCGATATCGACTATAAGCTCTCGGAAACCATGATGGACTACGTCGTCAATTTCCTGAAAAACGGCGATCCGAATGGAGAAGGCCTGCCTGCCTGGGATCCGGCGGTTCCCGGTGCGCTAAAGGCGATCAACTTCGACGAAGAAGGCGTCTTTATGGAGGCAGTCGATCTGACGCATCTGCAAAAGCAGCAGTCTACCGGAGCCCTGTTCCCCTACCGCCACAGTGACAAATAAGATGAGAAAGAGAAAAACGCCGCTAACGCTCCTTGCCGCGATCCTTCTGCTGACACTGCTGCCGGGCTGCGGCACCGCGCCGGCACCGACGCAGGAACAGCCCGCCCCCACCGAAGCGCCGACGCAGGAGCCCACACAGAAACCCACACAGGCCCCCACGCAGGGATCGACCGCCGCACCGGCGCCGACCGCGCCTCCGGAGACCAAACCGACCGTCACCACCCAGAGCGGAACGAAAGGCATGGCGGACGGCCCCGCCGGCGGCAGCTGGAAGATCGGCAGCCTCGGCATAGCCTGGAAGACCTATCAATATGCCGGGCAGGAAGTCTGCCGCCGCTACTACTATTACATCCCCTCTTCTTATCAGAAGGGCGAGCCGCTTCCCCTGATGATCTCCCTGCCGGGAAGCGGAACGAGCGCTTCCTTCCAGATGAACGAAGGCAAGTGGAAGGATCTCGCCGAGCGTGAAGGCTTCGTGCTTCTCGCGCCGGAATACGTCTGCCTTCACGCGGACAGGCAGCTCTCCGCCCAGGGCTACACGCAGTACCAGATCGGACAGGACAGCTCTTCCAATATGCGCTGGGTCGCCACCGGCGCGGAACCGGTCGCGGCCCACGGGATCGATGACGTCGCCTACCTGACCGACCTGATGGATCTGTTCATCGAAGAGGGCTTTGTCGATGAGCACCGCGTTTTCGCTTCCGGGCTCTCCCACGGCGCCTACATGGCGCAGCGTCTGGCGATCGAGATCCCCGAGCGTCTGGCCGGCGTCGGTCTTGTAGCCAGCGGGATCTATTTCACCTTCGGCAGCAATGTCCTGACCAACAAGGTGCGCATCGTATACATCCAGGGCACGCAGGATCCCATCGTTCCGTACGACGGCATCTGGGCCGGTGCGCAATGCGTATCCTATTCGCTGCCCAAAAGCATCGACTGGTTCCTATCGCGCTACGGCGTCACGGCCGAGCCTGTCGTGACCGAACTTCCGGATACCGACCCGAGCGACGGCTGTACGATCACCCGGTCGGAATACCGTAACGACGACGGAACGCCTCAGCTGATCGCCTATGTGGTGAACGGCGGCGGTCACACCTGGCCCGGCGGGACCCAGTACCTCGTCGAGGGATGGATCGGCAAGCTGTGCAAAGACGCCCAGGCCTCCGAACTGATCTGGAACGATCTGAAGGATGCGACCAACATCGGAACGCAGCTGCCGTAAAGAAGAGACTCGGCTCCGGAAAGAGGTTCATAAAAGAGGAGTCCCCGATCCTGGGGGCTCCTCTTTTCGTACTGCGCGGTCCTGTTCAGTCGTTTCGCACCTGGATCCTCTCCCGCGCGGGCGGGATCCCCAGGCCGGACCGGTATTTGGCGACCGTCCGCCGGGCCAGGCAGATGCCTTCCCGTTCCAGCGCCTTCCGCAGCTGCTCGTCCGTGAGCGGTTTTTCCTCCGCGCGGATCAGCTCCGCCAGCCGGCTCTTGATCTGGATCTCCGTCAGATCGTTGCTGCCGGCAGGCCGCAGGAAAAAGTCCCGAAGCGGAAAGAGACCCCGCCGGCACTGCAGATATTTCCCGCTGATCGCGCGGCTGACGGTCGAGATGCTCACGCCCAGCTTGTCCGCCATGTCTCCCAGCTGACAGGGGACCGGCACCCGCGCCCTGCCGCGGAAAAAGTCTTCCTGTATCTCAAGGATCTGATCCATGCATCTTTCCAGCGTGCTCTTCCGCCGTTCCATGCAGTTCATGACCCATCGCGCCTGACGGAATTTTTCTCCCAGATACTGTTTGACCTCCGGGGCCGGATCGCTTTTCAGCATCTGCAGATAGTCCGGATTCAGATGCAGTCTTGCCGTATAATCCGAGCAGAGGACCGCCTTGAGCTTTCCCTCTTCCTCCAGGATCAGAAAATCAGGATACAGATAGACAGTCTCTTCTCCGCCGTCAAACCCGTCTCCGGGTCTGGCTTTCAGGCTGCCCAGAAGACTGACGGCTTCCGCGACCTCTTCCCGGCTTTTTCCGGTCAGACGCGCGATCGTGCTGAGCTGTTTCTTTTCCAGCTCCGGCAGATGATTCCGCGCGATCTCCTCTGCCAGCGCATGCTCCCCGGGCAGGCGCGCCAGCTGCAGGCACAGACATTCGGAGAGCGAACGGGCGCCGACGCCGGCCGGTTCCAGCGACTGCAGGATTTTCAGAGCTTCCTTCAGTGTTTTTTTCGGCACGCCCATCTGCTTTAGATGCGCCAGATCCTCTTCTTCCAGAAATCCGGACGGATCCGTCATCCCGGCCAGATAAAGGCAGACGGAATGAAGCGGCTCCGGGATCTTCTGCGTCAGGATCTGGTCCTTCAGAAAAGACTCGAGATCCTCCCGGTTTCCGGAATGCCTGTCCTTCAGGCCTCCGATCAGATCCGGCTGTTCATCCGGAGAAAGGATCCTTTCCCGGGGAATCCGGCTGCCGCCTTCGGAAAGCCACAGAAAGCGGCGGGAAAGATCGTCCAGGGAAGCCAGATCTTCCTCCCGCTCCATTACGGGGTTTTCCAGGCTCATCTGGTCCAGATACTCGTTCAGCTCCAGCGTCGTCATCTGCAGGATCTTAAGAGACTGCATCAGCTGCGGCGTCAGCCGCAGTTGATTCTTCAGCTCCAGACTTATCATGTTCTGCGTTTCGTTCATGGGATGCTCACTCCTGCATCCCCGTTATATCACATCTTTCCGACTTTGTGGCATGATTTTTGCAAAAAAAGACTGCGGCCCTAAAAGCCGCAGTCTCTTCTTTCCGAACCGGGATTACTCCGCCTTTTCGGCTTTCTTGTCTTTCTTGGCCGTACCGAGGGAGGTACCGGACTTCCGGACGATCAGTTCCAAACCGATAGCCAGGAACAGAATCACGCCCTTGACCACCATCTGCCAGTAGTCGCTGACATGGGTGATCGTCAGGCCGTTGAACATGATATAGATAACGATAATGCCCAAAACGGTCTGATAGATGTTGCCGAGGCCGCCGCCGATGGCGACGCCGCCCAGCACGCAGGCGATGATACTGTCGAAGGAATAGGTACCGGAGGACACGATGGCACCTGTCGTCGTAGTACGGGACAGCAGGGCAACGGCGGCCATGCCGACGAAGCCGCCGGCCAGCGCGTGCGTGCTGATCAAGGTACGGGTGACGTTGATACCGGACAGACGGGCCGCTTCGCGGTTGCCGCCCAGCGCGTACATGTGCCGGCCGAAGGACGTTCTCGACAGAATGAAGTGCGCAAGCAGCGCGCAGAGCGCAAAGATCAGCACGATGCTCGGGATCTTATCGAAAAGCAGGGTCTGAGAGATCCTTTTGAAACGGGCCGGCAGACCGTAGATCGTTGCCGCGCCGACCAGCAGGTAGCAGACGCCGGTATAGATGTACATGGCCGCCATGGTCACGACGAAAACGCTGGTGTGCAGCACTTCGGCAATGACCGCATTCAGCGCGCCGGTAAAGGCAGCGAACACGACCGCGAACAGGATGCAGAGCCAGAACGGATGACCGGCCAGCAGCAGCTTGGCAGTCAGGATCTGTGTCAGGGCCAGACGGGAGGCGACGGAAAGGTCAATGCCGCCGGTGATCAGCATCATGGTCACGCCACAGGCGCAGATACCGGTGACGGAGCCCTGCTTCAGGATGTTGAACAGCGTCGTTTCCGTCAGGAACGTGGCGGGTGCCAGAATACCGAAAACCAGGATCATCGCCGCCATCAGGAAGAGCATACCGAACTTCTTCCAGATCATTAAAAATACTTTCATTTCTTCCTCCTATCAGGCGCTCTCACCCGAAGCCAGCGCCATTATCTTCTCCTGGTCGAATTCGTTTCTTTCCAGGATACCCATCTGTTTGCCTTCGCATAGGACGACGATCCGGTCGGAAAGACCGATGACCTCGTTCATTTCCGAGGAGACCAGAATGACAGAGTGGCCTTCCTCGGTCAGGTTGCGGATCAGCTGATACATTTCTGCTTTCGCGCCTACGTCGATGCCGCGGGTCGGTTCGTCAAAGACCATGATATCTGCGTCGGTGGCCAGCACCTTGCTGACGATGACTTTCTGCTGATTGCCGCCGGAAAGGTTCATGACCAGCTGCTGCCGGCTCGGCGTCTTGATCGTCAGCTTGTTCAGATATTCATCCACGAGCGTTTTTTCTTTCCTGCGGCTCAGGAAGCACCAGTTCATGAACTTCTTCAAAGCGCTGATCGTCAGATTGAAATCCACGCCCTTCCAGAGGAACAGCCCCTGCCGCTTGCGGTCCTCCGGAATATAGCCCAGGCCTTTCTTCATGGCCTGTGCGGTCTCTTTGAAGTTGACCTCCTCCCCGTGCAGCGTCACCGTGCCCGACTGCTTTTTGGCGGCGCCGTAAAGCATCTGCATGGTTTCGCTGCGGCCGCAGCCGAGCAGGCCGGCGAAGCCGAGGATTTCGCCCCTGTGCAGGGTGAAATTGATATTCTCCACGCCGTTGCCGGAAAGGTTCTCCACTTTCAGGATCTCTTCGCCGATCGGCATCGTCCGTTCAGGGAAGTCGGTGCTGAGCTCACGTCCGACCATAAGCTTGATCAGTTCCTGTTTATTTGTTGCACCCGTATCCATCGTCGCGATAAAGCGGCCGTCCCGGAGAACGGTGATGCGGTCCGTTACCTCGAAAAGCTCTTCCAGCCGGTGCGAGACATAGATGATCGACATGCCCTGTGCCTTCAGATTGCGGATGATCGCATAGAGCTGATCGACTTCCGCGTTGGTCAGGGGAGCGGTCGGTTCATCCATGATCAGCAGGCTGCAGTTTTTGACCAGCGCACGGGTGATCTCCGTGATCTGCTGATGCCCCACCGTCAGATACCAGACCATGGTCTTCGGCGGAATGTACACCCCGATCTGCTTCATGGCTTCTTCGGTCTTTTTCTCCATCGCTTTGAAATCGATCAGAGGACCTTTCTGCAGATAGTTGCCGAGGAACACGTTCTCCGCCACGCTCAGGGCCGGAACCAGACTGAATTCCTGGTAGATGACGCCGATCCCGATCTCGGAAGAACTGTGGGGATCCAGATGCGTATATTCTTTTTCATTAAAAACGATCGTGCCGGAGGTAGGAGTGATCGCTCCGGTAACGCACTTGATCAGTGTCGATTTTCCGGCGCCGTTTTCACCGATCAGGCCGTGGACCTCTCCCCGTTTCACCGAGAAATCCACCTGATCCAGCGCCGTGACACCCGGATATAGTTTGGTCAGTCCCCTGACCTCCAGAATGTTGTCCGACATTTTCTTCCATCCTTTTCGTTATTCCGGGGAAGGGCCCTTCCCCGGTACGGCCCTGGCGGCTGCCGGTATGAACCGGCAGCCGCATCAAAAACAGCCGTTTTTTACTTCGGAGTGTAATACTTGCTGACGTTCTCAGGGGTGACCGTCAGATAGTAGTTGGCAAGCAGCGTGTCCAGATAGTCGAACTGTTCCTTCGGGAAGTCGATCAGGACGTTCTGCTTCGCAGCGCCGACGACGATCGGCAGGAACTCGACCAGAGCCTGGCCGGCCTGATAGTGATCGATGAAGGAGGAACCCTGAGCGTAGCCGTCTACGCCGCCTTCAGACATCAGAGCGCAGACAGCGCCGGTCGCGTCATAGCCCCAGATGCTCAGATAATCGGAGCAGGTGAAAGCGCCGGAGGTCACGGCAGCATAGGTGCCGGTCACGTCGTTGTCGATCTGGGTCAGGATGACTTCCACTTCGGGATGCAGATTCAGAACGGTCTCGGTCTGAGCCATGCAGATGGATTCGCCGTTGGCTTCATACTCTTCGATCAGAGTGAAGCGGCCGTCCGCTTCCAGCACGGACATCGCGCCCTGGATGCGCTTGTACTGCTCAGCGCCGGCGGAGTTCTTGTAAACGACGAACGGAATGGTATCCAGCGTGTCAAAGTAAGCTTTGTTCTTGTTGACGTAGTCGACGATGGAGTGGCCCAGCACGACGCCCGCCTGATAGTAGGAGGTGCCCATGTAGTAGTGGCCGCAGCCGGTCGGGGAATCAAAGGCGTAGGCAACAACCGGAACATGGTAGGTGTTCCAGATGTCATCCAGCAGCGGGGTGATCGCCTGAGGGGTAATCGGGTAGAGCAGGATCACATCATAGGTCTGGGAAGCCAGAGCGGATTCCAGCGTGCTGATCAGGGAGTTGTCGGAATATTCCGGCGGTCCCTGCAGATCCATGTGGATGCCGGCTTCCGTCAGGATCGGATCCCATACGGCGTAGGAGTTCGGGAAGTACTCAGCCAGCGTCGTGCAGACCAGGTACAGGACGTTGAACTCACCGTCATAGCGGTACTGATCGTACTCGGACAGCCACGGGATCATCTTGTACTCGAAGCCGCTGGCCGCAGAATTGGATTCCTGAGGATTCTGGGTGCCCGGGCTCTGCGTCTGTCCCTGAGTCGGGGCCGGGGCCTGGGTCGGGGCCTTGGTTTCGTCCGGATAGGTGCAGGCGCCGAGAGAAAGGACCAGTACCAGTGCCAGAACGAGGGATAGAAGTTTTTTCATAGTTCGCTCCTTTCAAAAGCTTTTTTATTCTACTCTTCTTCGCAGAAGTCTCTGCTTTGTGTTACGGGAGGGGCGGCCGGAATACCGCTTCTCCGCTGATCACCGTTTCACCGTTCTGATTGACGCAGAAGGTGTCCGCAATGACCCGTTTCTTGTCCAAAAGGATCTCCCTGATCGTCACGGTCGCCGTGACGGTATCCCCGAAGCGGACCGGCTTTAAGAATTTCAGGTTCTGTCCCATATAGATCGTTCCGGGACCCGGCAGGACCGTTCCCACAACCGTGGAGATCAGGCTGCCTACCAGAAATCCGTGAGCGATCCGTTCTCCGAAGATCCCTTTCGACGCTTCCACCGCGTTGACGTGAGCGGGATTGAAATCTCCGCTGATCCCGGCGAAACCGTAGACGTCCGATTCCGAAATGGTCTTCGTAAAGCTGCCGGAGTCGCCGACCTTCAGTTCGCTTAACGTCATGGCGGCTCCTTATTCGAAGCAGATCTGCGGCATCAGCTTCAGATCCTCCGCGACCTTGATCGGGAACGGGATCAGATCCAGCACGTCCTTCTGCAGGTCCACGTACGGGGAGACCTCGGTGATGACCAGTTCGCCGTTCACCAGTTCAAACACGGCGCGTTCGGTGATGTACAGGGCCCTCTGGCCGTTCTCACTGGCCACTTCGCCGTTGAAGTTGATGTATTCCACATCCTTCTTGATCTTCTGGAAACCGGCGGTCACGGGAACGAGCTTTCCGTTCTCATCTACCGTGTAGTCAGACTTGCTCATGAACTTGCTGGTAAACACCGCGCACTTTGTACCGGAAGTCACATAGTTGAAGCCGCCCACGCCGATCAGCTTCTTGCCGCTGCGGCAGACGTTGACGTTGCCGTGGCTGTCGAATTCCAGCGCGCCGACGAAGGTCTTGTCGAGGCCGTAGCCCTCGTAGAATTCGAACTGCGTCGCCTGTTCGTAGACCGCGTCCGCATTGAAATTGGCTCCAAAGGAGGCGCTGCCGGCCGGCACGCCGCCGAAGATGCCGAGCTCCACGGTGAAGGCGATGTCTTTCATTTCAATGGTGCCCATGTCGACCGCGTCCAGACCGATCGAGGTCGCCATGCCGATGCCCAGATTAGCCAGATCGCCCTTCTTCAGTTCGAGTGCCGCGCGGCGGCAGATCACCTTGACGGAGCGGGGCCGCAGGGCCAAGGCCGCGGTGTCGGCGGTGGCGTCCGCGGAAAGCTGACTTTCCGGAATGCGGATCTCGCCGCTGTAGGAGCCGTCGTACTTGACGTTTGCCGTCTGTTTCTGGTCGGGATCTACATAAATATAATCGATCAGCCGGCCGGGGATCTTGACGAGCTGCGGGTTCGCGTAGCCGCCGTTTAAGCGCTCGACCTGGACGATCACAAGACCGCCGTTGTTGTGCGTCGCCATGGCAACGGCCATCGGGTCGTACACGCAGCACTCGTGCTCCATGGTGATGTTGCCGTTGACGTCAGCCGTGGTGCCGCGGATGATGCAGACGTCCGGATAGATATTCGGATAGAAAAGGTATTCCTTGCCTTCGATCTCGATCAGCTTGCTGATGGCTCTCTTCGAGATCTCGTTGAAGGCGCCGCCCTGATAGCGGGGGTCGGCATGGGTCTTCAGACCGATGCGGGTGATGGTGCCGGCCGCACGTCTCGCGGCGCTGTGCAGCATCTGCGCGACCGTCCCCTGCGGGATGATGTAGCATTCGATCTCATTGTTCATGATCATCGGCATGAACTTTATGTATGACTGCACATGCGAGGTGATCAGTGTCGTCACCAGTCCGGGATACGCGATGCGGTTTGCCAGCTCCGGCGGGATCGAAGGATCCGAAGAAGTCGTGTGCCCTACGCCGCAGGCCGCAAACAGGGTCATGTTCTTCGGGTGTCCCGTTTCCAGGAAACGCTTTTCCACTTCCTTATAGAAAGGCTCGCAGCCTCCTATATAAAGCATTCCGTTTACATACAGTACGGAATCGTCTTTAATGTGACTGACTGCCTCCTGCGCAGTTACTACTTTTGCCATAGATCCACCTTCCTTGTTTTAGATTGCAGATTTCTTTGAAAACAAGCAAGCAAATCCCGTGCCAAAGTTTTTCCCGGGACGCATTCTTCTTTTTTCCGCCTGAGATGCCAGAATCCCGCGAACGGAGGTTTTTCCCGGGACAGCAGCCGAAAGGCAAAACCGGAAGCGACTTGCAATAAGTCGTTTCCGGTTTATGAGTTACATGCGATTTGTTTTTACAGCCCGTATTTTTTCTTTTTTCTCATGACGGAAGCCTGACTGGTCTTGAGCGCAGCAGCTGTTTTATAACTGCTCCCGTATTTTGCGATTGCCCATTCCAGCACGCTCTTTTCGCAGTCTTCCATATAATCTTCCAGGCTCATGCCCTGTTCCAGCATTTCCTCGATCCGCGACTCGACGAACTCGCTCTTGCGGATGTCCTGCCGGACCGTTATGCCGGGGATCGCTTCGAAAACACCGCCGATATTCGGGATCTTGATATATTGTTCCGTACTGAGCAGCACAGACCGTTCCACAAAGTTTTTCAGCTCACGCACATTCCCGGGCCAGTCATAATGAACCATATTGTCCAGCATCTGGGGAGAAAAACTCTTTTCCTTTCCGTTTTTTCGGCAGAATTCTTTCAGGAACAGATCTGCCATGGGCAGGATATCCTCCCGGCGTTCCCGAAGCGGCGGGATCCGAATCGGGATCACGTTGATGCGGTAGTACAAATCCGCCCGGAAGCGCTTTTGCTCCACCAGCTGCTGCAGATCTTCATTCGTTGTCACGATCAGCCGGAAGTCCACCGATCGGGATTTATAAGCGCCGATCCGCTGGATGGTCTTCGTTTCGATAGCGCGGAGCAGCTTGCCCTGCAGGCTTAAGGGCAGGGAGTTGATCTCATCCAGGAACAGCGTTCCCTTGTCGGCCTCTTCGAAAAGGCCTCTTTTTCCTCCCGGCGCCGCACCGGTGAAGGCTCCTTTTTCATAGCCGAACAGTTCTGCTTCCAGCAGTGTTTCGGGTAAAGAGGCGCAGTTAATGATCACCATCTGGCCTTTTTTCCGGTTGCTGCAGGAATGGATATACCGGGCCACGACCTCTTTGCCCGTTCCGGATTCTCCGGTGATCAGGACCGTCGCATCGGTCTCCGAGATATCCTGCGCGACGGAAAGGATATGCTTCATGACCGGGCTCTCCACCACGATATTTCCCTGCTCGACCGTATAATTGGCCAAAACCGTCTTGGCGGCGGCGGTGCTCTCCAGAGAGGCGATATAGAAATCCCGGTTGATCTGATCGACCGGCCGGAGGGTCGCCAGCACATAGCGTATCTCGGCGTTTTCATCAAAGAAAGGCGTCATGACGACCAGCTGCCGGAATTTCGGCCGTCCGGTGTTCATCGTGTCCATGACATCCTGAAAACGGATGATCTGACCTTTCTGACGCACGACCAGATCAAACAGACACTCCGTGATCTGACCGGTCTTTAAAAAATCGTGCACATTCATCTTCAGCAGTTCCCGCCCGGGGATGCGGAGCTGATTGCAGTAAGCACTGTTGACAAACACATAGTTTCCCCGTGAGTCAAGCACGTACAGCGGGTCGGACAGGCCGTCCAGGATCATACTGTAAAAGGAAGCATCCATGATTACCCTCTTTTCTTCGGAAACGACAGAAAACCGTTCCGGAATTGTTGGCACAATTTTTGCTATAAATTCTGGCAAATACTTTCAGAAAAGGAGATGTTTCTGATGAAGTTTAACCAGGAAATGGTGGTCGTCGGTGCCGCCCGTACGCCTTTCGGACGTTTCGGCGGCGGCATGAAGACCGTCGATATCTATGAACTCGGCGCAATGGCAATGCGTTCGGCCCTGAAGAAGGGGGGCGTCCGTCCGGATCAGATCGATGAGGTCTGGTGGGGCGAAGGGGATACCTCCTGCTGCAGAGATCCGTATACCCCTGTTGTCGCCAGACAGTCTCTGATCCGGGCCGGCCTTCCCGAAACGACCCCTTCGGTCACGCTGGACAAAGCCTGCGTATCCGGCATGTCTTCCGCTTTCTACGGCATCGGCCGCATCCTGCTCGGAGAAGCCAAAATGATCCTCTCCGGCGGTGCGACCAGCTTCAGCACGGTCCCGTATCTGGCCAGGAACCTGCGCTTTAGCGGCGTTAAGAGCGGCGGCATCCGTCTGGAAGACCCGCTGTTCCCGCTGGAATACAAGGATTTCACGCCGGTCGCCTATGACTCCGGCGTCGTCGCCGTCCATTACGGCGTAACCCGCGAGATGCAGGACGAGCTTTCCCTTGACAGCCATAAGAAATACGGCAAGGCCTACGCAGAAGGCTTCTATAATGACGTAATGGATCCCGTGGAACTGGAGATCCGCTCCGGCCGCAAGACCGAGACCGTCCGCGTGGAGATCGACGAACAGTACCGTCCGAACATTTCCATGAACGACCTGACGAAGCTGCAGCCGATCTACGGCAGCCCGACCATTACCGCCGGCAACGCGCCCGGCCTCAATGACGGCTCGGCCGCCCAGATCATCACGACTCGCGAAAATGCCGAAGCGCTCGGCCTGAAGCCGTTATATACGATCGTGGATATGGTCTCCGTGGCTGCCGCGCACGAACTGCTGCCCGTCGCCCCGGCGCTCGCCATTAAGAAGATCCTCGTCGAAACCGGCGTGAAGCTGGAGGACGTGGACATCATCGAAATCAACGAAGCCTTTGCCGCGGTTCCGCTGGTATCGCTCAAGCTTCTGGCCTGCAAGGCCTTCCGTGAGGACACGTACGAAAACTGCGTAAAGAACATCGCGGACTATCCGACCGACACTTTCGATCAGGCCTACTTCGACGAACTGGTCGCCCGGCTGAACGTCAACGGCGGCGCCATCGCCATCGGCCATGCCAACACCGCAAGCGGTGCCCGCATCATGATCAACGCCGGCATGGAACTCAGACGCCGCGGCGGCGGCCTGGCTCTCTGCGCGATCTGCGGCGGCCTGACCCAGGGTGACGGCTGCCTGATTCGGGTCTGATGACCGTCTACACACAACACCCCAATCCAACAAAGGAGGATTTTATCATGTATAACCTGGAAGGCAAATATGCCGTCGTGACCGGATGCGGCAAAGGGATCGGCGCCTGCATCGTAAAGAGATTCCTGGAAGGCGGCGCTGCCGGCGTAGCCATGCTGGAATACGACGAGGAACTGGTCAAAAACACCGCGGCCGAACTGGATCCGGAAGTGACCCGTACGCTGCCCATCCGCTGTGACGTTTCCAACGGGGAAATGGTCCGCGACGCCATCGCAAAAGCGCTGGAAAAATTCGGAACGATCGACGTTCTGGTCAACAACGCCGGCATTACCCGCGATTCTATGTTCCACAAGATGACGGAGGCCCAGTGGGATTCCGTTCTCAACGTGAACCTGAAATCCATGTTCTATACCTGCAAAGAGGTCATCCCGGTCATGCGCGCGAAGAACTACGGCAAGATCGTAAATATCTCTTCCGTTTCCGCGCTCGGCAACGTCGGGCAGGCCAACTATGCTGCCTCCAAGGCGGCCATCCAGGGCCTTACCTTTACGCTGGCCAAGGAAAACGGCCCCAAGAACATCACTGTCAATGCAGTCGCGCCGGGCTATATCGCCACCGATATGCTGAAAGCCGTTCCCGAAAATATTCAGGAAGCCTGGAAGAAAGAGATCCCGCTGCGCCGTTTCTCCGATCCGATGGAGCTGGCGAACGTTGTGTACTTCCTCTCCACGGACGAAAGCAGCTGGATCACCGGCCAGTGCATCTATGCGAGCGGCGGCCGTCTGATCTGAACGTCAGCAAGTATTCTTACCGCTGTCTTTCCGTCTTCTTCGGACAGCGGTTCCCCTCTTTTACGGCGTCCCTCTGCGGCGCCGTTTTTTCTGTTCAGATCTCTACTCGGTCGATTCCTTCGTAGAGACGTCTGACCTCTCCTTCCGGATCTTTTTCCAGGCGGTCTTCTTCCGCGATGACCAGCGTATGGCGGTCCTTTTCATCGTACGGAAGCCACTCGGTCAGTCCTTCCGCTTCCGGTTTCCCGCTGCGCGCAAATGCGCCGAAATACCGCCGCATCCGGCGGCCGATCTTTTCCAGCTGCTCCTCATCGCCGCGTCCCCAGTCGCCGAACGGCGACGTAACGACAGGAAAGAGAGCCAGCAGTTCGGAAACATGGCAGGCTTTCATATGATACTTTTTCTGGAACGGCGTTACGTAATCGTAGCGGTACACATAGACCGGCGCCTTTCCGGCGCGGCTCATATGCTCCGCGAAGCGGATCTTCGGGAAAGTATACATGACGTCCGTCAAAAGATCGCCCAGCGCTTCCCAGGCCGGGAAATGATAGGCGGACAAAAGCCGCTTTCTGTCTTCTTCCGGAACCAGCTGCATCAGCACGTCCCGCAGCCGCTCGGTCCGGTCCGGGCCGATCTGATAGGCCAGCACCTGGAAATAGCCTTCATCATGGTTGGAACCGACGAGAACGGCTTTGTCCTGCTGCTCCATCGCGGAAAGCGTCGGAAACTCGCGGAGGAAGACGCCGTCGATGACCGGCGCGAAGCTGCAGCGCAGGAAATAATCGTTAAACATGTACTGATCGAGTTTTTTGTGCGCCTCTCCGAGCTGTTCGTAGGAAAGCTTCCGGATATCCGCCGCTTCTTCCGTCGTCAGGCCGCAGAATTCCAGATATTTCCGGCAGACCATGTCTTCCATTTCTTCATCGTAGAAAGATTCCCAGCAGTTGCTTTCTATGATCGCCTTATCAAAATACGGCTTTGCCTCGTCGCAGAAAAGCAGGGCGGAAATGGCGCCGCCGCCGGCGGATTCGCCGAACAGCGTAACGTTTTCCGGATCGCCGCCGAAAGCGGCGATATTCTGTCTGACCCAGCGCAGCGCTTCGATGATATCCTTCATGCCTACGTGATCGTCCAGTTCTTCGGCATACCGGTGCAGATTTAAAAAGCCGAAAGCATTCAGACGATAGGATACGCTGACTACGACCGCCTGCGCGTCCGCGGCGATTCGGGTCCCGTCATACATGGCAGGGCCTTCCGGTACATCGCAGCCGGCTCCGCCGTTGGCATACGCGCCGCCGGGAATCCAGACCATGACCGGAAGTTTTTCGTCCCGTTCTGCGGGCACCCAGATATTCAGATAAAGACAGTCTTCGCTATAGTGGGAGAAATCACGGATGAGATTGAGCTGAATGGGATCTTTGCGGAATCCTTTGGCTTGAAGGATCCCGTCCCAGGGCTGTTTGGCGACTGCCGTTTTGAAACGAAGCGCTCCGACGGGCGGCTCCGCGAAAGGAATACCAAGATATTTTTCGACCTGATTCTGAACGAAACCTTCTATTACCCCGAGGGCAGTACGGATCATTTTACTCATATTTAGCTCCTTATCTACTGATTTCAGCTGGTGGTTCCGGATAAGGCGCATGGTTTTTATTTCTCACGGGCATCCTGATTCCGTTGCTGACAGTATATCACGGTTTTTGTGACCTGTCCACAAAAAAGTCAGGCTGCGGGCCGCCTGATCCGGGCCGAGGACGCCTCATAAAAAGCCCATGCCAGGCAAAATACTGTCTCTTTTTGGGGAAGAAAAAATCCCTGTTTGACGGACGGCCCTTCTCATGCTACAGTACAGGTAACAAAGGCCGGCAGACCGCAGGCGGCGAAAGAAGCGCCGGCGGCCTTTCGCAAATCAAACAGGGAGAGCGAAACATGAGTACCTTCAGAATCGGATGGGCGGAAGAAAGCATCGTTCCCGCCAAGAAAGCCCAGCTGCCCGGACAGCTGTATGAGCGGATCTCGGAATATGTGGAGTCGGATATCACGGTAACGGCCATGGCGATCGAGGCGGGCGAAGAAAAAGCCATCCTGATCTCGGCGGACCTGGTCCATATCGGCGCCGAGCTTTTTCGGAAAGTGCGGGAGCGTCTGGCAAAAATCTGCCCCGATCTGCCCTCTTCCGCGCTGATCATGGGAGCGACGCACACACACACCTCTCTGCAGTATTACGAAAACGGTGTGGCCTCCATCAACATGCTGAACGAATTCCTGCCCGAGGGAAAGAAATATACCCCGATCGTAACGGCGGACCCGGATACGCTGACGCCCGCCGAAGCCCTGGAGCTGATCGTGGAGAAAACGGTCACCGCCGCCGCGAAGGCCTGGACGGGCCGCGAAGAAGCGATGATGACCCACGCCTTCGGCCGCGCCGCGGTCGGCTTCTGCCGCCGCGCCGTCTATGACGACGGAAGCGCCGAGATGTGGGGCGATACCAACAGCGCCAATTTCGTCTCGCTCGAGGGCGGCAACGATTCCGGCGTGGAGCTCGTCTATACCTACGACCGGAACAAAAAGCTGACCGGCGCGATCGTCAACGTGGCCTGCCCTTCGCAGATCCTGGAGCACAAGAGCTTCATTTCTTCGGATTACTGGGGAAAAGTGAAGGAAGCGGTCCGCGCGGCGCTGGGACCGGAGATCTATATTTTGGCGCTCTGCGGCGCGGCCGGCGATCAGTGCCCGCGGGATCTGATCCGCTGGGTCCATTCCGAAGAGCCCTTAAAGGATCCGCATATTTCGCGTCCGAATCTGATCGAGCGGACCGCGGACCCGTCCATGTTCGATCTTTCGGGCTGCCGCCTGGCCGGCAGGCGCATCGCAAACGAAGTCATCGCCCTGGCCGAAACAGCCGGCGAGCCCTGCGCCGATATTCCCTTCGTCCACCGCTCCTTCACCCTGGATCTTCCGCTGCGCAAAGCCACCAAGGAAGAATACCGGCACGCGGTCCGGGAGATCGAGTACTACGTGGCAAAGAACAAAGACAAGGACGTTTTCGACTTTTCGGACCGGGCGGCGGTCTTCGTCCACCTGGGCGTCGTGATCCGTTACCGCCTTCAGCAACGTGTTGAAACGGTGCCGGCGGAGATCCACGTTCTGCGTCTCGGGGACGTCGCTCTGGCCACCAATCCCTTTGAGCTCTTCCTGGATTACGGGAACCGCATCCGCGCCAGGAGCAAGGCCAAACAGACACTGCTCATGCAGCTTTCCTGCGGCAGCTGCGGTTATCTTCCGACAGAAAAGGCGGAGCGCGGCGGTCATTACAGCGCTTATATTTCCAGCGGCAAAGTCGGCCACGAAGGCGGCGATCTTCTGGTCAGAAAAACGATCACGGAGATCAATCAGTTATTTGCCGATTGATCTGTCCGATCAGGAAACGGATGACATCCCTCCCCATATTACTGATAAGATCTCAGATCAGTTCGGAAAGAGAACGGATCTTCCTGAACGGTGTCTCCACGTCGGACGCCGGATTCGCCGCGATCAATATCGGCGTGATGCCAAGTTCAGCCGCGCCTTCCAGATTTTGAGGACTGTCGTCGATAAACACGGTTTCTTTCGCATTATGTAATCGATCGTATATCCGACATCGAAAAATACTACGGCTTTATCCGATAACAGTTCGAGCATCGTTTTCTCCTCTGATCAGTATCCAAATATAAACGTCTTGCCGAATTCTATTTTAATGCTTTCAAAAGGCTTTTTCAAGCCGTGCGGCCTGATCCTTAATGCCTCGGACGGCTGCCGCTTTTGCCGCTGACAGCATTCGTGTTTGTCAAATCGAGATCCAGCGCGTCGGCGACCGCTTCCAGGATGCTGTTGGAGGAGAAGGTCGCGCCGCTGACGGTCTTGACGTCAACGCTCTGCTCCTTCAGGATGTTGGCGATCACACCGCTCTGCGCTTTCGTAAAATACTGCCGGTCATCCGCATAAGACAGGACGGTGATCTCCGTAATCGTTCCGTTTTCAACGGTGACCTGCACCTGCGTGGTGCCGCGCAGGCCGCTGCCGCTCCCGGTATAGACGCCGTCCGCATAGCGGCCGTTTGATTCCCCGGGCAGGACCGCGGACTCCGCAGAAGGGGCGGAAGTCTCTGCCGTTCCCTGCGGATCCGGGAAGCTGTCCGGAACCGTCTCGCTGACGGTATTCGCCGGGCGCAGGCCGGACTCTGTGATCTGACTGACCGCCAGATCGCCGACATGCACCAGCCCGCACATCATCAGAGCGGCGGCCGTACCCGCCACCGCCGGCTGCGGCGTACTGTGCAGGGCCGTGCAAGGACAGACGTCCGTGCAGCGCATGCAGTCGATGCATTCACCGGACCGGACGCTCTCTTCCTTATGGACTTCGATTCCCATGGCGCACTTCCGGCTGCAGAGGCCGCAGCCGCTGCAGGAACTCTCCTTCCGGCGGATGGCAAAGATCCTGTGTCCGGAGGAAAGCGCAAACAGCGCGCCGAGCGGACACAGATAGCGGCAGAAGAAACGCTCCACAAAAAAGCTGCCGATCAGGATCGCGATGAGTGCGGCGAAGCCCAGCGTGGGAACGGCCGCGCTCATGACGCTCAGATTTCCGGAGACGAGCATACCGAAGACGCCCCAGGGACTAAGGGACGAATCCACCGGAAGCTGCAGGATCCAGACCAGCATGACGGTCAGCGCCAGCACAACGTATTTTCCGTACTTAAGGAGGCGGTCCGCTTTCGCCGGGATGGCGCGCAGGCGGGGAAACAGACGTTTCGAGATCCAGCTCACCAGCTCCTGCACCGCGCCGAAAGCGCAGAGATACGAGCAGAAGATCCTCCCCCAGAGAGCCGTAAGCAGGAACATGACGAACAGCAGGATCAGCTGCCCTACCAAAGCGGCAAAACGGAAGGTGCCGCCGATCAGGGCCGTGACCACGTCCCGCAGAGCCGTAAACGTGCTCAGGAACAGGCCGGGGAAAAACACAAACGCGGCTGTCTGGATCAGATGCCGCAGGATCTGAGTAACATGTAATTTCTTTTTCATAATGCTGACCTTCCTTTTTGACAGATCAATCTGAAATCTGACTGAAGACCCGGTGTCACAAGGACCTGACCGGTCTCCGTGATAAAAACTGCTTCAAGTGCGCGGCTCTGCAGCAGGGGAAGCGCCGCTTCCGCCCCCAGGATAAAGACCGCCGTGGAGAGCGCGTCCAGCTCGGCCGCACGGGTCCCCACCAGGGTAACGGAGCGTAAGCCGCTGTCGGACGGCATTCCGGTGCGCGGGTCTATGATGTGATGCCAGCGAACGCCGCCCCGCGCGAATCCCCGTTCATAGCTGCCGCTGGTCACCGCGAATGAATCCTGCAGCGTCAGGACGCCGAACGGCTCACCGGTCGGCCGGAAGGGATCCTGAATGCCGACCATTTTCGGCTCTCCCAGAACGCCCACGGTGCCGCCGAAATTGATCAGCGCGTTCTTTACGCCGGCCTCGCGCAGGATCCGGACGGCCCGGTCGGCGGCATATCCTTTCGCAATGCCCCCGAAGTCCACGCTCTGTTCCTTTTTCTGCAGGCAGACCTGCCTTTGCTCTTCCTTCAGGCCAAGATCGCGGTAGTTCACCAACTGCCCGGCTTTCCGGACGGCGGTCTCTTCCGGAAGCCGCCGGCTTCGGATCGCTTCCCGCCACAGTGCCGAGAGCGGTCCCGCCGTTACGTCAAACGCGCCGCCCGTCAGTCGGCTGCAGCGGATGCTTTCCCGAAAGATCGCGAAGCTGTCTTCGCCGACCGTCATCCATTCCCCGCCGTCCAGCGCGTTAAAGCGGGATATCTCACTGTCCGGCCGGAAGACCGAAAGTTTTCGGTCCAGGGAACGAACGAAAAAACGTATCTCCTCCGCCGCATTCTTCCGCGCCGGATCGTAGATCAGGATTGAATTGACTGTTCCCATGGCGGGAAACAGCGTTTGCAGAGCGCCTCCCATGATGCGCCTCCTTTCCGGATGCTGTCCCAAGAATACGGCGGCTTGATTAAAGAATCATTGAAGAAGAGAAGGAATTTTTTCAACATTTTTTCAATGATCCACGGTATAATCATAGTCAAGAGCCGTTCTCTGACGGGAACGGCCGAAAGCAGGAAAAGCACATGAAAATACTGATTGTTGAAGATGAAGAAGGGTTGCGGGAAGCGCTGATCCGGACACTGACCGGGGAGGGCTATCTGGCCGACGGTGCAAAAGACGGGGACGAGGGATATACGATGATCTGCACCGGACTGTATGATCTGGTGCTGCTGGACATCATGCTGCCGGTCTACGACGGGCTGGAGGTCCTGCGCCGGATCCGGCATCAGAAGATCAGCGTTCCCGTGATCCTGCTGACCGCCCGCAGCACCGTGAAAGATAAGGTGGACGGCATGGATCTCGGCGCGGACGATTATCTCACCAAGCCCTTCGCCATGCCGGAGCTTTTGGCGCGCATCCGCATGGTCATGCGCCGAGGCACGGCAGACGGAACCGACAACCGCATAAAGGCCGGCGATCTGCTGCTGGACACCCAGACCTATATGCTTTCCTGCACAGGCAATACGCGCTCGGTCCGTCTCGGCGCGAAGGAATACCAGCTCATTGAATATCTGATGCGGAACGCCGATCAGGTCCTCTCCCGCAACCAGATTACACAGCGGGTCTGGGGCTATGACGCCGACGCAGAATACAATAATGTTGACGTTTATGTTTCCTTCCTGCGCAAAAAGATGAAATTCGTGCAATCGAAAGCAAAGATCATCTCCGTGCGCGGCGTAGGCTATGAACTGGAGTCTTCCGCAACATGATCAAAGATTTAAGGAAAAAAGTTTTCTGGAGCATCCTGCTCACCGCCGCCGGACTCCTGCTGGCGATCCTGCTGGCCATCAACGTCCTGAATCTGGTCCAGACGGCTTCGAAGAAAAAGTCGATCCTGGAATCCGCCCTGACGCTGCTGCAACAGGAGTCCGGCACCGGGAAGGGACACGACAGTGCCCGCGGCATCGGGAAAGGCCGGTCCGAACTGCTGCGCTCGGTCTCCGAGGACGAACTGGGCGTACTTTTGCTGGAAACGGACGGCTCTAGCGTCTCCGGCACCG
>JAFZRH010000005.1 GCA_017619975.1 Lachnospiraceae bacterium | reverse complement strand
GCACCACCTACTACGAGCTGCCGAACACGAAGGGCAAGATCCTGGTCTCCGACCAGTCCTCCATGTTCCTCTCCCGCCCCTGCGACGTATCCAAGTACGGTCTGATCTGGGCCGGCGTCCAGAAGAACGTCGGGCCGGCCGGCCTGGCTATCGTGATCATCCGCGAGGATCTGATCCGAGACGATCTGCCCGCCTTCGTTCCGACCTATCTTTCCTACAAGACGCATGCGGACGCGGACTCCCTTTACAATACCCCGAACTGCTGGGCCATCTACTGCTGCGGCAAAGTCTTCAAGTATTTGAAGAAGCTCGGCGGCCTGGAAGCCATGAACCGCATCAACGAAGACAAAGCGGCCGTTCTGTACGACTATCTGGACAGCAGCAAGTTCTTCAAGGCTGCCGTCGTAAAGAAAGACCGCTCCCTGATGAACGTGCCTTTCGTGTCTCCTTCCAAGGAACTGGACGCGGCTTTCGTTGCGGCTTCCAAAGCGGCCGGTTTTGACAACCTGAAGGGCCACAAGAGCGTCGGCGGCCTTCGGGCTTCCATCTACAACGCCATGCCGAAGGAAGGCGTGGAAGCGCTGGTTGATTTCCTGAAAGATTTCGAAGCAAAGAACGCCTGATCCGGCGAATACAAGGAGGAAAGTATGGCTATTCGTATTTTAGTGACCGACGGTATGGATGCCGCGGCAATGGAAAAATTAAGAAACGACGGGTTTGAAATGGTCGAACAGTTCTACGCTCCCGATGAACTGGGCGCGGCGCTGCGCGATTTTGACTGCGTCATCATCCGTTCCGCCACCAAGATCCGCAAGCCGCAGATCGATGCGGCGCTGGGCGGAAACTTAAAGCTCATCATTCGCGCCGGCGTCGGTGTGGACAACATTGACGTCAAGTATGCCGAAGAAAAAGGCATCGCCGTGAAGAATACCCCCAAGGCCTCTTCCCAGTCCGTCGCGGAGCTGGCCATGGCTCATATGTTCTCCTGCGCCCGCTTCATCTCCGCTGCCGGCTGCACCATGCGTGAAGGCAAATGGGAAAAGAAAGCCTACAGCAAGGGCATCGAGCTGGCCGGCAAGACGCTCGGCATCGTCGGCTTCGGCCGCATCGGTCAGCGTCTGGGCGTCATGGCCAAGGGCATCGGCATGAACGTCATCGCTTTCGATATCTTCCACATCCCGGGCATCGAGGAACAGCTGGGCATCCCGTACGTCGAGATGGACGAGCTGCTCGCCCGCGCGGATTTCATCTCCGTTCATGCTCCTGCCGTTGACGGCGGCGCGCTGATCAATGCCGAAAACATCGCCAAGATGAAGGACGGCGTCGTGATCATCAACACCTCCCGCGGCACGAACCTGGATGAAGCCGCCCTGCTGGCCGGTCTGGAGAGCGGCAAGGTCCGCGCGGCCGGTCTGGACGTCTTCGCCGACGAACCCGCTTCCAATTCCGCCCTGTACAATCATCCGATGGTCAGCAGTACGCCGCACGTCGGCGCCGGCACCAAGGAAGCTACCAAACGCATCGGCGCCGAACTGGTCCAGGTCGTGGAAGGGTTCTTCAAAGCCTGAAAAGGAGTACGCATGGAAAACATCTTTAACGGTCTCGGCTTCTCTCCCGCCGATATCCTGCTTCCGAAGGACGCGGATATGACGAAATGGGCCGTCGTGGCCTGCGATCAGTTCACCTCCGAACCCGAATACTGGGAAGCGGTGGAAAAGGCGGTGGGGGACGACCCCTCCACGCTGCGTCTGATCCTGCCGGAAGCCCACCTGAACGCGCCGAATGTGGACGAGATGATCGCCGGGATCAACGCCAACATGAAGACTTATCTGGAGGAAGGCGTTTTTGCGGTCTATGAGAATGCGCTGATCTATATTGAGCGTACGCAGAGCGACGGGAAGATCCGTCACGGGCTGATCGGCAAGGTCGATCTGGACTGCTACGATTTCACGCCCGGCAGCGGCGCGCTGATCCGCGCCACGGAAGGCACGGTCCTGGACCGCATCCCGCCCCGCGTCCGCGTCCGGAAGGATGCCCCGATCGAGCTGCCGCACATCATGGTGCTGATCGACAACCCGGAAAAGACGGTGATCGAGCCCTTATCCGCCGCTACGGACAGCATGAAGCTCCTGTACGATTTCGATCTGATGCAGGGCGGCGGGCATATCAAAGGCTGGCTCCTGAACGCGGATCAGAAGGCTGCGGTCGCCGGCGCGCTGAAAGCGCTGGAAGCGCCCGAAGTGCAGGAGGCCAAGTACGGTCTGAAGGATGCCGCTCCTCTTCTCTACGCGATGGGCGACGGCAACCATTCGCTGGCGACTGCCAAGCGCTGCTTTGAAGATCTGAAGGAAAAATGCGGCGAAGCCGCCTATGCCTCTCCCGCCCGCTATGCGCTGGTCGAACTGGTCAACAACCATGACGACGCGCTGGTCTTCGAACCGATCCACCGTGTGCTGTTCGGCGTCGAGCCGCAGGCGGTGCTGGATGCTTTCAAAGCCGCCTATCCCGGTGCTTACGAAGGCGTGGGTGAAGGACATGTGATCCGTTACTGCTTCGGAGAAACGGAAGGCGCTGTTACCGTTCCGAATCCCTCCGTTCAGCTCGCGGTCGGCACGCTGCAGAGCTTCCTGGATGCCTACAAGAAGGAGCATCCCTTCGAGATCGACTACATCCACGGGGATGAAACGGTCCGCCGGCTGGCTGCGGCTCCGAACGCGCTCGGCTTCTTCCTGCCTCCGATGGGTAAGGAACAGCTCTTCAAGACCGTGATGGCCGACGGTGTCCTGCCCCGCAAGACTTTCTCCATGGGACACGCGCAGGACAAGCGCTACTATCTCGAAGCCCGGAAGATCCGCTGATCCAGGCGGCTGACAGGCTGAAAACAAAAAAATCGGCTCTGGTAAGCCGCGCGAGCCGGACAATACTTTTCGAACGATTCAGCGAAGCGACTAGTGAGAAAAGTTTTCGTCCGGGCGCGAGGCGTAATCCAGGGTCGATTTTTTCCGGAAGGTCTCTGAACGGGGGGAGAAAAGTTTGTGTCGAGGCAGCGAGGTGCCGCCGCCGTTTTTTATATTTTTTCAGTATTCTTTCGGTATCTCTTCGTTCTCTTCGATCCCGTACCGCCGCCTAAACGCCGCCAGATCCTTTTCGCTGCGGATCAGCATCACTTCCCGGAAGGATCCGTTTCTGCGGTCGCGGAACCCCGCCACCTGTTCGCCCGTGCAGATGCTGCAGCGGATCATCGGCTGCAGCATGTCGCGGTCATAAGAGCCTTTTTCGCTTTTCTTTCTTCCGAACATATCCGGTTCACCCGCCAATCCCTCTGAGAAAGCCTACACCTCTCCGTTCATATACGCCAGAGCGTAGCAGACCGTAAGAGACACCGACGTGACCAGGCAGTCCTCTCCGATATCGAAGCTGGGATGGTGCAGCGAATGCGCGCTTTCCGGAAGATTCGGATCGCAGGATCCGATGGAGGCATAGCAGCCCGGAACGCGGTTGATAAAGACGGCCATATCGTCCCCGCCGAGAGAAGCTTCGCTCTCCGTGATCACGTTCTTCTCCCCGAAGAGCGAGAACGCGACTTTCTGCGCTTCTTTTGTCGAAGCTTTGTCATTGATCAGGACAGGCGTATAGTGATCGCCCCACTCGACTTCCGCCTCACCGCCGTAAATCGCCGCCGTATTCTTTGCCAGCCGTTCGATCCTTTCGATCGTTTGGATCCGCAGCTTGGGATCCAGGCTCCGCACGGTGCCTTCCAGTTCGGCATGATCCGCCAGGACATTATACGCGGTGCCGGAACGGAAGATCCCGATACCGATCAGCAGGTTCTCCATAGGACTGCTCATGCGGGTCACAAGAGCCTGCAGTCCCACCACGATCTGAGAACCGATGTAAAGCGCATCGATTCCCTGGTGCGGTTTGGAGACATGGGCGCCGAGGCCTTTGACTGTGATACGGAACCAGTCAACGCTGGCGTTGTAAGGGCCGTACACGAGCGCTACCTGACCCACGGAATACTCCGGCGCCATGTGATATCCGAAGGAACGGGTTCCTTCGTCGATCTGTCCTTCCCCGACCATGGCCAGGCCGCCGTAACCGATTTCCTCCGCAGGCTGGAAGGCAAAAAGGATCGTTCCCGCGAACAGGTCTTTATGCGCTGCCAGCAGCCTGGCCGCTCCGATCAGAGTTGCGGTATGGCCGTCATGCCCGCAGGCGTGCATGCGGTTCGGGATCTCGCTTTTGTATTCACATTCATGCTCTTCATTCACCGGCAGCGCGTCGATATCTGCCCGCAGCACCATGCAGCGGGGACGTCCGTCCTCTGCCGGCAAAACAGCCGCTTCTTTTGTCCCGGTCAGACGGGCCATGACGCCGGTCCCGGCCGAACGCCAGTGCTCCAGACCGATTTGATCCAGTTCTTCTTCGATCCGCGCCTGCGTGCGGAATTCCTCCCGCGCGATCTCCGGATGGCGGTGCAGGTCGCGCCGCAGCGCCACAACGGCCGGATGATCCCGAAGGACTTCCTCATAAATCTTTTTTTCGAATTCCGACATAGTTATTCCTCCGTTCATGGCAGGGATCGTTTTACCGCCGCAGACAGTACAGGTCCGCTTCATGCGGCGAAAGCAGAATCTCCGCGATTCCGTTTTCTGCAGGAAGTTCTTCCCACCCCAGATTATATCCGTTTTCGTCACTGCGGATCAACCGTTCCAGTTTTTCTCCGCCAAGCCCGTCGATCTCCTTAAGATCCAGGGACAGCTTTTTATTCTCTATGCCCTGATGGACAACGGAAAGCAGGCATTCCTCTTCGGTAAAGCGGGCAAAGACCACGAGGCCCTGCTCACCTTTCAGTATACGGATTGAGCCCTGCCGCAGGGCGGGATGCCGTCTGCGCAGCCGGATCAGATTCTCGTAATAATCGATCATGCCCTGATCTTCCCGTCCCCAGGGATACGGGCGTCTGTTGTCCGGATCCGTAAAACCGTACACGCCTGCTTCGTCTCCGTAATAAATCCCGGGTGCTCCGGGCCAGGTCATCTGGATCAGGACTGCCGCACGGAACAGCGCTTTGCTCGTTCCCTGTTCCGCCGCTTTATACCCCAGCTCCCCCAGTCTGCCGACGACATGGTTCGTCCGCGTCAGAAAGCGGGAATGGTCATGGTTATCCAGCTGACAAAGCGACGATTCCAGACTGGCGCGCGGCAGGCGGGCCATCGCATCTTCCATCGTCCTGACGTATACCTCGCCGGCGCCTTCCATCCAGGGCAGATAACGGTCGCTGTGTTTATCCATGCCGGTCAGGAACCAGCTCAGCGGATCCATGAATGCGTCGTAATTCATGACGCTGTCCCATTCGTCACCTTCCAGCCAGGCCGAGGGATCGCCATAGTGCTCCGCTAAAATGACGGCTTCCGGATTGACGGCACGGACCCGCTGCCGGAAAGCACGCCAGAAAGCGTGGTTCGCCGCTTCGCTGTGACCGATGTCAGCGGCTACATCCAGACGCCAGCCGTCCGCATTATACGGCGGCTTCAGCCATTTTTCGGCAACGTGCAGCAGGTACTCCCGAAGCGTTTCCGAACCGTCAACGTTCAGCTTCAGCAGGTTTTTATTCCCCCACCAGCATTCTTTTTCTCCCTGCCCATCCAAGCGGAAATAATCTTCGGCTCCTGCCGCGATGTCAGTCGGATATAGTTTGCCGTCGTTCTGCCAGGCATGAAAGCTGCTGCAGTGATTGAACACGCCGTCCAGGACCACCCGCATGCCGTGCTCGTGCGCTTTGGCGATCAGCTCTGCCAGGATGGCGTCAGAAGCCTCTAAATTGGCCCGTGAAGCCGTTCTGACCCGATATCTGTCCATTCCCTCGCCATCTTCCAGAATACGGCCGAAATGCGGGTCTACGTGTTCGTAATCCTGCGTATTGTATTTATGACTGGACGGAGAAACAAAGATCGGATTCAGATACAGGACTTCCGCGCCAAGCTCCTTCAGATAATCCAGCTTCTGAATGATTCCGGCCAGATCGCCGCCGTAGAAATGATGGACGTCGAGCGGCGTGACCGGATCGTCCCAGCGCATCTTCCGGCTGACCAGATTGACGTCATCGAAGATTTCTCCGGTTTCCACATCATTGGACGGATCTCCGTTGCAGAATCGTTCCGGAAAGATCTGATACCAGACCGCGCCGCGCGTCCAGTCCGGAACATGAAAGCCGGGATTGACGGAGAACGGAATAATATCAGGGAAATCATGCCGCTCCCTGAGTCCGTTCCGTCCGTAAACCAGTTCTTCACTGCCGCAGTTAATGTATACAAAATACTGCAGACTGTCCGTCGTTCCCGGATGCCTGACTTCATAAACGTCAAGCGGTCCGCGTTCCTGACACTTCCGGGCAGGGATCTCTCTTGTGGTCTCCTCTTCGCGAAAGAAAAATGAAACGGAAAGCTCTTTTTCCCGCGGGGTCCAGATCCGCAGAATAAAAGGTTCCGCGGGTTTCGGATCTGCGGGAAGGCGGAAGTTTTCCGTTTCATCGCAAAAGATCAGTTTTCGGTTCACTGTCTGTCCTCTTTACATGAAACCGCCGCAGCATTACGCTTCCCGCGCACTGCTCACACGGTTAAAGATTTCTTCAAATTCCTGCTGACCGATCTTTTCTTTTACGATCAGCTCTTCCGCTACCGCCTCCAGGACATCCCGGTTTTCCTGGATCAGTGCCCTGGCTCTGTCATAGCAGTCATTCATGATCCGGCGGATCTCTGAATCCAGAATTGCGGCGGTCTCTTCGCCGTATTCCCGGGTATGGCCGTAATCGCGGCCGATAAAGACGGATTCCTCGCCGCCGTAATTGATCAGTCCCGCCTCGTCGCTCATGCCGTATTTCATGACCATCGCGCGGACGGCTTCCGTTGCCTGCTTGATATCCTGACTTGCGCCGGTCGTCACGTCGCCGAAGGTCAGTTCCTCCGCAATACGGCCGCCCAGGCTTACCATGATTTCCTGCAGCATCTGACCTCTTGTCCGGAACATTTCGTCTTTTTCCGGCAGCGGCATCGTATATCCGGCCGCTCCCATCGTCGTCGGGATCACGGAAATCGTATGGACCGGTCCGACGTCAGGCAGTACATGGAACAGGATCGCATGTCCCGCTTCATGATACGCAGTGATCCGCTTTTCTTTCTCGGAGATCACCCGGCTTTTCTTTTCGCCGCCGATCCCGACTTTGATAAAGGACAGATCGATATCCCGCTGCGTAATGTACTCCCGGTTATCCTTGGCGGCAAGAATCGCCGCTTCATTCATCAGATTCTCAAGATCCGCACCGGAAAAGCCGGCCGTCGTCTGGGCAACCCGCTGAAGATCCACGTCATCGGAGAGCGGTTTATTTTTGGCATGGACTTTCAGGATCGCTTCCCTGCCTTTAATATCCGGCCGCGACACCGCCACTTTTCTGTCAAAACGGCCGGGCCGCAGGATCGCCGGATCCAGAATATCCACGCGGTTGGTGGCAGCCAGAACGATGATGCCCGAGTTGACCCCGAAACCGTCCATCTCGACCAGCAGCTGATTTAAGGTCTGCTCCCGTTCGTCGTGGCTTCCGCCGAGACCGCTGCCGCGCTGCCGCGCGACCGCGTCGATCTCATCGATAAAGACGATGCAGGGCGCGTTCTTTTTGGCTTCCTGGAACAGATCGCGCACACGGGACGCACCGACACCGACAAACATTTCCACAAAGTCGGAACCGGATATCGAGAAGAACGGGACCTGTGCTTCGCCGGCGATCGCTTTCGCCAGCAGCGTTTTCCCGGTACCGGGCGGGCCGACCAGCAGGATCCCCTTCGGGATCCGGGCTCCGAGGCCCGTATACTTGGCGGGATTCTTCAGGAAATCCACGATCTCTTCCAGATCCGCTTTTTCTTCGTCCAGACCGGCAACATCGCGGAAGGTCGTTTTATTGCCTTTCACCATAACCGCACGGCTGCGGCCAAAGTTCATCATCTGCGCATTGGCGCCGCCGATGCCGTTATTGCGAAGGAACGAGAACAGGATAAACAGTCCGACGATACCGAGCAGGACGATCGAGATGATCATCAGAATATCCGGCGAATGCTTGACTTCCGTGAGCGACCATTTGATCTGTTTTCCTGTTTTTTCCGCCGCCAGGATCTCTTTCTGGATCTCATTGACATCGGAGGTATAGAAATAATAACTGATCTGCTGGTCCCCGTTCAGCTGATATGTCACGTTTCCGCTGGGGATATCTTCGCTTTGCTCGATCAGGACGGCCGACAGCGTCCCCTGCTCCAGTGACTGGAGAAAAGCGCTGTAATTCGTCTCCTGCCGGGAAGCGGCCTGCCTGGCGGCCCGCGCTCCCATATAAAGCGTGAACCCGATCAGCAGGATGACTATGATCATAAACCAGTTGCCGCGGTATCTTTGCGTGTTCAAGACGTTACTCCCTTACTCCTGTACTCCAAAGAGGATCGGACCAAAATCCGATCAGACAAATTCAACATATCCGATATACGGAAGATTCCGATACATCTGATCGTAATCAAGGCCGTATCCGACGACAAAATGATCCGGGATCACAAAGCAGCTGTAATCCACATGCACATCATCCACCACACGGCGGGACGGCTTATCCAGCAGTGTCGTCAGTTTCACGGAAGCGGGATTGCGGTCTTCCAGCAGTTTCTGAAGATAGGACAGCGTATGACCGCTGTCGATGATATCTTCCACGATCAATACGTTTCTGCCCTCGATCGGTTCGTCCAGATCTTTGTTCAGCCGTACGATGCCGCTGGATTTGGTCTCTCCGCCGTAACTGGAGCAGCTCATAAAATCCATGGTCAGCGGCATGGTCAGATGCCTGGCCAGCGACCACATATAAGGAACGCTTCCTTTCAGGATCCCGATCATATGCAGCGGCTTTCCGGCGTAATCTTCATTGATTTTCGCGGCGACTTCCCGGATTCTTGCCTCGACCTCACCTTCTGTGATCAGGGTTTTTACGATATGTGCTTTCATTGGCTTCTCCCTTTGAATTCCACCGTGATCTCCGCCACGGTCTCTGTTTTTTCTGTTATATAGGCGGCTGCACTCAGGCGGTATCCGATCACCCAGAGAACGTGGGATCCGTCCGCCAGCACCCAGATTGTTTCTCTCCTGCTGAGCGGGATCTTATTATCCACCAGATAACGGGCCAGAAGCTTTTTTCCGCCCTCCGGCAGATAAAAATAATCGCCGTCAGCACGTCTTCTGAGACGCACATGATCGTTCATTATAGCATAGTCGATCCATTTCGTATATACATTATTCGGAATTTTCATCCCGGTATGAAAGGGAAACGTCCGAACCGACAAGGAGGGCATCTCCTCTTCGACTTCTCCTCCCTCGTATACAACACGAAGGACATCCTGTTCCCGCATCAGAAAACGTCCGTTCGGCAGCGAAAGACCGGATCCGGACTGTTTATCCGCCAGCTCCAGCGCCTCACGGTAATGTTCTGCCGTGATATCCCGGATCCCGCCGTTTTGGCGCAGAAAAGCCTGCAGCAGAAGCGGCCGGAGCGCGGGTTCCGCCGAGTTCAGAATCGCCAGCGGCAGGATGTCATCCTGCTTCGGATCGATCCTGCTCATGAAGTCCCGAATCCGATCTTCCAGATATCCTTCCGTACCGCGCAGGATTTCAGCCGTCTGTGCGATCCGTCCGGCGGCGCCGGGAAACTTTTCTTCGATCGACGGCATCAAAACCTGCCGGATATAATTGCGCCGGAAAGAGGGATCCCGGTTGCTCTCGTCTTCCCGCCATTCGATCCCTTCTTCCCGCAAAAAGCTTTCCAGCTCTTTTCGCGGCACAGACAAGAGCGGCCGAATCAGGCGGATCCCGGGGGCCAGTTCCCGTGTCGCCGAGATCCCGCAGAGACCGGCCAGACCGGTTCCGCGAAACAAGTTCAGCAGAACGGTCTCGGTCTGATCATCCTGCTGATGCGCTGTCAGCACGGTATCCAGTCCGAAATCTTCCGCTGTCCGGAGAAAACGGCTGTATCGCAGCCGGCGGCCGGCTTCCTCCACGGAAAGCCCTTCTTTCTTCGCAAAGGCTGCGGCATCTTCCCGGAAGATAACGAGCGGGATGCGGAAACGCTGACAAAGAGAGATGCAGAAAGCCTCATCCTCTTTTGCCGACTGCCGCAGTCCGTGATTGATATGAACCGCCCAGACCGTCAGATCTTTCTCTTTGCGCAGTGCCTGCAAAAGCAAAAGCAGGCTGACCGAGTCACAGCCTCCGGAGAGCGCGACCAGACAGCGCGCCGCGTAAGGAATGAGGTCATCCTGCCGTATTTGTTTTAAAAGCTGAGCTTTTTGTTCTTTCATACGATTTATTCGCTGGGTTTAACGACTACTTCGTTCGGATAAACAAGCCCCAGTTTTTCTCTGGCCAGCATTTCGATATATTTCAAAGTCTGGCGAAGTTTGCTTTCTTCCTGATATTCGTACGAACGCCCTTCTTCCTCGGCGATCATGGATTCCAGTTCCGCTTCCCGGGCGGCGTAGGAAGCCGCTTTGTCCGAAAGATTGTGGATCGCGAGCCCCATGCCGATCACCAGAAACAGAACGATCACGATCAGGATCGCCCAGGTCCGGTTCCGTTTTCTTTTCTGCACTCTGTGCTGTATGGCCATGTGATGCTCCTTGTCAACCCAGCCCGAAAGGCCGGATCAGATATATTCAAACAGGCTGTCGACGTCCTCTTTGCGGACGGTTTCCCGGATATCCAGCACCCGGACGGATACGCTGCGGTTTCCGAAGCCGATCGTGATCTCGTCGCCCTGTTTCACGTCATAGGACGCTTTGACGACTTTTCCGTTCACCGAGACCCGGCCGGCATCGCAGGCTTCGTTGGCGACGGTCCGGCGCTTGATCAGGCGCGTCAGCTTTAAATATTTATCGATCCGCATCTTACCGGTATCCTTCCTTTTCCATTGCCTTGATTTTATACCAGAGTTCCAGCGCTTCTTCAGCGTTCCCGGCTTTTTCGTCGCCGAAAACATGCGGATGACGGCGGATAAGCTTGCGGCCCAGACCGTTCATGACGTCGTCCAGGGTAAAATGCCCTTCCTCCTCCGCGATCTGTGCATAAAAGATCACCTGAAGCAGCAGGTCGCCCAGTTCTTCTTTCAGGTTCTCCATGTCCCTGTGATCGACCGCGTCCAGAACTTCCTGCGTCTCGTCGCTGGTGCATTTCTTCAGGCTTTCGTAGGTCTGCGCCCGGTCCCAGGGACAGCCCTCGGGTCCGCGCAGCTCCGCCACGATAGCCCGTAATTCCTCAAAGCTGTAATGCTCTTTTAATTCCCGTTTCATGGTCTTTCCTTATTCCGGCAGCTGCTCCATGCCGCGCAGGATGATCCGCGGCCCGCCCTTGCCTTCCAGATAATCTCTCGTAATAATGACCCGTCCGATCGCATTGTCGCGGGGGATCTCATACATGATGTCCAGCATGTATTCTTCCAGGATCGAGCGCAGCGCGCGGGCTCCGGTCTCCTTTTTCATGGCCTTTTCGGCAATCAGTTCCAGCGCATCGTCCTCAAACTCCAGCGCGACTTCATCCATGGCCATGAGCTTCTGGTACTGCCGAAGGATCGCGTTCTTCGGCTCCTTCAGGATCCGGACCAGATAGTCCACCGTCAGCGTCTCCAGCGTCGCCACGACCGGCAGACGGCCGATGAATTCGGGGATCATGCCGAATTTTCGAAGATCGTCCATCGTGACCTGCGCCAGGATCTGGTCGGCGCTTTTGGAAGCTTCTCCCAGTTCGGAGGCAAAGCCGATGCTGTTCGATCCTTTCAGGCGGTTCCGGATGATTTCTTCCAGTTCCGGGAAAGCGCCGCCGCAGATGAAGAGAATGTTTTTGGTGTCCACCATCGCGGTCGGGACCATCGGATTCTTGCTGGTCGCGCCGACCGGCACTTCGATGCGGCTGCCTTCCAGCATTTTTAAAAGTTCCTGCTGGACCGATTCGCCGGAAACGTCGCGGCTGGTCATGTTCTGCTTTTTCGCGATCTTGTCGATCTCATCAATGAAAACGATGCCATGCTCGGCCTTCTCTACGTCGTTGTCCGCCGCCATCAGCAGCTTGGACAGAACGCTTTCGATATCGTCGCCGATGTAGCCGGCTTCCGTCAGCGAGGTCGCGTCCGCCGTCGCCAGCGGGACCTTCAGCAGCCTGGCCAGCGTCCGGACCAGATAGGTCTTGCCGCTGCCGGTCGGACCGATCAGAAGGACATTGGACTTTTCGATCTCGACGCCGTCCTTCGCATCCGAAAAGACGCGTTTATAGTGATTGTAAACGGCTACGGAGAGGATCTTCTTGGCTTTCTCCTGCCCGACCACATACTCGTCCAGCATGGCTTTGATCCGGTGAGGACGCGGAACGTCGGAGAACTTCAGCTGTTCCTCGGGCTTTTTATCGGGAGCCGGTTTTTTCTTGACGCCCTGACGCTGCGGGCCGTTGTTGTTCAGCTGCCGCAAGTCGATCCGTGCGATCGGGATCCGTGTCATCGTATTGATATCAAAACCGCCCGGCTGATTGAAAACATCAAAGGATTTCTGCATACAGTCCGAGCAGATATTCAGTCCGCCGGGCAGCCGCATGATCTTGCCGCAGCGGCTTTCCGGCCGGTGACACATGCTGCAGACCTGTTCCCGGCCGCTGTCCTTCGGGCCGTTTCCCTTCGACTCTTCGCCGGGAGTATCCTTTTCCGGACCTTCCGTTTCGGGACCCGGGCCGTTTTCTTCAGGGTTCTTATTATTTTCGTCGTATTCGTTCATTTCCATCTTCCAAAAAGCCTTCCCCTTTGGGGAAGGGGGACCGCCGCCATCAGCGGCGGTGGATGAGGTACACACACCCCTGTTTCAACTGTTTATTTCAACATCCGCTTCAGAAACTCTCCGGTATACGAAGCCGGATTGGCCGCGATTTCTTCCGGTGTTCCTTCCGCGATCAGCGTCCCGCCTGCATCGCCGCCCTCCGGGCCGAGATCCAGGATATAGTCCGCCGTTTTGATCACGTCCAGGTTATGTTCTATCACCACGACGGTATTGCCGCTCTCCGTTAAGCGCTGCAGGATCTCCGTCAGCTTGTGCACGTCCGCGAAATGCAGGCCGGTGGTCGGTTCATCCAGAATATACAGCGTATTGCCGGTCTCCATCTTGGAAAGCTCAGTCGCCAGCTTGACGCGCTGCGCCTCGCCGCCGGACAGCGTCGTGGAGGGCTGTCCCAGACGAATGTAGCCGAGTCCCACATAGGCCAGCCAGGAAAGCTTCCGGGCAATGGCCGGGACCTTATCAAAATATTGTAACGCTTCATCGACCGTCATGTCCAGTACGTCGGCTATATTTTTTCCTTTATAACGGACTTCCAGCGTTTCGCGGTTGTAGCGCTTGCCGCCGCAGACTTCGCAGGGGACATAGACGTCGGCCAGGAAATGCATCTCGATCTTGATGATGCCGTCGCCCCGGCAGGCCTCGCAGCGGCCGCCCTTCACATTGAAGCTGAAGCGGCCCTTCTTGTAACCCCGTTCGCGGGCATCCGCGGTTTCCGAGAATAGATCCCGGATCAGATCGAAAACACCGGTGTAGGTGGCCGGATTGGAGCGCGGCGTGCGTCCGATCGGCGACTGATCGATGGCGATCACTTTATCGATCTGCTCCAGCCCCTCGATGCCGTCGCTCCTTCCGGGTTCGTCTTTGGAGCGGTACAGCTCGCGGGCCGCCGTTTTGTAGAGGATCTCGTTGATCAGACTGCTCTTCCCCGATCCGGAAACGCCTGTCACGCAGGTAAAGACCCTGAGCGGGAGCTTAACGTCGATGTGCTTTAAATTGTTTTCTGCCGCGCCGCGGATGGTCAGAAAACCCTGCGGCGTGCGCCGTTTTTCCGGCACGGGGATGAACTTCCGGCCGCTCAAATAATCGCCGGTCACGGATCCCGGTGTATTGATGATCTCCTGCGCCGTGCCGACCGCGACCACCCGGCCTCCCTGTTCGCCGGGGCCGGGACCGATATCGATGATCGTATCCGCCGCCCACATAGTGTCTTCATCATGCTCGACCACGATCACGCTGTTGCCGAGATCCCGCAGATGCTTCAGCGTAGTCAGCAGTTTGGCGTTGTCCCGCTGATGCAAGCCGATGCTGGGTTCATCCAGGATGTAGGACACGCCGACCAGGCCGGAGCCGACCTGTGTGGCCAGACGGATGCGCTGCGCCTCGCCGCCGGACAGCGTCGCCGCTCCGCGGTTTAAGGTCAGATAATCCAGCCCGACGTCCACCAGAAAGCCCAGCCGTGCTTTCACTTCTTTCAGGATCGGCGCGGCGATCACGCTTTCATGGTCCGTAAACTGCATCTGCCCGATCAGGTCTTTCAGCCGTCCTACCGCGTTATCGCAGAGGTCGATGATATTATAGCCGCCGACCGTGACCGCCAGCGAAGTCTTTTTCAGGCGCTTGCCGCCGCAGCGCGGACAGGCTGTAAAACGCATGAAATTCTCATATTCCGCCCGGAAGCTGGCCGGCGTTTCTTCGTAGCGGCGTTCCAGGTTTTCGATCAGTCCGTTGAATTTTACGTCATAAACGCCGCTGCCCCGCTGACCGGTGTAGCTGACCTTGACCGGTTCCGGAAAGCCGGTATACAGGAAGGCGTCCTGCATTTCTTTCGGAAGATCTTTAAACGGCACATCCAGATCCAGGCCGTACTTCTCCGACAGAGCCGTCAGCAGACTGCCGGCAAAGGTCCCGCCGGATTTGGAGCTCATCCAGCCCAGTGCGCGGACCGCGCCTTCGTGAAAGCTTTTCGTCTCATCGATTACCAGATCGCGCTCGAACTTCATGGTATAACCCAGACCGGCGCAGTCCGGACAGGCGCCGAAGGGATTGTTGAAGGAAAAGCTTCGGGGCTCGATCTCCTCCATGCTTATGCCGCAGTCCGGGCAGGCAAAATGCTGACTGAAGGACAGGACGTTTCCGTCCACGTCGGCCCAGACCAGTCCGTCCGTCAGATTCAGGGCCGTTTCCAGCGAATCCGTCAGACGGGAAGCGATGCCTTCCCGCACCGTCAGGCGGTCGATCACGATCTCGATATTGTGCTTGATATTTTTATCCAGGTTCAGCTCTTCGCTTAAGTCCGCGGTCTCTCCGTCGATCCGCGCCCGGATGAAGCCGCGGCGGACCGCATCCGCCAGCAGTTTTTCATGACGGCCTTTCTTGCCGCGCACGACCGGCGCCAGGATCTGGATCCGGGTCCGCTCGGGGTACGAAAGCAGCTGATCAACCATCTGGTCCACCGTCATCTTGCGGATCTCCCGACCGCATTCCGGACAGTGCGGGATCCCGATGCGGGCATAGAGAAGCCGCAGATAGTCATAGATCTCCGTCACGGTCCCGACTGTGGAACGGGGGTTGTGGTTGGTCGATTTCTGATCGATGGAAATGGCGGGTGAAAGGCCTTCGATGCTCTCCACGTCGGGCTTGTCCATCTGTCCCAGGAAATGGCGGGCATACGAAGAAAGGGACTCCATATAGCGGCGCTGTCCCTCGGCATAGATCGTATCAAAAGCCAGCGAGGACTTTCCCGATCCGGACAGGCCGGTGATCACCACCAGCTCGTTCCGCGGGATATCCACATCGATATGCTGCAAGTTGTGTTCTGCCGCGCCTCTGACGCGGATATACTGCTTCTCCAGACGTTCCATACCTTCTCCGAAGTATCCGACAGATTCCCCCCCCCGATCGGACACTCAAATTAGTATAGCATAAAAAACAGCGTCTGGCGAGTCCTTGTTGAAAGCTTGGCGGAATCCGTCTAATTCTCTTCTGTTGCCAGAAATTCGGCCAGTATTATCTTCTCCTGTCCGCCGGCCGAAACATTCCATTCGATCCGGTATTCGCCGGCCGACAGAGCGCTTCCGAACAGATCCGAAAGATCCGCACTGAATACTTCGGCGCTTGTTTCTTTGAGTTCGATCCGATCTTCTTTCGCGTTCGCATCGTCTTTCCACGGAAGAAGCGTCCATTCCTCTTCCTGTTTCCGATACAGGCGGAAAAACCGGTCGAAAGAAACCGTTTCAGATGAATAATTGAAGATCTTCAGCTTCAGGACTTCCGTGCCGGCGGGCAGGATCGGTCCGTTCTCCAGGGAAAGAATGATATCGCTGTAAACCTCTTCCGGGCTTAGGATGTTTTCCAGTTTCGTTTTAACAAGGTTGTAATTATTCGGCGACTGTCCGTAGCCGCTGCCGGAAACACGGCTTCCGTCCCGGTATTCAATGACGAAAGAAATGCTGTAACCGTCGTATAAACCGGTTTCATGAATGTCAAAACCGTTCCAGTCGGCAACCTTCTCTTCTTCCAGCAGCTGCTCGATCTTAAGAAGATCTTCTTCGTTGAGACGGCGCGCCCGCATGTTCCCGTACTTGCTGAGACTGCCGATATAATCCGTCCCGTCTTTTTTTATTTTTATACTGTAGCTCCGATCTTCTCCCGGAAAAGGCGGGCCGCCGGCAGACGAGCGGAGCGTAAGGCTCAGAAAAGCAGGAAAGGGCTCTTCTGCCTGCGCGCTTTCCGGCACGGTGCCGTTTTCGGCAGTGCTCCGGTCAGCTGCTGTAATCCGGGAAGGATCCGGCAAACCGGTGGCCGGAGCCGTCCCTGTTTCCTTTCCGGATTCGGAGCAGGCGCTGCAGAGAAGCAAAAGCACAAGAACGATCAGAAACGGAATGATTTTATTTTTCATGGCGGCTTCCTCCCAGTTGATCTGATTTATCCATAAAACAGTCCGGCCCCGGAAAAAGTTGCATCCGGCGACAAATACATCCATCTCAGAAATCTGTATATCATTTCAGTCCCGGTCCGTCAAGAAGAGGCATTATGAAAGCCGACACTGTCCCGGCCAGGAAATAAGGCGCCAGCGGGATTTTACTCCGAAGACTCTGCTTTCCGACAACGGCCCGGTTTATACTGACGGCCGCCGCAAACAGAAAGGAGAAAAAGAAGGCGCTGATGCTTTCCCGGAACGGCAGATAAAAAGCGATCGCGAACATCAGTTTCACGTCGCCCATCCCGAGTCCCTCCGGAACAAGCGCGGAAACTGCCAGACTGACAAGCGGGATCAGCAGCGAGGCGGCGGCGTGGAGCAGAACTGCCACGGCCGTGATCTCTTGGGACAGCAAAGCCGAAAGATAAAGCAGCAGACGAAAAATGAGCGCCGGCAGGATCAGCCGGTTCGGGATCAGCTGTTTTGTCCGGTCTGTATCAGCAGCCGTCCGGAGAACGGCAATCAGGAAAAGCCGAAGGATCGATTCACGAAGACTCTGCTCTTTTGCCGCGAAAAGAAATACACAGGACAGCCCGATCAGCAGTGCCAGACTGCGGAAAAAAGCCTGAAGCGGAAAAATTGTTTTTTCAGTTCGCATGATGCGTCGCTGCCACCGCGACAAAAAGCAGGCAGAAGCCATAGAAAAAAACACTGAAACCGTAAAGAGAACGAATAGTTTTTGCATAGGGTCTCCCGGAAGAAAAGAACACAGCAGAAAAAACGCTTTCCGGAGCGTGATTGCGTTTTTTCTTCAGCTTGAAAGGGATTGAAAGATTTTACTTCAGATACTTTTTCAGTTCGAGCATGCGGTCGCGCTGCAGGGCAGCTTCTTCGAAATTCAGCTCCACGGCGGCCTGATTCATGCGTCTTGTCACTTCGGCGATCAGTTTCTTTAATTCCTGCTCGCTCATGGATTCCGGATCCTTGTCCAGATCCAGCTTCGTCTTGCTTTCCACCTTGTGCGAGATCGCGATCAGGTCGCGCACCGCCTTGCGGATGGAGGTCGGCGTGATGCCGTGCGCATCGTTATAGGCCTGCTGGATCTTCCGGCGGCGGTTGGTCTCGCCGATGGCGGCCGCCATGGATTCCGTCACCGTGTCCGCGTAAAGCACCACATGACCGTCCACGTTTCTCGCTGCCCGCCCGATGGTCTGGATCAAGGACGTTTCCGAGCGCAGGAATCCTTCTTTATCCGCATCCAGGATCGCGACCAGCGAGATCTCCGGAATGTCGAGGCCTTCCCGCAGCAGATTGATGCCGACCAGCACGTCGAAGACGTTCATGCGCATGTCGCGGATGATCTCCACCCGCTGCAGCGTATCGATATCGGAGTGCAGATAGCGGACTTTCACGCCGGCTTCCCGCAGGAAATCCGTGAGGTCTTCGGCCATGTGCTTGGTCAGCGTCGTGACCAGGACCTTGCCGCCGTCCTTCGTCGCCTGATGGCAGCGCGCCACCAGATCCTCGACCTGTCCCCTGACCGGAAGCACCTCTACGGAGGGATCCAGCAGCCCGGTCGGGCGGATCACCTGTTCCGCACGGAGCTGCTCGTGCTCCTTTTCATAGACGGACGGTGTTGCGGAGACGAAAAGCACCTGATTCAGCCGTTCTTCGAATTCCGTAAAATTCAGCGGACGGTTGTCCAGCGCCGAAGGCAGGCGGAAGCCGTACTCCACCAGCGTTGACTTGCGGTTTCGGTCTCCGGCATACATGGCCCGCACCTGCGGCACGGTCATGTGACTCTCATCGATCATCAGCAGGAAATCCTTTGGGAAATAGTCCAGCAGCGTGTGCGGCGTAGCCCCGGCCGGCAGCCCGGCCAGATGCCGCGAATAGTTCTCGATGCCGGAGCAGAAACCGGTCTCCCGCAGCATTTCCACGTCGAAATGCGTCCGCTCCGCAATACGCTGCGCTTCGATCAGCCTGTCATGACGGCGGAAGTATTCCACGCGTTCCTTCAGTTCCGCTTCGATGTCATTCGTCGCGCGGATCAGATCCTCATGGGCCACCACATAGTGCGAAGCCGGGAAGATCACGGTGTGATCCAGACTGGCTTTGGATTTGCCCGTCAGCGCGTCAAATTCAATGATCCGGTCGATTTCGTCCCCGAACAGCTCTATCCGGATCCCGCCGCCTTCGCTGGAGGCCGGGATCACCTCGATCGTATCGCCGCGCACGCGGAAGGTCCCGCGCTTTAAGTCCAGATCGTTCCGGTCATACTGCATATCCACCAGACGGCGCAGGATATCCCGCCGGTCCCATTCCTGACCGGGCCGGACGGAAAGCGTCATGTTCTGGTAATCGATGGGGCTGCCCAGACCGTAAATACAGGATACGGAGGACACGATGATCACGTCCCGCCGCTCCGAGAGCGCTGCCGTGGCGGAATGCCGCAGGCGGTCGATCTCGTCGTTGATGGAGGAATCCTTGGCGATATACGTATCGGAGGAGGGCACGTACGCCTCCGGCTGATAGTAATCGTAATAACTGACAAAATACTCCACCGCGTTCTCCGGGAAGAATTCCTTGAATTCACCGTAGAGCTGCGCGGCAAGCGTCTTATTGTGAGCCAGGACCAGGGTCGGACGGTTCAGACGCGTGATCACGTTCGCCATGGTGAAAGTCTTCCCGGAACCGGTGACGCCGAGCAGGGTCTGAAATTTATTGCCTGCCTCAAAACCCTTCGTGAGGGCATCGATCGCTTCCGGCTGATCGCCGGTCGGCGCATAATCACTTTTGAGGATAAAGCGGTCCATGTTTACAGATTCGTCTTGCTGTACTTTTTAAAACCTTCGCCTAAGATCTGATGGGAATCCTGGATGATCACGAAAGCGGCCGGATCGACCTGCGTTACCAGTTCCTTAAGTTCCGTCAGCTGTTTGTTGCTGACGGCCGTCATCACGACCTTCGTGTGCGCATGGGTATAATACCCTTCCGCTTCGAGCATGGTCACGCCGCGGTGCATATGGGTCGCCACGGCGTGCGCGATCTCTTCGTGCTGCCTGGAAATGATCAGCGCGACGCGGCTGTAGTCAAAGCTGTAGATCACCGCATCAAAGACTTTCGAATAGATATAGACCGATACGCCGCTGTACAGCGCGGTCTGAATATCCTTGAAAACGACGGCATTCAGAAGGATAATGATCGTGTCGATCACCATGCTGATGGTTCCGACCGAAGCATTCTGCTGCCGCATTTTGATCAGCCTTACCAGAATATCCGATCCGCCCGCGGAAGCGCCGGCCCGGATCATTAACCCGACGCCCAGACCGCCGATCACGCCGCCGTAGATCGCGGCTAATAGGGGCGTGTCAAGCTGCGGCTTCGGGATCTTGTCAAACAGATCCAGAAAGATACTGGCAGCCAGCATCCCGATACAGGACCCCCAGAAGAAGCGTCTGCCGAGCTTCGCCCGGCCGGCGATGAACAGCGGCACGTTGATCAGGAAGTTGAAAAGACCGACCGACCCGATCCCGGTGACCCGGAAAATGATCAGTGAGAGACCGGAAACACCGCCGCCGTTCAGAGCAGCCGGTTTCCAGAAAAGGTCGAACGCTAAAGAATAAAGGGCGATGCCGACCAGGATCGTCAGAACCCAGACCACATTTTCCTGAAGCGTGTATTTTTTCTTATTCTCGTCCATGTTCCGCCTCCCGGAGATAAGCCAGTACCAGCGCGGCCGAACCGGAACTGGCCATTGCCTCATTCGTTTCGATATCGTCGTCCGCGTTTTCGTCGCCGCTGTCGGAGAGACAGCGGATCACGCAGAAGGGCAGCTCGTTCATGGCGCAGACCTGCGCGATCGCCGCCCCTTCCATCTCGCAGGCGACGGCACGGTAGGTCTCCGTTATATAGTTTCTCTTCTCGCTCGTATTGACGAAGCAGTCTCCGCTGGCGATAGTCCCCACCGTGCAGGGCACGCCCAGGGTTTCCGACGCCCGGATCATCGTTTCCACGATCTGCGCATCGCAGGGGATTCGGACTTTCTTCAGACTCGGGAGATACCCGTCCTCATAGCCGAACGCGTTCAGGACAAAATCGTGCTGCACCAGATCTTTCGCGATCACGATGCCCCCGTGCGGCAGTTCACACAGGCCGCCGGCGATCCCCGCGCCGATAATCTCGTCCGGATGATACTTCAGGATCAGGGTCTGGGCGCACATGGCCGCGCAGACCTTGCCGATCCCGCTTAACGCCGCAACGACCGCCTGTTTTCCGATATGCCCTTCATAGAAGGTCATTCCGCTGACAACGGAGACCCTGCAGTCCTCCATGGCTGTGCGGATCGCGTCGATCTCGACGTCCATGGCTACAATGATACCGATCTTCTTTTTCTTCATAGTTCTGCCTTTTCTATTCGGGGTAGGTATAACGACGTTCTTTCAGGAGCTCGTCCCGATAGCGTTTTACGTAGTACATAGCCATGTTCAGGTTCTGTTCGGAGTAATTGCCGCATTCCTCCGGTCTGGCGCCGGGGATCTCTCCTTTAAAATTCAGGATAAAGCTGCACATTTCCAGGACGAGAGGCGCGACGGCTTCCGCGGATTCTTCTCCGAACAGGAGAAGGTAAAAGCCGGTGCGGCAGCCCATCGGGCCGAAATATACGATATCTTCCTTCCGGGCGCTGTTTCTTAAGAAAGTCGCGCCGAGATGCTCAATCGTATGAACGGCCGGCATATCCATAACCGGCTCACGGTTCGGAGCCGTAAAACGGAGGTCAAAAGTGCTGACGGCACAGTTTTCTTTCTGATCCCGGCGGGATAGATAGAGCCCCGGCAGCAGATGCAGGTGATCGACCTGAAAGCTCTCGATCTTATTCATCGAAGTGTCTCCCAAATGTTTCTATGGAGTTTTGCATAGCACTGCTTACTATAGCGGGGAAAGGGAAAAAAGTCAATGAGATAAAAAAATCACGCCTGTTGCCAGCCGTGAGTAAAAGGGCTTTGCGCCCTGAAAGCCGCATGCTGAAGATAAATAGTTAACATGTAAGAGAGATATCCGGAAGAGACCGCGTTCGCAAGGCTGCGCCTTGCTCACCGCTCTGCGGGCCGGAATCGGTTTCCCTTCTTCCTCGCTCCTCCGCAGAGCTTTCAGGCCGCTCTGAAGCCGTCCCGTCTGTAAACAGCCGGCCGTCTTCATTTCGTCCTGCGTTCTCTTCCTCATAGATCAAGTGTTGTGACCGATTAGTAACAGTCAGCTCCGTGCATTGCTGCACTTCCACCTCTGCCCTATCAACCTCGTCGTCTTCAAGGGGTCTTTCGGATATCTCATCTTGAGGGGGGCTT
>JAFZRH010000053.1 GCA_017619975.1 Lachnospiraceae bacterium | reverse complement strand
GGAACGATCTATATCACGTCTTCCGGTGACAAGCTGAGCAAAGTCGTACTGGAGAACGTTACGATGAGCGGAAACAGCTGCGCCTTTGAAGGCCAGGATATTTACCTGGCGAACAAGGGCATTCTGGAAATGAAGAACTGCTCGATTCAGAGCGGAAGCGGCAATCGAACGGCTATTTACCGCGCCGGCGCCAGTTCGCAGCTGACGCTGGACGGCAAGTGCACGGCTTCGATCTATACGCCGGCGGCCGTCGCGCTGGCTGACAGCTTCAGCGCCGAATCGCAGATCGATCTGTATCTGGATGCCTATACGGACGGCAAGGTCGTCCTGACCGGAACGGATGCCGTTGTGGAAGCTTCTCTTTTGGCCTTTACTCTTCCGGAACTGACGGATGATCTGCAGCTGGCGCTGCAGCTGGTCGCAGGGACGGGAGCCGTTCTGGTAAGCACGGAAACAGAACCGTAATACAATGAAGAAACGTATCAGACTATTCCCGGCGATACTCAGCCTGTTTGTCCTCCTTTTCTCCGGCTGCGGAGAGCAGCCGGCAGGGCCTTCGGGAAGCAGCCCGGAGGCCCCGGGGACAAAGGCACCGGTATCTGCTTCCGCAGAAGAAACAAAGGAAGCGGCGCCCGCTGTACGGGAAGGCGTTCCAACGGATGGAAACGGCTGGTATCTCTGGGATGAAAAGGGAAAAACCAATCTGAGCGGCCGCAGTGCCGAAGGCACGCAGGCGGTGGTCTCCTCCTCCAAGGTGGAAGCTTCCCGGGCCGGTCTTGAGATCCTGAAAAAAGGCGGCAATGCCATCGATGCCGCCATCGCCACGGCCTTTGCCTTATCGGTCGTGGAACCGAATTCCTCCGGCATCGGGGGCGGTGGTTTCATGCTGATCCGTACGGCCGGGGGACAGGCGATCTTCCTGAACTTCCGGGAAACGGCGCCGCGCGGCGCAGATCCGGCCCTTTTTGAAAAAGATGCCGCCGGTCAGATCCTGAATTCGGAAAAATCCGTGGGCGGGAAAGCGGTCTGCGTGCCCGGCGAGATCGCGGGTCTCTGGGAGGCCTATGAAAAATACGGCTCAGGAAAAATGAGCTGGGCTGAACTGATCGAGCCGGCCGTCCGGCTGGCGGAAGAGGGCTTCCCCATTACGGGGACGCTGGCGGCGGATATCGCGGAAAGCTATGAATATCTGCTGAAAGACGAGTATCTCTCCGAACTCTTTCTCGATGACGGCTTTCAGCCGGAACAGGGCTTTCTTTTAAAGAATCCGGACTATGCCGGAACGCTCCGTCTTCTGGCGGAAGGCGGCCGGGACGCCTTTTATCAGGGAACGCTGTCAAAAGAGATCGCCGATGCGGTGCAGGCGGCCGGCGGTTTTCTGACGGCGGAAGATCTGGCGGCTTACGAAGTGCAGACGCTGGAGCCGGTACGGGGCAGCTACCGCGGATATACGGTGCTCTCGAGTCCCCTTCCGTCTTCCGGCGGAACGCACGTGATCGAAGCACTGAATATTCTCGAAAACTTTGATCTGGCTTCTTTCGGCTTCGGTTCGGCCGAAGAGCTGCATCTGAAAGCACAGACCTTCCAGTGGATCTTCAAAGACCGGGCTGCCTATATGGGCGATCCGAACTATGTGGCGGTTCCGCAGGAAGGGCTGATCTCCCGGGATTACGCGAAAGCCGTGGCGGCGCAGTTCGATCCGGCCGCCCGCGCCGATTTTTCAGATATCGATCCCTGGGATTATGAACACACCGACACCACGCATTTCTCGGTGGCGGACGCGGCCGGCAACATGGTTGCCGTGACGCAGACCGTCAATCTGGCCTTCGGGGCCAAGCTGGCCGTACCGGGACGGGGCTTCGTCCTCAATGACGAGATGGGAGATTTCTCCGCGGATCCCGAATCACCGAACGCCATCGCGCCGGGCAAAACGCCCTTAAGCTCCATGAGCCCTACGATCCTCCTGGATCCGGAGGGCAAACCGTTCCTGGTGCTGGGCAGCCCCGGCTCCGTGCGGATCATCACCACCGTAACGCAGGTCATCAGCAACGTGATCGATTACGGAATGGATCTGCAGGCCGCCGTCGACGCGCCGCGCATCTATGTGGATACCGACGGGATCTTCCGGTATGAAGACCGTTTCGGCGCAGAGGTAATAGGACAAATGGAAGCGCTGGGCTATGAAACGCAGGCAGTGAACGCGTATTATCACAGCTACGGCGCGGTACAGGGCGTTCAGTTCGGCCCGGACAGGATGCTGGGCGGAGCGGATCCCCGGCGGGACGGCAAAGCGTTAGCCTACTGAGAGCAGGAGGGAAAACGAGATGAGAAAGAATCAGAAGCAAAAGAGATTTCTGGCCTGGGTGCTGGCGGCAGTCATGGGACTGACGATGACGGCCTGCGGACAGCAGCCTGCCGGTACGACGGCGGTTCCTGCCGAAAGCAGTACGGCGGCAGAAACTTCCGTGCCTGCGCAGCCGGCTCAGACGGAGCCGCAGCCGAGCCAGACCGCACCGATCGAGACGGAGCCGCAGCCGGTCGAAAGCAGCGAGGCACCGACGGATCCGCTGCCGGCAAGCGGCGTTGTCACCGACGGAAAAGGCTGGTATCTCTGGGATGAGAGCAATCATGTAAGCCGCGAGGGACGCGGCGACACCGGTCAGGTCGGCATGGTCGCGACGGCCAAATATGAGGCATCCTGTGCCGGTATGGAGATTCTGGAGCTGGGCGGCAACGCGATTGACGCGGCCGTAGCATCGGCTTTTGCTCTCTCCGTGGTGGAACCGAACGCCTCCGGGATCGGGGGCGGCGGTCATATGCTGATCTATACGGCAGACGGTCAGGCACACTTCCTGGATTTCCGGGGGACAGCACCGGCGGCGGCGACCAGCCAGAGCTGGGGCGGCGCGGAATACGGCGCCCGTTCCGTTACGGTACCGCTGGAAGTGGAAGGGCTGTGGACGGCTTATACAAATTATGGTTCGGGCAAGGTCAGCTGGGAGCAGATCCTGGCGCCGGCCATCCGTCTGGCCGAGGAAGGATATTACATCACGCCGACTCTCTATAAGGATATGCTCGATACCTACGACTATCTGACGGAGGATCCGGGCCTCAGGGAGATCTATCTGGACGACGGTTTCCTCTATGAGATCGGCGACCGCCTGACCAATCTGCCGCAGGCGGCGGCTTTGCGGAAGATCGCGGCTGAAGGGCCGGACGGATTCTATACCGGTGAGATCGCAGAGGCGATCATTGAAACACTGGATGAAAACGGCGGTCTGATGACGGTAGAGGATCTGGCAAACCGCCGGGTGCGCGAGCTGGACGTGGTAAGGGGCAGCTACCGCGGCTATACGATTCTGACGACGCCTTTCGGGGGCGCTTCTGTCATGGAAGCTATGAATATTCTGGAGAACTTCGATGTGAAGGAAATGGGCTTCGGCTCCGAAAAGCTGCTGAATCTGTACGGAGAGCTCTTCCAGCTGGTATACAGGGACCGTTTTGACAATCTGGGCGACCCGGATTATGCGGATATCCCGCTGGATCACCTGCTGAGCAAGGCGTTTGCCAAAGCCCGGGCAGGTCAGATCGAGTTCGGTACCACGAAAAAAGCGGAAAAGCTCAGTGTTTATGATTATTTTGACGCAGGTGAGTCGCAGGATACCACGCATTTTTCCGTGGCGGACGCGGAGGGCAACATGGTGGCCTGCACACAGACCGTCAACGGCATTTTCGGTTCCAAGATCTGTGTAGGGAAATACGGCATCGTCCTGAACAACGTTATGGCGGCCTTTTCTACAAGCGTCAACTCCAACAACAAGTGCGAGCCCGGCAAGACACCCAACAGCTCCATGAGTCCTTCAATGGTATTGGATCCCGAAGGCAGGCCTTTCCTGGTGCTGGGCAGCCCCGGCTCCCGCAAGATCATCACCACCCTGACGCAGATCCTTGTGGATGTACTGGACTTCGGCATGGAGATCCAGGAAGCGGTCAATCAGCCGCGTGTTTTCAACGATACGGAGCGTTCCTTCGGTTATGAGAGCCGATTTGACGAAGCCGTTATCGAAGCGTTAAAGAAGATGGGCTATTCGGTACATGGGTCGGACGATTTCGACAAGATTTACGGCTCCGTGCAGGCGATAGAGTATAAAGACGGCGTCATCTACGGCGCGGCAGATCCGCGCCGGGACGGCAAAGCCATCGGATACTGAGACAGCGAAACGAAAGACACCGCGTCTTTTCGAAAAGCGTTCATGATAAGAAAAGAGAAGGAGATCAATTACGATGAAAAAGTTATGCGCAATCATTCTGGCCTTTCTGATGCTGCTGAGTCTTGCGGCCTGCGGCAGTGAACCGGCGCCCACGGTGCCTGCGACCAATCCGCCGCAGAGCACGGCGCAGCCCGCCGAAACGACAAAGGCGGCCCAGCCTGCGGAAAGCACGGCGGCAAATGTTCCGGCTGACAGCAGTGCTCCCGAATCTCAGCCCTCTGCTGTACAGGCTCTTTTTGAAGGACCGGTTCTGGTCACGACCGCCGGCCAGAGCGCGGACGGTACCGTGGCCGAGACCCTGCTGACACGCGCCGGTATCGAATGTGAAGTCATCAAGATGGCCGGACCGGATGATCTGGCAGAGTTTAAATGTCTGGTCCTTGTTGCCGGCGGATCTTCCAAGGGCTTGGGACAGGCCGGTATCAAGGAAGAGCAGGAACTGGCCCGCGTTCAGGAGCTGATCGATGCGGCGAAGGGAAAGAACATCCCGATCCTGGCCCTGCATGTGGGAGGCCAGACCCGGCGCGGCACTCTTTCCGACCGTTTTATCCCGGATGCCATGGACGCCTGCAATGCGGCGATCATCGTGCGGGAAGGCGACGAAGACGGTATGATGAAGGATATTCTGGAAAAGAACGGCACGCCCTACTTCTATATCGAGAAGCAGAAAGAAGGAACGGACATTATCAAACAGCTCTTCGGCAAATAATTCGGAGGAAACACGGTGAAAGCAAGTATACTGGCTTTGCTGGTCATGGCGGCGGTCTTTGCCGTTCTGTGCTTTGCGGTAAAGCTGCATATCAGTCTCTGCCTGGCCTGTGCAGCGCTGGCAGGCTGTCTGGTAAGCGGGAACGGTCTGGGACTGCGCTATCTGGTGGAAGGGTCTTTTTCGTATCTGGATACGATCCTGGTGATCGCGACGGCAATGATCTTTATGAAGGTAATCGAGGCGATCGGGACGCTGGAGGCGATCTCCACCGTGATTCTGCGGCGCTTTTACCGGCGTCCGGCCCTGCTTCTGATCTGCCTGACCGTCCTGATGATGCTGCCGGGCATGGTTACGGGCTCTTCGACGGCGGCAGTTCTATCTGTCGGGAGCATTGTGGCGCCGGTCATGCTGATGCTGGGGATCGATGCGGTCACGACGGCGTCTTTAGTGGCTTACGGGGCCATTCTGGGCATGATCGCGCCGCCGGTCAATCTGCCGGCGCTGATGATCTGCAGCGGTGTGGATGTTCCCTTTGTCTCATTTGAGCTGCCGCTCCTGCTGCTGGTGCTGCCGCTGGCGATCCTGCTGACCCTGATCATGGGGCTGAAAAAAGCCAAAAAGCTCACAAAAGAAGAAATAACAGCCCATCTGGGGGAGAAGGCGGACAGGAAATACAGCTGGCGTTTGTTTATTCCGGTCATCGTACTGGTGCTGTTGATCGTTCTGACCCGGGTCTTCAAGCTGATTCCCGATATGGCCATGCCGCTGATGTTCCTGATCAGCGCCGCTTTCGGCTTCCTGAGCGGAAAAAAGCTGCCGCTGATCGCCACACTGCAGGATGCCGTTCACAGCTGTCTGCCGGTCATGGGGATCCTGATGGCAGTCGGTATGTTTATCGAAGTGATGACATTGACCGGTGTCAGAGGGCTCATCGTTGCCGGAGGACTGAGTCTGCCGCAGACGGTTATGATTCTTGTGGCTGCTGTCACGATGCCGCTTTTCGGCGCGATCTCCTGCTTCGGTTCCGCCTCCGTGCTGGGTGTTCCTTTTTCTCTGGCGCTGCTGGCGCAGACGGATATCACCATCGCGATCTGCGGTCTGTCTCTGATGGCAGCCATGGGCGACTTTATTCCGCCGGCTGCGCTGGCCGGGCGGATCGCGGCGAAAACCGCCGGTGTCGAGCCTTACAGCCGGGTCGTGCGCCGAAGCCTGCTGCCGATCGCTGTCAGTCTGGTCTATGCGGTTTTATACATTCTGTTTTCCAAACAGATCGCCGGCGTTCTGCTGTAGAGGAGGCGTGAAATGCTACTGACATGGATTTACCGCGGCATCGCGCTCCTGATCCTGGTCCTGACCGGACGGGAGCTCTGGAAGGAAGAAAAGATGCAGATGAAGCTCTGCGCCTGTTTTGTAATGATCCCGCTGCTTCTGCGGGTCCTGATGATCAAATAAAAAGGAGGTGCTTATGAAGGAAGAAAAGAAAGCGCCTGCCTTTCTGAAAAACAAGCTGGTGAAAAATCTGATCTGTCTGGTGCTGATTCTGACCGTTGCCGGCATCACCGGCTGGGAATTCTACCGCTTCCGGACCTATCGGGAAGAGATCAAAGCCCCGGACGGTACGGAGATCCAGCATTTAAGCGATTATCTGCCGTCTTTAAAAGGAACGGCGGGAGATACGGAGATCTACGTCTTCCGCGGAGAACAGGACGGCGGTTCAATGCTGGTCATGGGCGGTACGCACGCGGATGAACTGGCAGGCCATCTTTCCGCCATTATCATGGTGGAGAACCTGAAGGTGACAAGGGGGACGGTCTATGTGATCCCCCGGGCAAACAACAGCGGTTTTACCAACAATTTCCCGCAGGAAGCCTCTCCCATGTACATTGAGATCCCGACAGCAAACGGAACAAGAACGGTTGTCTACGGCTCCCGTGCGACCAATCCGGTGGATCAGTGGCCGGATCCGGATCTGTATACACATTATCCTTCGGGACAGGGACTTTCCGGCGCGGAGACCCGGAACCTGAACCGCTCCTATCCGGGGCGGGAGAACGGGAACTTTACGGAACGCGTTGCCTGTGCGATCCGGAACTTTATCAACACGAATGCGATCGATCTGACCATCGATCTGCATGAGGCCTCTCCGGAATATCCGAATATCAATTCGTCCGTGCTGCACGAACGTGCCATGAAGCTCTCCGGCGACGCCAGCCTGGAGCTGGACGATCTGGGCATTTCCATGCGGATGGAGGTCTCACCCGTCAATCTGCACGGTTTGACACACCGTGAACTGGGAGACTATACCAATACCCTGGCACTGCTGATGGAAACAGCGAATCCCTGCCAGGGCCGGATCCGCGGGGCGACCAATGCAGAATTGGCCCTTATGGGGAAGGATCCCTGCTACGTCAAAGCGTCGGAACTGGGCTATCTTTACATCCCGTACGATGAAAACGGGGTGGCGGTCGAGGAACGATGCGGACGGCATCTGCAGGCCATTCAGGTTTATGCGGAGGCTCTCGGCTGGGTCTTCGGTGATGAATACACGATTGAAATGACCGGTCTGCCACAGTATAATGATTTAATCAGCGCTTCGGTGGGCGACTGGCTGAAATAAACAGGAGCATTCATGATGAAGAAGCGAACAGCCTTCCGGCGGTTCCTGTGCGGACTGCTTTGTTTGCTGCTGCTTGGCGGCTGCGGTTCCGGGGGAACGGAGAGTTCTCCGGTGCTGACAGAGAGCGGCAGGCCGGATCCGACCGTCAGCGGCAGCGTGCAGGAGGAGCCTGCTTCAGATACGGCGGCGGTAAGTACGGTTTTTGAAACACAGCCGGAGACGGCAGCGGAAACGGTGATCGCTGTAGTAACAGAGACTGAATCACAGCCGGAAAGTACGGCAGAGCCCACAACGGCTTTCGTGTCAGAGACGCGGGAAGACGGCGCGAAGACGGTTTTGATCAACGGCACTGTTTTTTGGGTCAAGGACAAGCGGGCGATCGAGCCGGAAAGCAGCCTTCCGATAGAAAATATGCGCTTTTGGACTTCGGACCGTCTTTTGAAAAAAGTTTTCCGGTAAGCCGGGAAACGTATCGGCTCTGTGAAGGAGAAGCGATCCAGACAGAGGTCTGGCATATCCATTCGGAGAAGGCCGGCCCGGTGATCTATCTGGTAGCCGGGACGCACGGCGATGAGAAAGCCGGCTGGTATGCGGGCCTTTTGCTCCGGGAGGCAACGATCTCCTGCGGAGACCTGTACGTGTTAAGCATAGCCAATAGGCAGGGCGCGGCGGCGAACCGCCGCTATGTGACGGGAAAAGAAGATTTAAACCGTTCGTATCCCGGCTCGGCCGATTCTCAGTCCGGCCGTCTGGCGGCTGCGATCTATGCGGATATCCGGGAAAAATCGCCGGAATTTGTTCTCGATCTTCACGAGGCGATCACGGTTCAGGAAGGCCGGGATTTCCTTGGCAGCTCCCTGATCTTCACAAGCCTCACGGTCACGGAAGATTTCGGAGATCTTTTCTTTGATCTGCTGGATGCCATCGACGAGGGGGAGATCTGCTTTGAGTCCTTCGGCTACAACGGCCCCGCGCCGAACGGCAGCCTGAATTATACGGTAACGACAGAACTGAAGATTCCGATCCTGACAGTGGAAACTTTCCGCGGCTATCCGATCACGCATCGGGTGGAGGAACAGCTGGAGATCGTGGAATACGTGCTGGCCTGGAAAGGCATGCGCGGTGAGTGACGGAAGAAAGGTGTTGGAAAGATGAACGAGATAAAAATTGACCGGCCGATCGGCGTACTGGATTCCGGTGTGGGCGGGCTGACCGTCATGCAAAGTCTGAAAGCATTGCTGCCCGGGGAGGATCTTCTGTATTTCGGAGACAGTGCCAACTGCCCTTACGGCAACCGCACGAAGGAAGATATCCTGAGACTGATGAACAAGATCCTGGATTTTATGGAAGAAAGACAGGTAAAGGCGATCGCCGTGGCCTGCAATACGCTTTCCACCCTGTATGACGAGTACGCGCCGGCCCGGCATACGCGGATCTTCAGTATCGTCCAGGCGGCAGCCGACGACGTTGCCCGCCGGAATCTGAAAGAAGTCGGCCTGGTCTGCACGGAATTCACCGCCAATTCCGGCCTGTACCAGAAGCTGATCGATGAGCGCTGTCCGAATCTGCCGGTCTATACGGCCAGCAATCACAATCTGGCTTCCACGCTGGATCAGGGACGCTTTGCCGAAGTGCCGGCCAACGTCCGCGCCAATATGGAGCGTCTCTTTGCCAAGGGGCATCCGAAGTATGTGATCTTAGGCTGTACGCATTATCCGATCGTGCAGGAGGAGTTCGAAAAGGCGGCGCCCGACGTGGTTTTCCTGGATCCCGCCCATGCGCAGGCGGAAGATATCAAAAACTGGCTGGCCGAAAACGGCCTGCTGCGGCAGGGCCACCGGGGGCAGCTGGAGGTGGCGACCAGCGGCGAGCCGTCCTTCTACCGTGATATGTGCCTGCGGCTCGGGATCGGCGAACCGGACATCCTGGAGCAAATCACTCTGGGATAGAAGAAAATACGGAAAAGACAGAGATCAGACAGCTTCCCGGAGGCCCCATGCGGGCCTCTTTCGTTTCCGGGAGAAATATGTTATGATAGCAAAACCGTCCGGACGGGCCAATCACGGAAAGGAGGCAGGAGCTGTGAACCGGAAATGGATGAGACTGGATAACGCGGCGCTGATCTTTCCGGCGATCCGCAGCCGGCAGTGGGTCAATACCTTCCGGATCTCAGTGGATCTTTCGGAAGAAGTGGATCCGGCTCTCTTGCAGCAGGCGGTGGAGGATCTGTTTCCCCGCTTTCCTTCTCTGTACGTGCGGCTGGGGCGCGGCCTGTTCTGGTATTTTCTGGAGCAGGTAAAAACGCTGCCGCAGGTCCGGCCGGAATACGCCTTTCCCTTAACGCATATGTCCGCAAAGGAGCAGAAACGCTGCTGCTTTCGGGTGTTTTATCATGAAAAGCGCATTGCCGTGGAATTTTTTCACGTGGTGACGGACGGCGGCGGCGGTCTCACTTACGTCAAAACGCTGACCGCCCGCTATCTGGAGCTGAAATACGGCATCAGTGTCCCGCCGGAAAAAGGCGTGCTGGATCATCGGACGAAGCCGGCGGAATGGGAGACGGAGGACGCTTTCCAGAAGACCGGCGGCAAATATGCCATGAGCCGGAAGGAGGAAACGGCCTATCGCTTAAGCGGCATGCGGGAACCCGGCGGCGAGCGGCATATCATCACCGGGCTGGTATCGACAAAGATCCTGCGGGAAAAGGCACGCAAGGCCGGCAGCACCGTGACGGGGTATCTTGCCGCCGTGATGATGGAGACGATCATTGAGATACAGGCCTGCCATGTGAAGGAAAAGAAGTGGCGGCCGGTCAAGATCACGGTCCCGATCAATCTTCGGAAGGTCTTTCAGACGGATACGCTGCGCAACTTCACGCTGGCCTTAAACGTCGGCGTGGATCCCCGCCTGAAAGCTTACAGCGTCGAAGAGCTCTGCCGGGAGTATGACCGCCAGATGGCGCTGGAGCTGGTCCCGGAAAAGATGGCGGCCCGGGTCGCGGCCAATGTGAACCTGCAGCGCCTTTTAAGCATCCGGCTGGTGCCGCTCTTCTTAAAGAATCCGATCATGCGGGGCGTGTACCGGCAGGTCGGAGAAAAGAAAGGCTGCATCAATCTTTCGAATCTGGGCCGCGTGGAGCTGCCGGCGGAAATGGAACCCTTCGTAAAGCGCGTGGATTTCATGATCGGCGTGCAGATCTCGTATCCGAACAACTGCTCGGTGGCTTCCTACGGGGATCTCACCTGCATCAATATGATCCGCAATATCCGGGACACGGAGCTGGAGCGGCGTTTCTTTACACGGCTGGTTCAGCGCGGGATCCCGGTGATGATCGAAGAGGGGACGCCGCCCCTTAAGGAGGACTGACATGTACTGTATGCGCTGCGGCGTGGAACTGGAGAAGGGAACGGCGGCCTGCCCCTTATGCGGCACGCCGGTCTGGGATCCGAAACCGCAAAAAAAGAACCCGCACTACAATCCGGGCCTGTATCCGGAAAAGGAAAACAGCGGAAAATACTGGGTGCTGGGTGTTCTCACCTGCATTCTGGCCGGGGTCATCATCGGCTGCACGACGGCCTGCCTGGTCTATTACGGACGCCTGGCCTGGTCCGCCTACGTGCTGGCCGGCATCCTGTTCTTTTATCTGACGGCGGTCCTGCCGCTGTGGTTTGTGCGTTATTATCCGCTGATCTTCCTGCCGGTGAGCTTTGCGGCGCTGGAGGGGCTGACGCTTTTCATCTGCCTGTATACCGGCGGCAGCTGGTTTCTGCCCTTTGCCTTCCCGGTGACAGGGCTTTTATTCCTGTTTGCCTTCCTGGGCTACGGGCTGGCGGTCATCAAAATAAAGCCGCGGATCAAGCTGCGGCTTTCGGGCGTGTATTTCTTTCTTTTAGGCGGCGCGACCATGCTGGTCGAATTCTTTCTGCATCTGGCCTTCCGGTTGCCGATGTTCAACTGGTCGATCTATACGGCGGCGCTGTTCGGGCTTTTCGGAATTTTCCTCTTCGTGGCATCCTTTATCCTGCCCCTGCGCCGCACGATGTACAAGAAGATGTTCTACTAAGGTGCCAAAGGGGACGGTTCCTTTTGGCACTGTGCCGCTGGCAGCGCTTCGGCTATGCCCCCTCCATCGTCAGCGAAAAAACTTCGCTGCCCGCTCGTTTTTTCGGACGATGTCAAGCAAATAGTCTCGCTTCATCCGCCGCAGGCGGCGCTTCGACTATTTGCACCACCTGCCGGCGGCGCCGCAGGGAAGCACAAGGCCCAGATCCCGGGCCTTTTTTGTTCCCGTGATGGGCAGGCCGACCTCGTCGGCGCTCACGCGTCCGCCGTACTTTTCCTGCAGCTCGGTCTTCAGGAAATAGCTTAACACGCCCGGCTGCAGGCCGGTGGTATAGGCGTTGATGAGGAAGAAGAGCGGCTCTTCGCTTAAGATCGCGGTGCAGGCTTTGATCAGCGGATGTACGGTCTCTTCCAGCTTCCAGAGCTCGCCGTTCGGGCCGCGGCCGTAGGAGGGCGGATCCATGATGACGGCGTCGTAGGTCTTGCCGCGTCTTTTTTCCCGCTCCACGAATTTCAGGCAGTCATCCACAATATAGCGGATCGGCGCTTCGCCGAGACCGGAGAGCTGCGCGTTTTCCCTGGCCCAGCCGACCATGCCCTTGGAGGCGTCTACGTGCGTGACCGATGCGCCGGCCCGCGCGGCGGCCAACGTCGCGCCGCCGGTATAGGCAAAGAGGTTTAAGACCCGGATCGGGCGGCCCGCCGAGCGGATCTTTTCGGAGAACCAGTCCCAGTTGGCGGCCTGTTCCGGGAAGAGGCCGGTGTGCTTGAATTTGAAAGGCTTTAAGTGAAACCTGAGATCCAGCGGCGCGTAGGACAGCACCCATTCGTCCGGAAGATCAAAAAATTCCCACTCGCCGCCGCCTTTTGCGGAGCGGTGATAGTGCGCATTCGGCTTTTTCCAGCCGGGCAGGTTCCCGTCCCGTTCCCAGATGACCTGCGGGTCCGGGCGAATCAGGGTGTAATCGCCCCAGCGTTCCAGCTTTTCGCCGCTGCCGGCGTCCAGCACTTCGTATTCGGTCCATTTATCAGCAATCAGCATTTCGGTCCACCTCTGAAAACTATCATAGCAGATCCGGACGGATTTGTCACCTTGCCGGGCCGGTCCGCCGACGCTTTCTTCCGGTCCGTCAGGCTTTATGTGGGCTGTTTTTTCTGAAGCCAGCCGCGGAAGAGACCGCCCTCAAACAGGGAGATGATAATAAAGAAAATATCCGCAAACAGGATGAAGAGGAAGGACGGGATCAGGATCCGCGTGTACTTTTTGCCGCCGAAGCTTCTCTTGCGGATACAGGAGCCCAGACGGGCCAGATATACCAGCACGCCGGCGTTAAAGTAGAGCAGCAGCGCGGCGTTTTGCGCGAAGCTGATCCAGGCGCCTTTCGGGAAGAAGTTGCCGGTCTGCACCGCACTTAAGACCGTGTTCAGGACCAGCAGGGCGATATCCACTCCGAAAAGGATGCGCGTCACGTTCAGCATCACGCCGCCGCCGATCCCGACGCCGCCGCCCCAGGCAAGGCCCGCACGGGTGCAGAAATGCTCGAAACCCTGCATCAGCGGCTCGTTTTGCCGGCCCTCGATAAACCCGTTGTTGGCGATGCAGTAAACGGAAAGTTTCAGGTTGTTTTCTTTACAGTATGCTTCCGCTTTTTCCAGAAAGCGCAGCACATGGGACGGGATGCTGTCCACATAGAGCGGAAGAGCGAACACGACCGCCTGCGCGCCGTCAAACTGTTTCAGGATGTGATCGAAATCCGCCGGCGTGCGCAGCTTTTCCGTCACTTTTTTCCCGCCCGTAAAAAGGCGCTGCAGAAAGAGAAAATAGGCTGAAGCGCAGAAGCGCTTTTTGGGACTGCAATTGATAAAGACTGTCTTCATAACAGTGCCTCCCCTTCCGTAAGATCCTGAACGAACTGCACTTCGGAACGCGCGTAGCCGTCGTTCAGCGCATTGCGTTCCGCCAGCAGACGGAAGCTTTCTTTTTCGGCTTCGCTGATCTCACCGTATACGATCACCTTCCAGAGATCATGCTTTCCGTAGCGCAGCGTATGATGCATCTGCCGGCCGCGGTAGGTGCTGAACGGGGTCGAGGTCCCAATCGAGCGGTCCAGTACGTTTTTCACGTTCGCACTGTAGCCGCCGTACAGATTTTTCGTGATGATGACAAGCTCGTCCGCCTGCCCGATGATGCGGCAGGCTTCTTTCAGTTTATCTTTCATAAAGCACTCCGCCGGGTGCTTGGTCCAGCAGCCGAAGCAGCCCTGGCAGGCCGCGTATTTTCCGTCCGCGGTGATCACCCGGTCACAGTGAGTCAGGATCCGCTCTTCCCACTGCGGATCCAGATCGTGCAGAATTACTTTCATGCTTCTTCCTCCTTTGTATCAGCGGCTGCCGTGCCGCTCTGTCCGGCTCCGCTTTGCAGCTGCCGCAGGGCTTCCAGCTCCTTTAAACAAAGTTCACACCACTCGCGGTGCATTTTTTCATAAAGGCGGCCGTATTCGATCGTGAGTTTCCAGTAGATGGCTTTTTCGGGATGCGCGAGGGCCTGCCGATACAGCTCGGCCGCAGCCGATGCCTGTTTTCCGTCATCGGGAAAAACGGATGCTTCCCGAAGTGAATGGAAGAAAGCGATATTTTCTTCCAGCGGCCGTTCACCCAGAAAAAAGGTCTTCATCAGAAGTGGATTCCGGACGGTTTCCGGCAGATTGTCGGCGCGAAGCCATCTCTGCAGTTCTTCGCGTCCGGCCGGTGTTGCGGAAAAGACGTTTTTATCCGGCTTTCCCGTCTGTAAAACATGCCGGACACTGATCCAGCCGGCTTTTTCCATTGTCTGCAGTTCCCGGTAGATCTGACTGGTCTGCGCGGTCCAGAAATACTTAAGAGAATCCCGGAATACCGTCATGATCTGGTAACCGGTTTTGTCGCCGCTGCAGATCAGTCCCAGAATGCCGTGCTTTAACATAGAAGCCCTCCTTTCATATTCTACTTGTGGAATAAATTATAAATCCACTTGTGAAATATGTCAAGACTCCTTTCAAACACAGGAGGAACTGTAAAAATGTATCACAATCATTGAAAATGAATCCGACATTTCTGAAAGATAACTTGTTATAATAATATAAAGAGGGTTTTAACATGTCGAAAAAAGAATTGAATGCGTATGAAGATTTCGAAGCGTTCTATGAGAGACACTGGAAATATGTCTTCCGACTGTGTTTTACTTATATGAATAATATTGCTGACGCCGAGGACTGTGCTCAGGACGTCTTTGTTAAGGTGCTGAAAAATCATTATCAATTCAAAGACAATATGCATGAGAGAAAATGGCTGACAATCACATCCATGAATCTCTGTATAAATAAACTGAACAGTTATTATCACAGAAACATTGTCTCTGTTGAGGATGACGGGATTCCCGAGCTTGTCACGCCTGAAACAACAGATTATTCGGATGTTCTTGAGGCCGTTATTCATTTGCCGCCAAAACTAAAAGAGGTAATCTGGCTATACTATTATGAAGGTTATTCTACAAAAGAGATTGCGGTTTTGCTTAACAGACCTCCTTCAACAATAAGAAACCAAATGAGGGATGCGAGAAATCTGTTGAAAACAGTTTTGGAAGAAAGGTGATTTACAGTGAATAAACACGTTGCAAACCGTATTCAGGCTTCGATTAATGCCATAGAGCCTGCCGAAGGAACGAAGGGGAGAATGTGGGAGAATATTCTTTGGATGGCGTCGCAGGAGACAGAGTCTGATACTATCCGGAAAAGAAAAAACGATGAGATAAAATATTTCAGTCAAATACCTGTAAAGCGGATGCGTATATGGGTGGTTCTGATTGCGGCCTGTTTTGTCATCTCGGTTGTTGGTCTGACTATTTATCAGAAATGGCTTAAACCTGACAGAATAATTCCCGGAAAAAGCAGTATTGTTTCCACGGTGTCTAACGAAACAGATAGCGAGGATCTGCTTGGAAGAGCAATAGGGCGTGAGTTGACGGATATTGATTCTATCGGCTTAGAGACGGTTACCGGAGTGTTTTTCGCTGCTCCGACGAAAGTAACATCAGATCAGATTAAAGAATTGACACCGACAATGACCGGAGAAGATATTCTTAAATTCCTTGGCGACACAGTAAATGTCGGGTCGGGAATATATATTTACATTTATGAGGTGGATCGGCAGTATCTGCTTAGCATTTCATTTACCGATGGTGACGTGCCGTTATTTGTCAAAGGCACAGACCTGCTCAAGACATTGAAGCCTATTGGAGATTAATGGATGATTCTTTGAAAGCGGCGGAAGATATGCAATCATTAAAGGCAATTATAAAACGAAATGCTTTTCCGACATTTTCACATTCTTGCTTGTTATATAGTATAGAGAGGGCGTGGCTTGGGGGAAATTCAAGCGATTTATAATGAATGACTAATGAACTCTATTATTAAACTTAACTCTGAAAAGTAATGGAGGTAAAATTATGAGAAACAAAAGTATTCTGTTCATTGCTGCGATTTTATTTATTGTTTCTGCTGCTCCATCAAAAGTGCAGGCGCAGGTGATTCCGGACAAAATTCAGCAATATGCGGAGAGTACGGCGTTTCGCACTTTCCTGGCAATGGCGGAATCGATCGGACTGAAAACGTTTGTTGATCCGTCTGAATTAGTTCTCGGTGAAGGCTTTCCTGTTTATCGGATGAAAGAAAATCTTTCTGCGGCAGCCAGTTTTTCGGATCTGATTGGAGAAGAAGCTATGTGGAAATATTTGATTACGGAATCTGATGGAACAGTTGTAGCTTCACTTCAAATATATGATTCTCTTGAAAACGGACTTGGCTCCGGTGGCGGAGCCGAATCATCTGATTTCAGTCGGTGCGTCAATAAAATGCGGGAACTGATCCGAAAATCCGGTAATTCGGACGATCTGATTGTTGTTCATTACGGATATGCGGACTATTTTCTTTATTACTCTTTCTACGGCGACGAACGAGTGATGTATGTGAATCCGTACTCATTCAATGAAGAACAGCTGAAAGTTCGGGATTATCATGAGCTTATAACGGGAGAAGAAGCCGTGGCAGCTGTCCGGGCAGAACATAATATATTTCTTGAACAGATGAGGGAAAACGATGATTCTCTCTCTCGCGCTCTCGGTGGTTCGGTTCTTCAGCTTTCTTTGCATCCGGGCACCTCGTTTGAGCGGGCTTTTCTGATTGTTGTGGCGGTGTTTCTTCCGCTGTTGACAGCAGGTGTTGTTTTAAAACGAAAAAAACAACGCAGAGAATAAGTCTCTTCCTTCTCCTTTCGATGTATTGGGAGAGGCTACAGCGAGAGCAGGCTCTATCCGTTTTTCAAGCGGATCCGACAAGTCTCATTTGAAGTGCAGGGCTTCATTGCATTTTTCAAAGATAAAACGGCTGAGCTTGGAGACGGCATCCTTCGTCTGACCGCCGGAGTGGGGCGAGACGATAAAGCGGTCGCAGCCGATGAGCGGTGAGGACATGGAGGCTCGCTGGCCTTCCAGCTCCTGCTCCATGACGTCGGCGGCGTAGCCGCCCAGCTGGCCGGAGATGAGTGCCGCGTACATATCCTGTTCCACCACGATGCCGCCCCGGCTCATGTTGATCACATAAGCGCCGATCTTCATGCGGACGATCTCCTGCGCGGAGATCATGCCCTTCGTTTCCTCCGTGAGCGGCGCGTGAATCGTGATAAAATCGGAGTTGCGCAGAAGCGTGTCCATATCAACGGGGACAGCGCCGCGGGCTTCGAAGTATTCTGCCGGCTTGCCGTGCGGATTGTAGGCGAGGACCTGCATGCCGAAGACGCGGCAGAGCTCGCCGACACGCTGACCGATGGAGCCGAAGCCGATGATGCCGACAGTTTTGCCGGCCAGCTCAATGCCAAGATATTTGTACTTATTCCACTGGCGGCGGTCCTGGACCTCATGGTTGGACTGAATGGTACTGCGCGCGAGCTCCAGCATCTTGCAGAGGGTGAGCTCGGCGACGCCGTTCGCGTTGATGCCGGGCGCGTTCTGGATGATGATCCCGCGCGCTTTGGCGGCGTCCAGATCGATATGATTGAGGCCTGTGGAGCAGACGCCGATGAAACGCAGGTTTTTGGCGGCGTCCAGAACTTCTTCGTCGATCTTCGGATCGGTGCGCATGATCAGGACATCGTAGGGCTCGATGATCTTGATCAGTGTCTTTTTGGTGGGCAGCATCATGAGATCCACGTCCATGTATTTCTGAAATTCGCGGAAGATCTCGTCGTCAATATAGTCAATGATCAGGCACTTCATACGGTTCTCCTTTCTTGCCCCCTGACGAGGGCTTGTCCTTCCCTGCCTTGCCAGGGCTTTCCCCTCTTCGCGTCCGGACGAATCCTTTCCTCAGCCCGCTTCGGCGACCTTTCTGAATACAGAACGTCTGAGGTCAGGTCGCCTCAAGGGGCGCTTGAAAAGTTTATTCCCGACCGTACAGCCAGGTGCAGCCCACATTCACGCCGCCCACGATCTCGCGGTAGGCTTTCATGAACCCGGTGGCCGGATGGTTCTGCGGCCGCTTAACTTCTCTCAGCCGCCGGCAGATCTCCTCATCGCTCACCTCCAGATGGATGCGGTGCGCGTCGATATCGATCTCGATCATATCCCCGTTCTTCACGGCGGCGATGGGCCCGCCGTCCCAGGCTTCAGGTGTTACGTGACCGATGCACGGCCCGCGGGTAGCGCCGGAGTAGCGGCCGTCCGTCACCATGGCAACGCTTGTGTGCAGGCCCATGCCGACCAGCATGGCGGCGGGGATGGACATCTCGCGCATGCCCGGCCCGCCCTTCGGTCCTTCATAGCGGATGATCAGCACGCAGCCGGGCTTGATCTCCTTGTTCGCCATGGCCTGGCGCAGCTCGTCTTCCGAGTCGAAGCAGACGGCCGGCCCGCGGTGGTGGAACATTTCCGGGACCACGCCGCTTTTTTTGACCAGGCAGCCGCCCGGCGCCAAGTTCCCGTAGAGCACCGCATAGCAGCCGTCCGGGTAGAGCGGATCGTTCGTCGTGTGGATGATTTCGGGGTTTACTGGCCGGTTAAACGCGTCTAAGAACTCACCTATTGTGCCGCCCATGGCCAGCCGGCAGTCTTCGTTCAGGTATTTCCGGATCGCTCTTAAGGTCGCGCCGACGCCGCCGGCTTTATAGTAATCGACCATGCTGTACTTGCTGCTCGGTTTGAACTTGGCTACGCAGGGCACCTCGCGCTGGATCTCGTCGAAGCGGCCCAGATCCATCGGGATTCCCATCACTTTCGCCAGCGCGCAGATGTGCAGCTGGGCATTGGTGGAACCGCCGGTCGCGGCCACGTGCCGCAGCCCGTTGATGAGGCTCTTTTCGGTCACGATATCCCGGAAGCGAACACCTTCCTTCGTCAGGGCCACGATCCGCTCGCCGACGCTCCGCGCCATGCGGTATTTCGCACCGGAGCAAAACAGCATGGTCGTGGAATCGATGGGGCAGATGCCGATGGCTTCCGTGAAGACGCCCATGGTGTTGGCCGTGCCGTACATGGAGCAGGTGCCGCAGGAGAAGCAGATATTTTCCTTAAAGCGGGTGAAGGTTGCCTCGTCGATCCTGTCCACGTTCCGCGCGCCGATGGATTCCTTTAAGTCCGGGGTCACGTAAGTGCCTTCCGGCGCTTCATAGGGGATCATGCTGCCGGCGGTCAGAAACAGGGAGGGTTTATTTAACGCGGCGGCTGCCATCAGCATGCCGGGGACGATCTTGTCGCAGCTGCAAAGAAAGACCATGCCGTCAAAGCCGTGCGCGCGGGCCATGGCCTCGATGGAGGAGGCGATGAGATCGCGCTGCGGCAGGATCGTATGCATGCCGTCGCCCTGGGCCATGCCGTCACAGGGGGCCGGGACGTTAAACTCGGCCGGCGCGCCGCCGGCAGCCCAGATGCCTTCTTTCACATATTCGACCAGCTGTTTAAAGGCTTTGTGGCCGGGATTGACGTCCGTATACGAATTGGCGATGCCGATGATCGGCTTTTTCAAGTCTTCCGTGCGGTAGCCGCAGGAATTCATAAGGCCGACAAAATAAGCTTCCTGGGGATTGGACGGATCGTGATTGCCTTTGAAGCTTTCCATCTGACAGCTCCTTTCTTTTCCGTAAGAAGCGGGACCATTTGCGTTCACGGAAGGGCCCCGTCTTGTTTTCGCTTACAGTGTAGCATGAGAATCCCGGGAAGGCAAACTGCTTTTTTCTTGCCGAAGTGAAAGAAAAATCTTGCAAACAGCTTGCAGAAGAAGAATAAATGTGATTTACTGAAGATAGATTTGCAAAAGAATATTTGAGAGTCCGTCGACGAATGCGTCCGGTAATGGCAAGGCGCCGAGCGCGCCCGAATAAACTTTTCGAGTGCCCCGTGAAGCGGCCTGACTACTCTCGCATTCCGGAAGGCCGCTGAAGTGGGCCGAGAAAAGTTTTATCGAGGCAGCGAGGCGGGGTATGTGTCACAGTACAGTTCGTCCGGACGCGAAGCGTGGAGTCCCGGACAAGTCGCCCTCACCCGGTGCTTCGCACCACCCTCTCCCGCGTCCGGGAGAGGGCAGGAAGGGCAGGAAAGGAGAAAAATGAATCAGCGCTTTGAAGCTTTTTTGGCCGTAGCCGAGTGCAAGAGCATGCAGAAAGCTGCCGAGCAGCAGTGTGTGTCCTATCAGTGCATCAGCGGCCACATCCGCAGCCTGGAAGAGGAATATCATACGAAGCTGTTCGAGCGCCGGCCGAATTTTGCCTTAACCGAAAGCGGCCGCATCCTGGCGGAATCCCTGCAGAAGATCCGCCTGATCGAGCAGGGCATCAGCGAAGCCCTGGACGATGCAGGCGAAGCGGTCGTCGGTACGGTGAAGCTGGGCGTTCCCTTTTCCCGTTATTCGGAGATCGTTCCGCCGATCCTGGCGCGTTTTAAGCGTGAATATCCGAACGTGGAACTGGAGATTAACGGTGAGTTCTCCGACGTTCTGGAGCAGCAGGTGGAGCGGGGGCTTCTGGATATGGCGCTCGTGGTCCAGCAGGCGGGCGGCAGCGAAAAGCTGGAACGAAAGACGCTGCTGAAGGAACACTATTCCTTCCTGGTCTCCCGGCCGCTGCTCGCAGAAATCATGGGAGAAAACAGAGGCGCGGCGGCAGCCCGCTGGCAGCAGAACGGCATTCGCCTGCGGGAGATCAGCCGCTTTCCGCTCGTCTCGGCGCCGGCCGGCAGCCGCCTGCGGGCAATCCTGGATGCGGCCGCAAAAAAGCAGAGCCTGACTTTCCGGATCGTCTTTTCCTCCAACCGCCTGGAGACCTTCGATGCCATCGCGCGGACGGACCTGGCCGGCTGCCTGCTCCCGCAGCAGATGACCAGGCTCAGCCGCCGTCTGGACTGGAACCGGAAGGCAGAAGAGCGTCTGCTGATCCTGCCGGTCGACTGGGAGGGCGCCCCCATCGATTCGGACGTGGCGCTGATCCGGCACCGGGAATCCGTCTTCCCGGCTTACAAGCGGCGGCTGATGCAGATCCTGGAAGAGCAGTTTCAAGAGATGCAGTAAAGGATCCGAAAAGTTTTGAAAATAAGATGGCAGGGAGGAAATCGGAATGATCCTGAGAAAATATGTCAGAGAAGATGCGTCGGTGATCGCCGGCTGGATCCGCTCGGAGGAAGAATTGTACCTGTGGTCGTCGGTCCGATACAACAAGTATCCGCTGACCGGCGAGGATATCAATCAAAATTATGCGTCGCAGATCGAAGCGGGACGCTTCTTCCCGCTGACCGCCGTGGATGAAAAGGGAGAGATCGTCGGTCATTTCATCATCCGCTTTCCCGAACCGGACGATGACAGCGCCGTCCGCTTCGGCTTTGTCATCGTGGATCCTTCCAAAAGAGGGCAAAGCTGCGGTACGAAAATGCTGCGGCTCGGGATCGAATATGTGAAAGAGCACCTGCCTGCTTCGAGGATCGGACTGGGCGTTTTTGAAAAGAATGAAAGCGCCAGGCACTGTTATGAAGCGGTCGGTTTTAAGCTTTGCGGCAGCCGGGACTGTACGATGCCGATCGGCAGCTGGAACTGTCTGGACATGGAGCTGTTTATAGAAAGAACCCTTGAGACGAAGCGGCTGATCCTGCGCCGCTGGGAGGCAGGCGATGCGGAGGATCTGTTCCGCTATGCCAGTGATCCGGACGTGGGGCCGATCGCCGGATGGCCGGCGCACAAAAGCCTGGACGAAAGCCGCTCCGTGATCCGGAACGTCTTAGGCGGCAAAGAGGCGTATGCGATCTGCCTAAAGGAGGATGGAAAGGCGATCGGGGCGATCGAGCTGAAATTAAACGGTCATACGGATATGACCGACCGGGACGATGAATGCGAGATGGGATACTGGCTTGGCAAACCGTTCTGGGGGCAGGGAATCATGCCGGAAGCCGTAAGGGAGATGCTCCGCCATGCCTTTGAAGACCTCGGCATGCAGAAGGTCTGGATCGGGTACTATGAGGGCAATACGAAGTCAAAACGCGTCCAGGAGAAGTGCGGCTTTCGCTATCAGTGGCGTTCCGAGGCGGTGGATGTGCCGCTGATGCACGAGAAACGGACGGGGCACGTGAGCGTCATGACCCGGCAGGACTGGCTGGCCGGGCAGCGTTGAAAAGCTTCTAAAAAACCTTCAAAAACCGGTGCGGCCGCGCAACCGCGCCGGGCAAATTGTTGTAATAGAAAGTGAAGGCCTTCCACTTGAAAACCGTACGCCGAAAGGAGAGAGCATGACGGACGATTCCCGGATCGTGGACCTGTTTTTGTCGCGCGATGAGTCTGCCATTGTCCTGACGGCGGAAAAATACGGCGCGCGTCTGCGCCGCCTGGCAAACAGCATCCTGCAGGACCCGCAGGCCGCGGAAGAGTGCGAAAACGATACGTATCTGAAGGCGTGGCAGTCCATCCCGCCGCACGAGCCGAGGACCTATCTCTTCGCTTATTTGGGGGAGATCATCCGTAATCTGGCGATCAACGAATGCCAGAGGCGATCGCGCTTAAAGCGCCAGGCGGAGCTTTGCGAGCTGACGGAGGAGATGAAGGAGATCCTGCCGGGAAACGAGAGCGTAGAAAAGACGGTCGAAGAAACGCTTCTGGCTGAGTGCATCAATCGCTTCCTGGATGAATGCACGCCGGAGCAGCGCCGCGTCTTCATTCGAAGATACTGGTTCTTGGAACCGATCGAAGAGATCGCCGCACGCTATGATTTCTCCTTAAGCAAGGTGAAATCCATCCTGTACCGGCTGCGAAAACGTCTGCGGGTTTATTTGGAAGAAGAAGGTTTTAAACCATGAAAGACACTGATCTGCTGAAGGCCATGGGGAAGATCCGGCCGGAATATATCGAAGAGGCAGAGGCGCCGAAAACGGGCAAGAAAAAAGCGCTTTGGCCGAAGGCTGCCCGCTATGCGGCGCTGGCCGCCGGGCTGGCGCTGGCCGTGCTGCTGGGTATGAATGCGCCGAAGCTGTTTGGACGGGCAGTGCCCGCAGAGACGATGCCTGCGCAGGAGGGAACGTCCGCGCTCACCCTGCCGGATACTTCTATGGTTTTTATAGAGGTGATTACTGCGGCAAAGTCCTTGGCGGCCAGCACGGAGGCATCATCGGACCCGGCGGAAACGACGCTTCCGGAAGAGAGCACCGGTACGATCCTGCCGGCGGAAGAGATAGACTATTTGTCCTTTTATGGCAGTATAGAAGACTTCCTTGAAGCACAGAAGCAGGATCCCGGATCCGCGGGGGAAGTATTCTTTGTTCCCGATCTTCCTCCGGAAGAGTATCAGCTTGTTTCGGTGTCCAAGCGCGACGGCGTTTATATTTCTCTTCTGTATAAGGCCGTGGATCCTGCCGTTAGTACAGAGCCGTTAAGTGCTTATGATGCGGAGCGCCGCACGATGCTTACTTGTACGACATATCTTTCCCGGGAGGGCCTGGAAATGTTTGTCAAAAACGGTTTTCAAGAAACTGTTTTTGATGAAAAAAGCTATTATGTCTGGGAAGAACACGCAGAAAACGATAGTGAAAAAAGCCTGAACGGCTATGAAATCGTCTTTCTCAAAGACGGAAAACGGGTCTTTATGTATCTGCCTGCGACAGATTCTTTTGAAAAGTTGATGCGCTATGCGGACCCGGAAAAAAGAATCGTTGGAGAGTAATCTGAAGGGGAAAGGCCGTGCTCGGAATGTTTCGGAGGAGGGAACGGATGCAAAAAACAAATAAAATAATGTACAGGCTTCTCATCTTGTTTTTTCTGATCACCGTCCTTTTGAATGCCTGCGCCGATTCTCCGGAAGCGGAGAAGATATTGAAAATAAAGCTTGACCGGTTGGATCCGGCAGGCGTTGGCGGCAGCATTGATGCGGAGATACAATACCTGCCAGAAAGCGGAGGCATCTCCCTTACTATCATCAATAACACGGCGTATGAAATGAGCATAGGCGATCCGGCTGTTTTGTATAAAAAAACGCTTGGTGAAATGTATGAAGCTTTATATCCCTCCCTTTCCGATCTGTCGCAGGGAACAGCCGTAATAGCAGGCATCGCACGTGTACTGCCGCCGGGAGACAACTGCGTCATTGGTGTTCTTCCCCGTTCAGTGAAGCTGAGCCAGGGAGAGTATCGAATCAGTTTAGGCACCATAGAATTGGTCGATCCGAAAACGGGAGAAGTCTGCTTTCTCGGACAAAATGAATTTTTGCATTTTAACATTCCCTGATGAAAACTCGGGTTATAGGACAAAGATGTTCTGTCTGTAGCCCCGCTCAAATCTTTTGTTGCTCTTCCCTTCGGGCTGCGCTATAATAAATCCGTCCCGTGATCGGGGCGGATTTTCGTGTACGGCCATGGCGCCGGGCGGAAGGAGAACTATGGATCAGGCAAAAGATTTTCTGGCAGGCAACGCGATCGCAACGGATCGGGACTATTCCAAAGGATTTCGGGTAGATTTCAGCAAGCCCTGCCGGGTGCATTTCATGGGCATCGGCGGCATCAGCATGAGCTCGCTGGCGCAGTTCTTAAAAGAAAAAGGCTTTGACGTTTCCGGCTCGGACAAATCCGAAGGGAAAAATACGCTGCGCCTGCGCGAGCAGGGCGTAAAAATCATGATCGGCCAGGGCCCGCAGAACATTTCGGACGATATCGATTTCTGCGTGAACACGGCCGCCGTGCATCCGGACAACCCGGAATACGTGGAGGCGGCCCGCCGCGGCATCCCGATCTTAAACCGCACGGAGCTTTTGGGGCAGTTTATGGCCCAATATCCGGACTCCTACGGCATTTCCGGCACGCACGGCAAGACCACGACCACCGGCATGGTGACGGAAATCTTAGTCGCGGCCGGTGCGGATCCCACGGTCTCCATCGGCGGCATGCAGGAGAGCATCGGCGGGAACCTTCGGGTGGGGCACAGCGAGTACTTCGTGGCGGAGGCCTGCGAATATTCGAACAGCTACCACCACATGTATCCGAAGGTCGGGATCATCTTAAACATCCGGCCGGATCACATGGAATTCTTCCACAACATGGAAAATCTGCGCGCGTCCTTCCGCCGCTACGCGGAAAATATCGCGCCGGGCGGGATCCTGATCGCGGAGGACGCGATAGAAGATGTCCGTGAGCTCTTCAAGGACCTGCCCTGCCGCGTGATCACGGTCGGGAAGCAGGAAACGTCCGATTACAGCGCGCGGAATATCCGGGAAACGAAGCTGGGCCTCGGCCGCTTCGATTTCTATAAGGGCGATACCTGTCTGGGGCATATCGAACTGGACGTGCCCGGCGAGCACAACGTGACGAACGCGCTCGCGGCCGGCGCGGCGGCCCTGGAGGACGGCATTCCCTTCGAGGCGGTTAAAAAGGGGCTCGAGAACTTTAAGGGCGTGCGCCGCCGCTTCGAAAAGCGCGGCATCCTGCGGGAGGACATCCCGATCTTCGACGACTTCGGCCACCATCCCGAGGAGATCCTCGCGACCTGGGAAGTGGCGCATCGCTATCCCTACCGGCTGACCTGCATCTTCCAGCCTTACACCTACAGCCGCACGCGTGACTGCTTCGATGAGTTCGTGGACGTGCTGGCGCACTACGACCGGGTGCTGATCTCGGATATCATGCCGGCCCGCGAGACCGACGATCTGGGCATGCACGCCTCGCAGCTGGTGAAAGCGCTGAACGAGCGGGGCGTCGAAGCCTACTATCTTCCGACCTTCGAAGAAATTGAAAAATTTATTTTTGAGAAAGCTGTCAACGGCGAGATGTTGATAACTACCGGCTGCGGAAACGTTGATCTGGTGGCGGATGCGCTGGTCGCCTCCGACTTATGCACATCGTCCACCGCCGGGAAGCAGCCTTGAACAGGGGATAAAGCCGGTGCCTGAAAACAAGCTCCGGCAAGGGTTTTTGACGATTTATCCACTTTTCCACATTTTCCACAGGACGGGTTTCGCCCCCTTTTGGGGACGGCCCGTCCTCTTGCATCCCCGAAAAACTGTGTTATACTGAAGAGGCTTTCCCGTGCAGGGGGTATCGCACGGAAAAGCGGAGGATCTTTGGGCGATGAGAATTGAAAGTGTTTACCCGGCAGGATTTATACCGGTTCCTTATATATTTATCGATCGATACATGTGTGCGGCCAACGGGGAGTTCGTCAAGACTTACCTTTTATTGCTGCGCCTTGCGGGCGAAGAAGGCCTGACGGTCAGTCTCTTGGCGGACCGTCTGGAGCAGACGGAAAAGGACGTGCGCCGGGGGCTTAAGTACTGGGAAAAAGAAGGCCTGCTGGCGGCGGAAGAGAAGGACGGCGAGATCGCCCGTCTGCTGCTTTGCTATCCGGGCGAACCGCTGCCGGAAAGCTTCCGGAAGGCGGAAAAAGCCGGCGGACAGGCGGCCGAAGCGGCCGGAAAGAGCGGAGAGCTGAAGTTGTCCGAGCAGCAGCTGAGCGCGGTGAAGCCGCAGGATGCTGCCGTGGCGGAGGAGCCGGTCGTTCGCAGCTGTTCGGCGGCGCGGCTGCAGGAACTGCGCGGGCAGGAGGATTTCGGCCAGCTTCTGTTTGTCGTGGAGCACTATCTGGGACGAACCTTAAGCAGCCGGGACGTCGACGTCTTTGCCTACCTGTACGATGATCTGGGCTTTTCCGGCGAAGTGCTGGAATACCTGGTCGAGTACTGTGTGGATATCTGGGAGAAAAAAGACAAAAAGAAAGATTATACCATTATCCGCTATCTGGAGCAGGTGGCGCTGAACTGGCATAAAAACGGTGTCCGGACACCGGAGGAAGCGAAGCGGCAGGTGAAGCTCTTCGAGCAGGAAACGCTCTCTTACCGTGAGGTGGAGAAGGCGCTTGGCCTGAAAGGCCGTCAGCTGACGGAGGACGAGCGGAACTTCTTCTTCCACTGGCAGTACGAAGAAAAGCTTCCGCAGGAGCTGATCCTGGAGGCCTGCCGGCGGACCGTCCGCCGCAAAGGCGCCTTTGACCAGGGCTACATGAAGGGGATCCTGGAGTCCTGGCAGCAGCAGGGCTTAAAGACGCTGGCTGAGGTGGAAGAGGCCGACCGCCGCCATGCCGCGCAGGAAAGCGCACCGAAGAAGAAAGAAAAAGCGAAAGAAAAGACGGCGGAGCGCCGGGTGGATTACGATGCCGCGCTGCGCGACCTGTTTGTCCAGTCGATCAAGTACGGATCGGAGGAATAAAATGCCGATAACGAAAGACCAATACGAGGCGGTGGAAGAGCTGTATCGGGAGCGGCGGCGCCGGGCCCGCTTTCTGGCGGATGAAAAGGCGGCCCGCATCCGGCAGGAGCTGCCGGAGCTGGAACAGCTGGAACAGCAGCGTCTGAGCCTTTCCATGGACCGGATCCGCAGCGCGTTCGGCGGCGATCCGGAAAAAGCGGCGCTCGTGAAAGAAAAGATGCGCCGGATCAGCCGGGAAAAGGAGAGTCTTCTTCGCACCAAAGGATATACGCCGGCGGATCTGGAGCCCGTCTATACCTGCCCGCTTTGCCGGGATACAGGCCGTTTTGAAGGGAGGGAGTGCCGCTGTTTTGCCGAAACGCTGGAAGAAGCCGTCGGGAGAACGCCGCTGTCCCGGGAACCGGAAGCCCGCTTTGAAGATTTTTCCTTAAGTTGGTACGATGATGCCGAGCCGCTTCGGGCTTTCGGCGGTCTGACGGCGCGCCGGGTCATGGAAAACGTTCTGGCGGCCGCGGAAGAGTATGCGGACCGTTTCTCCGAAAAACGGGGCGGTCTTTTCCTGACCGGACCGGTCGGGACCGGCAAGACCTTCCTGGGCCGCTGCATCGCGCGGGCAGTCGCCGCGCAGGGTTATGAGACCTGTCTGGTCACCGCGCAGGAATTCTTCGGCGCGGCGGAAGCGCTGGCTTTCGATAAAGAAAACGGCGATCCGCTGCTGATCGAACAGATGAACCGGGCGCAGCTTCTGGTGATCGATGATCTCGGCACGGAGTTTACGAGCCGCCGTCTGGCGCAGAATGCTCTCTTTACCATGATCAACGAGCGGGAGATCCGGGAACTTGGCACCATCCTGACCGGAAATATTACGCTGGAAGAGATGGAGGATCTGTATACGAACCGTGTCACGTCCCGGATCGCGGGCTCTTACCGGATCCTGCCCTTTACCGGGCCGGATATCCGTCTGGCGAAAAAACAGGCCGGAAAGCCGTGACAAGCCGACCTGCCTGTGATATGATGAAAAAGCCTTGGTTCCACCCATTTTTCTGTCAAAAGGAGAAGCAGTATGGAGGCATTAAAGCACTTCAGTCCGTTGGGGATTATCGCTCTGCCCGGCTGTGAAAAGCTGGCGAAGCAGGTGAATGCCTATCTGGTGGCCTGGCGGGCGGACCGTCAGACCAGACAGGCCGGATACGTGGAGGATTCCTATCTTCTGCCGGTGGAACTGAATCGCTACGGCGGCGGGGAAGCCAAGGCGATCCTGCCGAAAACCGTCCGGGGCTACGATCTGTATATCATGCTGGACGTATGCAACTACAGCTTGGAATACGAGATGAACGGCCGCATGAATCCGATGTCTCCGGATGAGCACTACATGAATTTAAAGCGGGTGATCTCCGCCTGTACCGGCAAGCCCACCCGCATCAACGTGATCATGCCCTTCCTGTACGAGAGCCGCCAGCACCGCCGCACGGCCCGGGAATCGCTGGACTGCGCCATGATGCTGCAGGAGCTGCAGGCCATGGGGGTGGACAATCTGCTGACCTTCGACGCACACGACCCCCGTATCAGCAACGCGGTTCCGCTGATGGGCTTCGAAAATCTGCCCACTTCCTACCAGTTCGTCAAGACCATGATCAATATGAACATCCATGAGAATTTCGACAAGGACAACGTCCTGATCATTTCTCCGGATGAAGGCGCTGTCGAGCGGGCGATCTATTTTGCCAATATTCTGGGCGTCAACGTCAGCATCTTCTATAAACGGCGCGATTACACGCGGATCGTGAACGGCCGGAACCCCATCGTGGCGCACGAATATCTGGGCGAGGATCTGACCGGCAAGACCGCCATCGTGGTGGACGATATGATCGCCAGCGGCGACAGCATCATCGACGTGGGCCGGCAGTTAAAGAGCCGCGGCGCGAAGAAAGTCATTGCGTGTGCGAGCTTCGGTCTGTTTACCAGCGGGATGGACCGCTTTGACAAAGCGGTGGAGGAAGGCGTGATCGACAACGTGCTGACTACGAACCTGATCTATCAGAGTCCGGAAACGCTGGAGCGAGATTATTATACCAGCGTGGATATGAGCGAATATCTGGCCAGCGTCGTGGACACCCTGAATCACAATACTTCGCTGGAACGCTACATTACGCCGAGCGAAAAGATCACGAGCAAACTGAAAATGACCTGATCCGGGTGTTCCCTTTTGGAACCCTTTGTGCTATAATACTACGCGGCAATTTTATCAGGCGGTCTGAAAAGAGAAACAGCCGCCGGTTGAAAGAATACTTGCACATTAATTTCAGGAGGAAATATTGTATGAAAAAATGGGTGTACCTCTTCAGCGAAGGCAACGCCACCATGCGCAACCTGCTGGGCGGCAAAGGCGCCAACCTGGCTGAAATGACCAACATCGGCCTGCCGGTGCCGCAGGGCTTCATCATCACCACCGAAGCCTGCACGCAGTACTACGAGGACGGCCGCCAGATCAACGACGAGATCATGAAGCAGGTCATGGAATATGTTGCGAAGATCGAAGAGATCAACGGCAAGAAGTTCGGCAGCCTGGAGAATCCGCTCCTGGTCTCCGTCCGTTCCGGTGCCCGCGCTTCCATGCCCGGCATGATGGACACCATTCTGAACCTCGGTTTAAACGATGACGTCGTTGCCTCGATGATCAAGAACAACCCGGATCCCAAGTTCGAGCGTTTCGTTTACGACTCTTACCGCCGCTTTATCCAGATGTTCTCCGACGTCGTCATGGAAGTCGGCAAGAAGTACTTTGAGCAGCTCATCGACCAGATGAAGGAAAAGAAAGGCGTGAAGTTCGACGTGGAGCTGACCGCCGCTGATCTTAAGGAACTGGCCGAGCAGTTCAAAGCCGAATACAAGGCGCAGCTGGGCGAAGACTTCCCGTCCGATCCCATCGTGCAGTTAAAGGAAGCCATCAAGGCCGTGTTCCGCAGCTGGGACAACCCCCGCGCGAACGTGTATCGCCGTGACAACGACATCCCGTATTCCTGGGGCACCGCCGTTTCCGTCATGCCCATGGTCTTTGGCAACCTGAATGAAAACTCCGGTACCGGCGTCGCCTTCACGCGCGACCCCGCCACCGGCGAAAAGAAGCTGATGGGCGAGTTCCTGACCAACGCCCAGGGCGAAGACGTGGTGGCCGGCATCCGGACCCCCATGCCGATCGCGCAGATGGAAGAGAAGTTCCCGGCCGCTTACGAAGATTTCGTAAAGGTCTGCGCGCTTCTGGAAGATCACTACCGCGACATGCAGGATATGGAGTTCACCATCGAGAACGGCAAGCTCTACATGCTGCAGTGCCGCAACGGCAAGCGCACCGCGCAGGCCGCTTTAAAGATCGCCTGCGATCTGGTCGATGAAGGCATGATCGACGAGAAGAAAGCCGTTTCCATGATCGATCCCCGCAACCTGGATACCCTGCTGCACCCGCAGTTCGACGCGGCTGCCTTAAAGGCTGCGACGCCTTTAGGCAAGGGCCTTGGCGCCTCCCCCGGCGCTGCCTGCGGCAAGATCGTGTTTACGGCCGACGACGCGGTGGCCTGGAAAGCCCGCAAGGAAAAGGTCGTTCTGGTCCGTCTGGAGACCTCCCCTGAGGATATCACCGGCATGAAGGCGGCGGAAGGCATCCTGACCGTCCGCGGCGGCATGACCTCCCACGCGGCCGTCGTGGCCCGCGGCATGGGCGAGTGCTGCGTCTCCGGCTGCGGTGACATCAAGATCGACGAAGAAGCCAAGTATTTCACGCTGGGCGGCCAGACTTTCCATGAAGGCGACTTCATCTCTATCGACGGCACCACCGGCAACATCTACGGCGGCGTTATCCCGACCGTGGACGCCTCCATCTCCGGTTATTTCGGACGCATCATGGGCTGGGCCGACAAGTACCGCACCTTAAAGGTCCGCACCAATGCCGATACGCCGCGGGATGCGAGGAAGGCCCGTGAGCTGGGCGCGGAAGGCATCGGCCTGACCCGTACCGAGCACATGTTCTTCGAAGCGACCCGTATCGCGGCTTTCCGCGAGATGATCTGCGCCGAGACCAAGGAAGAGCGCGAAGTCGCTCTGGCCAAGATCCAGCCGTATCAGCAGGACGACTTCGAGAAGCTGTACGAAGCGCTGGAAGGCACGCCGGTCACGATCCGTCTGCTGGATCCGCCTCTGCATGAGTTCGTTCCGAACACCGAAGAAGAGATGGCTCTCTTAGCGAAGAACACCGGCCGCAGTATCGAATACATCCACAACCTGGTCAGCTCTCTGCACGAAGTGAACCCGATGATGGGTCACCGCGGCTGCCGTCTGGCCGTCACCTATCCGGAGATCGCCGTGATGCAGACCCGCGCCATCATCCGCGCGGCCATCAAGGTCCAGCAGAATCATCCGGAATGGACCATGTGCCCCGAGATCATGATCCCGCTGACCAGCGAGCTCAAGGAATTCGTCTATGTGAAGAAGTTCGTGGTCGAGACCGCTGAGGAAGAGCTGGCTGCCGCCGGCGTGAAGATCCCTTACCAGGTCGGCACCATGATCGAGATCCCGCGCGCCTGCTTAACGGCCGATGAGATCGCGAAGGAAGCGGACTTCTTCTGCTTCGGCACCAACGACCTGACCCAGATGACCTACGGCTTCAGCCGTGACGATGCGGGCAAGTTCCTCGGCTACTACTACGACGCAAAGATCCTGGAGAACGATCCGTTCGCCCGTCTGGACAGAAACGGCGTCGGCAAGCTAATGAAGATGACCATCGATCTGGGCAAGCCCGTCAATCCGGCGCTGCACGTCGGTATCTGCGGCGAGCACGGCGGTGATCCGAGCTCCATCGAGTTCTGCAACGAGATCGGTCTGGACTATGTGTCCTGCAGCCCGTTCCGCGTACCGATCGCCCGCTTAGCGGCGGCGCAGGCGGCCATCGCGGCCGAGGCAGCCAAGGAAGCGGCCGAAAAGGAAGAGGCTGAGCAGTTCCAGGCAGAAGTCGAGCGCAAAGTCGAAGCGGCGAAAGCTGCCCTGAAGGATGCCGGCGAGAAGTTCAGCTCCGCCGCGATGGATGCCGGTGCCGAACTGAAGGATTTCCTCTCCGCGGGCGTCAAGAGCCTGGTGGCCGGCTGGGAAGAAGTCAAGAAGACCTTCGGCGAACAGAGAAACAAATAAGAAAAAGTCCTTGCCCTCCCCCGGAAGCGGGGGAGGGTGTCACCGAAGGTGACAGGAGGGGGCGACTTAAGGACGCCTGAAAACGAATCCCATGACCTGACCGCCATGGGATTTTTCTGAAAAAAGGAGTATAGCATGACCTTCGAAGAACAGCTGGAAACAGCCAATACCAAAAATGCGTTCATGATCCATAACCATATCCGCGCCGTTTCCGTGAACGAGAAGGAAGCCGTCTGCGAAGCCGATGCCGGCCCCCACGCCTTAAACCACATGGGCACGGTCCACGGCAGCATGCTGATGAGCCTGGCTGAAGTCACCGCCGGTCTTATGACCCGCAGCGATTCCCGCCGCTACGTCTCCGTGGAAGCGGGCTTCCGCTTCATCAGCGGCGGCAAGGCCGGCGAGAAGCTGATCGCCCGCGCCGAAGTCGTGAAGCGCGGCCGCACGCTCGCCTTCATCCGCACGCGCGTCTATCAGAACGAAAAACTTCTGCTGGAGGGCGACGTCACTTTCTTCTGCATGGGAGAATAAGAAAAACCGGAAGGACCAGCAAGCAGGACACGCCCGCCGCGTGCCCTGTTTCTGTATCCGGCAAAAAAAAATTTTTTAAAAATTGTTCCGATGCTGTCTGCTTTTGACGCTGCCAAACGTTATATATTACAGAGGGGTTAAAAAGGACAGCTCCACGGAAGAAGGCAGTCAAAGGAGAGCGCTATGGCCGGGAAGGATCCGCCGGAAATGAATATCTTGTCCGAGCTGTACCGGGAACAGCGCTCCCGCCTGCTCGGCACGGCTTTCGGGATCCTGCAGAATCGGCACGATGCCGAGGACGCCGTGCAGGATGTCTTTCTGAAGCTGCTGCCGCGCACGGAGCTGCTCCGGAACATGGCGCCCGAAAAGCGGAAAAGCTTTCTGACCTGCTGCGTGATGAACCGGGCGCGGGATCTGCTCCGGCAGCGCACGCAGCGGAGCGAGGTGGAGCTGAAAGAGGAATGGTCGGAGGATCTGCCGGATCCGTTTTGGCAGAGGGACGCGGAACAGACGGAAGCGGCAGAACAGCTGAAAGACATTCTCGGGGTGCTTTCGGAAAAAGAGCAGCGGATCCTGATCGGTCATTTCGCGTACGGTCTGTCCTACCGGGATCTGGCGGCTCTGATGGATCTGACGCCGGCTGCCGTGCAGAAAACGGTATCCCGGCTCCGGCAGCGGATAAAGAAAAGCGGAAAGGAGGCGCAGGCATGAAGAGACGGGAAGAAAAATTACTGGAAGAGGCAGCGCATCTTCTGCTCAAAAACCGGCTGCGGGAAGCGGAGGCGGCCGAGCCGCTGGAGCCGGATCCTGCTTTTGACGAGAAGATGCGCCAGCTGCTTCTGTCTCAGCCAACGGCCCGCTCCGGACGGAAAAGAGGCCGGCATCTCTGGCAGGGACTGGCGGCTGCTGCCGTCCTGGTGCTGACGCTTGGCGTTGTACCGCTTTTCAAAGACCGCGGTCCCGTCCCCCTGCCGGAAGTTCGCTGGGAATGGCTGCCGGAGAATGCGGAGGTTATCCGCCTGCCGGAAGAGATCGATCCGCCGAATCAGATCATCACCGTTGTTTCCACGGAAGCAACGCTGCTGTTAAAGATCGGTCCTATCAGCGGCAATACACAGATCGATCCGTCGGCGCCTTTCGGAAAAGAGACCGAGACACAGCAGTTTCAGGCGGGAGATAAAACGGTCGAGGCGGTACTCGGTGTGAATGACATTTTCAACAGTTACTTCTGGACGGATGAAAAGAATGACCTGTTCTTCAGCATGATAAGCGACCTGTCCAATACGGTCAATCTTAAGGTCCTGGAAGGGATCGGGTATTAGAACCCGGCGGCGGAAAGGAGAACGGAATGAGAAGGAGATCTCTTATGTTTTGTCTGTGTCTGGGCACGCTGTGCCTTCTGCTGATCTGCGCGGCCTGCGGGAAGAAAACGGGAGAGGAGACGGCAGCCCCTTCGGTGTCGGCGGAAGATCAGGCGCTTTTAGATGCGATCCGGGAAAAATGGCCTTTCTATTTTGACATGGATACAAAAAAAGGCCTGTCGATCCTGGTGGTCCAGGGTTTCGGCGGCGCGGGGAACGCTTTTTACAGCGTCGTTCCGAACAAAAAGAAACCGGAGTCCTTTCTGGCGGAAGCATACGGGGCTGACCTGTCGCCGGAAGAAATAAAGGCGCTGCTTCGGTATTACGGTCTTCCGGACGAGGAGATCGTCATTCATCCCTGTACCAACATGTTTTCGAGCGTACTGTTCCGGCTGGAAGAATTCAACCAGCCCGAGATCCGGAAACTGTTTGACGACCGGTACGCTTTCAGTGAAGAACTGCCCGGTTTTCGCAATCTGACCGAAGCCGAGCTGGAGCAGGCAAAACAAAATGTGGAGAAAAAAAAGAAAGAGGCCGAACATGAATGAAAAACGGGAAGAAGTGACCGGCACGCAGGTCACGAAAAATATCTGGCGGGGGGATGACGGAAAATACCGCTGGATCTACAAGTTTGACATGCGGAAAAACCCGACGATCCTGATCTCCGTCCTTCGGGTGGTACTGCTGGCCTTCGGCATCGTCCTGCTGTTCATGCTCGTGGCGCACCTGATCGAGGGCGTTATGACAAGCTTTGAAGAATACTGGCATTTTTACAGATGGATGCTGGTCCTGCTGGCGGTCCTTCTGGTGCTGGCGGTCATCGCTTACCTGATCGCGGCGAAGATCTTCGGCTGGAGCTACTGGGTCCTCATTACGATGGATGAAGAGGGCGTGGAAAGCCGCTATATGAAGCAGACCTTCGAGAAGGCGCAGGCCCTCGGCTGGCTCACCGCCGTGGTGGGACTTGCTGCCGGGAATCTGACGACGCTCGGCGCGGGTCTTGTTTCCGCGACGCGTGACGTATCCACGTCGGTGTTTGCGTACGTGCGGAAGGTAAAAGCCGTAAAGCGCCGGCATGTGATCTACGTCAATCAGCTGCTGGGACACAATCAGGTCTACGCGGAAAGCGAAGACTTCGATTTCGTCCGCAGCTGGATCGCGGACCACTGCCCGAACGCGAAGGTTAGAGGAAAATAAATACGAAAAGCAATGTCCGTGAACGACCGCTAAAACAGACCGGCTGCAGCAGCGCGCTGCCACGACACAAACTTCCCGGCATCCGTTCGGAGACCTTCCTGAATGCAGGAAATGTCAGGTCTCCTCAATGGACGCCGGGAAGTTGTGTTCGGGCGCGCGAGGCCAGAGGGCCTCTGTGCCAATGTATTTATACCAGCGTTTCGAGCAGTTTTACGTATTCCTCCGCCAGTTTTTCCGCCGTGCCGAGGACGAAAGGCGTCTGGTGGCGCTCGTAGCAGGCGGGCGTGGCGTTTTTCGTGGGCATGTAGGAATGGTAGCCGCAGGAATAAGCCTTGATCAGGGTAAGCGCTAAGGGAGAGTGCTCCTTGATGTATTTCCCGCTGCCGCAGAACATTTCGTACGGCGCCAGGATCAGGCCGCAGTCGCCGAGACGAAGCGCATTCAGCTCGATGTCTCTTGTCAGGCCGGCCTGGGCCCGGCGGCGGATGGAGCCGCACTGATACGGGCTGTAGAAGCCTTTCTCCCGGCAGAGCGCCCGGATGCGCGGCGTATTGCCTTCGTCCTTGTAGATAGCCCAGACTTCTTCCGCCTGCGGCAGCAGCACGTCGGTCGTGTGGTCCAGCTCGCCGGTGAAGATTTCTCTCGCAAAGGCCAGATCCCCCGAAACGGAGGGGGTCAGGCCTTTTTCCATCAGTTTTACCACGTGGGAGGCCAGGATGTGGGCATAGGCCCGGTGCGTCTCATCCCCGTAACCTTTCCCGAAGGTGATGCCGGTGATGGATTCCTCCTCGATCTGCGTGGCGGGATTGAGGTTCCCGGCAGCGCCCTGCAGATAGACGGCGCGGGTGCCGGGCAGCAGCGCTTCTGCTTCCTTCACGAGCACGCCCGGATAGTCGGCGCTTAGATCCGGCTTCAGACGGCCGCCGGTAATGGTCGCGTGCGCCTGGAAGTTGATGAAGAGGATGTCGTCCGCGTCCTCGCGGGAAAGCCTTACCAGCTGGAGCATGGGATCCTCCGGCTCCTCGTGGCCGATGTAGCGGTACTTTGTCAGATCGGAGCTGTATTCTTCCCCATAATTGTCGCCGGTCTCATAGGCGTCTTCCGGTGCGGGATCGTCCTTTCGGTCACGGTCGGTCATCAGATAGTGGCGGACGAAATTCAGGCGGGTGCCGGGACGGCCGACCTCGATGCTGCCGTAGGAGACGCTCGCCGGCTTTAAGTCCGCGAGCGCACGCTTTGCGGCGCGGATTAGGATCGGCGGCAGGTATTCGTGCAGATAGACGCGCATGCTCTCCAGCGGGCTCTTGTGATCCGGCGCGGAGTGCGTATGCGTACCGCCGAGGAAAATGCGATCCTCGGGCAGGCCGGCAGCCGCGGAGATCGCGGCACGGTATTCGTCGATCAGCTCATTTTTCAGGCTGATGAGATCGAGCGTGAGCAGAACGGCGCGTTCGCCGGAAGCGCCGGAAAGCGCGACAGCATTGACATAGATCGGATCCAGAATGCGGCTGGCCAGGCGCAGATGCGTGATCCCGTAGCCGGCCAGCGGGATCCCTCCGATGGCGGGCGTGATATTTTCCCGGGCAAAGCCGGCGGACAGTGAAGACATTTTCGAACCTCCTTGGACAGGCTGATGTCATTATACTCCCGGCGGAGCCGGACGGCAAGGGGGTTGAGCCAGGAGTCAGAGGGACGGAGCCAGGGGCACGGTTCTTTTCCAGCTTATTTTATACCGGCAGATAGGCCAGCGCGCAGAGCGTCCCGGCGGAGAGCATCATCCAGAGCTTCATGGTCTTCTTCCCGCTCATCAGGTGGATGCCCCAGGCGAGACAGGCGGCCGCCAGCACGCCAACCAGCCACAGGCTCTGGATGCGTTTGGATGTAAAGCCGAAGTTGGAGATGTAGAGCAGGATCTTGGAGGCCGCGATCACCGCGAAAAGCAGACTCTCGGCAAGGAGCAGCAGGCAGCTGACTTTCAGCAGTTTGCTGCTTGTTTCATGCCCGGCGGCATCGGCCTCGCTCATGCGGGTCACCAGCCAGAGCAGGACGAAGTTTAAGGTCATGACGCGGCAGAGCTCAAAGAAGCCTTCCCTCGCGTACTGTGAAACGATGAAGCCTTCCGGCAGCGTGTGGTTGAAGCCGCCCAGAAAATAGCTGGCCTGCAGGGCAAAAAAGGCAATATACAGGACGGAGAAGAGCAGGATGACGACTGCCCAAACGCCGGCGGGGACGCGCCGGATGCTTTCCAGGAAACGGTTTAACGAGCTTTTCTGCCGCAGCATCAGGTCGTTTTCCATGCGGGCGGCCCCGCCGATGAGCCCGTAGATATACGCGCCGACAGGCAGGCTTAAGAACAGATAGATCAGGATCTCTGCATCCAGCCGCACCCAGTCGAGCAGATGTTCAAACTTCTCGGCGAACTGGCTGTCGGCCCGCATCAGAAGCTTAGCGGCACAGACAAAGAGGAACAGGGAGAGGAAGAGCGCGCCGACGATCCACCACGCATTCTGCTTTTTGCTCTTCCCGGAACCCTTCATGGCGTTCTGAAGACCTTTGGCCAAGGTGCGGACACGGAGGAAGTAGTGGTAAAAAGGGATCACAATAAAGCCGTTTATGCCGTCCATGGGGAGGAAATGACCGCTTTCTCCGTCTAAAAGCTTCCCGCTGTGGGAAAGAACCCACCAGACGATGAGTCCGTGTACGAAGAAAAACAGCTGGGCTTCGTTCCAGACGGTATAGATTCGGAACATGAAGGCGGCGGTCACCGCCAGCAGGCAGGCCAGCCAGAACCAGGATTCCGCCGTGATCTTTTTCCCGCGGTTTAAGACGATCACTGCCGCGACGGCGAAGGCCAGGATGGGCAGGACGCGCCAGATCGGTCCGCCGATCTCGTCGTAGCGGCCGATGTCGTTAAAGACGAGTTTTGTATAGATGTAGGCTGCCGCATAGGAGAGCAGGGCGAAGAGGATCTCGGCCTTGCTTACGAGAAACGGCTTTACGGCGACCGGCGTCACCAGGGGCCTTTCGTCTGCCGCTACTGCAGTAGTTTCTTTGTTTTCAAACTGAATTGCTTCGTTCATGATTTATCTCCTTTACCTGGTTCCGCTCGCTGCCGGGACGAAAACTTTCTCGGGGCACGAAAAAGGCCCCTCGAAAGTGTTGTCCGGCCTCGCTGCCACGACGAAAACTTTTGTCGGCCCCGGTCCGCTTCGCTTCCAAGGGGCACTCCAAAAGTATTGTCGGGCGCGCTCGGCCGGCGTCCGTGAACCATGGGAACGGTTCTTTCCCGGCCTGTTGTTCGCTCCGCGCCCGGACGAAAACTTTCTCGGGGCACGAAAAAGGCCCCTCGAAAGTGTTGTCCGGCTCGCTTCGCTCGTTGACTTTACTCCTTGTATTCCAATATATCTCCCGGCTGGCAGTTCAGCTCGCGGCAGAGCGCGATCAGCGTGGAAAAGCGGATCGCTTTCGCCTTGCCGTTCTTTAAGATCGAAAGGTTGGCCGGGGTGATTCCGATGCGCTCCGCGAGCTCGCCGGCGGAGATTTTCCGCTTTGCCATCATGACGTCGATATTGACAATGATCTCCATGGCGGCCTCCTAAATGGTCAGATCCAGCTCGTCCTTCATGCGGATGGCTGCCTCGAAGCTGTTCTTCACGATGCGGACGATGAGCCCCATAAAGGCAGCGGCGAGGGCCAGGCAGAAGAGCACCGGCAAATGGAAGGCCAGATCTTCGTGAATGCAGAGGAGGGCGGCGATCAGTCCGAGGAACGCGGCGCCGAAGCAGCACCAGGAGGCGATACGCATGCGACGGACGTTTTCAGCCACGAAGACATTGTTTCTCCTCAGATTCATCAGCATCAGATAGAGCTGCGCCAGGGCGATCCAGGCAATGATGCTGAAAAGAAGAAAGCAGATAAGCAGCGAGATGCCGCGCCAGCTGAACAGACTGATAAATATGCTGCCGGCATCTGTCACAGAGGGATCATGACCGACCAATTCTCTGAGAAAGAGAATAACGGCCAGATCCGCGGCCGACAGGATCAGAGCAAACAGGGCGACACAGACCAGCGAAAGCTTCACGCTTTTGTCCTGATTCCAGTTCATAAAAAACCTCCCGGCCGGAGAAATCGCGGCTTAAAGGGCCGCATCTTTCCTCTCCGGTCAGGAGGCAGTGTAACACGAGAATTATCGTATGTCAAGCAGAAAATATCGAAAAACGATAAAATATTATTGAAAAAGACGGGACCCCGCTGCTGGCAGGATCCCGCTTTCTGCGTAGGCGCCCATACGCGCAGAGGCGTGCGGCGCTGTTTTACTTCTTGCTCTCCAGATACTTATAGCAGAACGCCGCCAGCGCCGCGCCGGCCAGCGGTCCCACGATGAAGACCCAGAGCGCCGCGAGCGGTTCCGCGTTGCCGGAGATCGCCGCTACCACGGCGGGACCGAAGCTGCGGGCCGGATTGACCGAGGTGCCGGTCAGACCGATGCCGAGGATATGCACAACCACCAGCGTCAGGCCGATCACCAGGCCGCCGAAGGAGCCGTGATTCGCCTTCTTGCTGGTGACGCCCAGGATCGCGGTCACGAAGATGAAGGTGAGAACGATCTCGACCAGAAGCCCCGCAAACGCATTGCCGTTCACGCCGGCCAGACCGTTGGAGCCGAAGCCGCCGGTCATATCCTTGACTTTGCCGAGACCGAAGATCGCCGCCAGGATGCCGGAACCGGCCAGAGCGCCCAGGCACTGGCTGATCACGTAGCCGATAAATTCCTTGACTTCCATGCCGCCCGAGAGCAGGACGCCCAGCGAGACGGCCGGATTGATGTGGCAGCCGGAGATGTTGCCAATGGAATAGGCCATCGCCACGATAGTAAGACCGAAGGCGAAGGCAGTCAGAAGATAGCCGCTGCCGGCCGCCGCATCGCAGCCGACCAGCATGGCGGTGCCGCAGCCTAACACGACAAGCGTGCAGGTACCGATGAATTCCGCAATGTACTTTTTCATAGGACAGCTCCTCCTTTTTCTTTATTTTATCATAAAAGCTGGAAAAAGAAAGAGATTGCCTTCTTTTTTATGGAAAAGAAAGAGTTCCCGCATTGACGGCGGCGCCGCTTCATGTTACGATGCGACAAAGAAGCGGTCAGGCCGCGCGGGACACAGGCCCGCCGTCTGAGCGCTGAAAAAGCCGGGGGCCTGAGGAAAAAATGGAGAAATTCAAAGCCTTTCTGAAACGGAAAGATATCGAGATCTCGCTGAAGCGCTACGGCATCGACGCGCTCGGCGCGATGGCACAGGGCCTGTTCTGTTCCCTTCTGATCGGGACCATCATCAATACGATCGGGACGCAGTTCAATATCGCCTTTCTGACCGAGCCGGTCGCCACGGTCGGCAAGGTAGACTATACGGTAGGCGGCATTGCCACCGCCATGAGCGGCCCGGCGATGGCCGTGGCCATCGGCTATGCCTTAAAGTGTCCGCCGCTGGTGCTCTTTTCCATGATCTCCGTGGGCTTCGCGGCCAATGCCTTAGGCGGTGCCGGCGGTCCGCTAGCGGTGCTTTTCATCGCGATCCTTTCGGCAGAATGCGGCAAGGCTGTCTCCAAGGAAACGAAGGTCGATATCCTGGTTACGCCGCTCGTCACTATCGGCATCGGCGTGCTTCTGTCCTGGCTCATCGCGCCGCCCATCGGCAAAGCGGCCATGTGGGTCGGAGACCTCATCATGTGGGCGACGGAGCAGCAGCCCTTCATCATGGGCATTCTGGTCTCGGTGGTGGTCGGCATGGCCTTGACGCTCCCGATCTCCTCCGCTGCCATCTGCGCGGCACTGCGCCTGACAGGCCTGGCGGGCGGTGCGGCGGTGGCCGGCTGCTGCGCGCAGATGATCGGCTTCGCCGTGATCTCCTTTAAGGAGAACCGTTTCGGCGGCCTCGTCTCGCAGGGGATCGGCACCTCCATGCTGCAGATGGGCAACATCGTAAAAAATCCCAGGATCTGGATCGCGCCGACGCTGGCTTCGGCCGTCACCGGCCCGATCGCAACCTGTCTCTTCAAGCTGAAGATGAACGGCGCGCCGGTCTCCTCCGGCATGGGCACCTGCGGTCTGGTGGGGCAGATCGGCGTCTATACCGGCTGGGTGAACGATATCGCGGCCGGCACCAAGGCAGCCATCACAGCCTTTGACTGGACCGGCCTGATCCTGATCTCCTTCGTGCTTCCGGCGCTGTTTTCGCTTCTGTTCCACGCCGCGGTGAAGAAGCTCGGCTGGGTCAAAGACGGAGACATGAAGCTGTAAACAGACAGATTCAAAGAAAGCAAGAAATCAAATGGATATTTTTAACGTGATCTCCCTGATGGGCGGTCTGGCCATGTTCTTATACGGAATGCGTCTGATGGGAGACGCTTTGAAGGAAAATTCCTCCGGCGCCCTCAAGACCGCCATGGAGAAGGTGACCAACAACCCGTTCAAGGCCTTTATTCTGGGCGTGCTTATCACCGCTCTGATCCAGTCCTCCACCGCTACGATCGTCATTACGGCCGGTCTGGTCGGCGCAGGCATCCTGTCCCTGCACCAGTCGCTGGGCATCATCATCGGGGCCAACGTCGGCACCACAGTCACCGGTCAGATCATTCGTCTGCTGGATCTGGACGCGTCCGGCTCCTCGGCCCTCCGTTTCTTTCAGCCTTCCACCCTCGCGCCGATCGCCCTGATCATCGGCATGGCGCTGATCATGGGGAATTTCATACAGAACTCTCATTCCGTCGGGCGCATCGCCGTGGGCTTCGGGATCCTGTTCTCCGGCCTGCTGAACATGACCGGTGCGGTCACGTCCCTGGCAGAGTCGGGCCTGGTGGAATCGCTGTTCTCCGGCTTGGGCGATCATCCGGTGCTGGGGTATCTGACCGGTGCGGGCGTCGCTTTTGTGCTGCAGAGCTCTTCGGCGACCATCGGCATCCTGCAGGCGTTTTCCGCCACCGGTCTCTTAAGCTTTAAGTCGATCTATGCGGTCATCGTCGGCATTTATCTGGGCGACTGCGTCACCACGGCCATCGTCTGCTGGATCGGCGCCAAGGCGGAAGCCAAACGGGTCGGCATTGTCAACATACTGTTCAATTTAAGCGAAACGGTACTGGTCCTGGTAACGGTCGTCCTGATCCACCGCCTCGGCTGGCTGGATTCGCTGTGGGATAAGACCGTCAACTCCGGCATGGTCGCCAACACCAATACGATCTTCAATCTGGGCTGCGCCCTGCTGCTTTTCCCGATGCTGAACGTTTACGAGCGCACGAGCCGCCGGCTGATCAAGGACGATCCGGTTCCCGACTCCAAATATAAAGAAGAACTGGATGCCTTAAACCCCGTCTTCTTCAATACGCCGGCACTGGCCTTGCGGAGCTGCTATTCCGTACTGACGGCTTCCTTCCTTGCCGCCCGCGGCAATATCGAGAAATCCTTCCGTCTGCTGGAGCATTACGATGAGACGCTGCACCGGGAGCTCCTTGCGGAAGAAGATGAGATCGACAAGATGACGGACCGGCTCAGTCACTACATGGTGGAGCTTCTGCCGCATCTGCAGCTGGCGGGCCACGTCTCGATCCTGAATCAGTATTACAAGGTGATGGCGGAGTTTGAACGTCTGGGCGACCATGCGGTCAACATCGCGGAGCAGGCGGCTGCGCTGAAAAAGAACAACACGACGTTCTCCGCAACCGCCCAGTCCGAGCTGGCGGTGCTGGAAGCCGCGGTCATGGGCATCCTGGACGAGGCGGAACAGTCCTTCAAGAAGCGGGACGTAGACGCAGCGCAGCGGATCGAACCGATGGTGCAGGTGATCGCGGAGATCATCGCGGAACTGAAGAAGAATCACCTGCGGCGGATGAGCCGCGGGGAGTGCAATATCTTCGCGGATTCGGGCTTTACCAATCTGATGAACGAATTCCGCCGCATTGCGGATATCTGCTCCAACATCGGCATTGCGACCATGGTCCGTGTGTATCCGGAGCTGGCCGATCATGAGCATCTCTTCTTTGAAAGTCTGCATCAGGGCGGAGATAAGACGTTCAACGAGACTTACGAGCGGAATTATAACCGTTATTTCTCGCTGCTGAAAAAGCCGCAGGAAAGTTCTGCGGCGGAGAATGGAAAATGAAAAAGCTGCCCGGCCCTGCAGGCCGGGCAGAACGTTTATTCAGGGAGGCGCGGACATGATCATCGGCATTCCGAAAGAGATCAAGGCAAATGAATACCGGGTCGCGGCGGTCCCTTCCGCGGTGCGGGAGATCGTCCGGCACGGACATGCCGTGTATGTGGAAAGCGGCGCCGGGACCGGCAGCGGATTTGAAGACGGGGAATACCGTGCGGCAGGCGCTGTTGTGAGCGATCAAGAGACGGTCTGGGACCGGGCCGATCTGATCTATAAAGTCAAGGAGATCCTGCCGCCGGAGTACCGTTTTATGCGTCCGGGCCGGATCCTGATGACATACATCCATTCCAACGCTCACCCTGAAGAGACGGATGTCCTGCTCTCTTCGAAAGTATCGGCCCTCGCTTATGAGGATGTCCCGGATGAAGCCGGCCGTTTTCCCATGCTCCGGCCTATGAGCGAGCTGGCAGGCCGGGGCGGTTTTCTGGCGGCGGCCCATTTCGCGCAGTCGGTGCACGGCGGCCCCGGCATCCTGCTGGCCAACGTGGCCGGCGTGCCGAGACCGCTGATCACCATCCTGGGCTGCGGAAATGTGGGCCGGGGCGCGGCCGAAATGGCGGCGGCTCTCGGAAACGAGGTCCGGATCCTGGATATCAACATGAATGCGATGCGGGAGGCAGAGAAAAGCCTGCCGGGGCATGTTTCCTTCCTGCTCTCGAACCGCGACAACCTGGAGAAATGTCTGAGGGAAAGCGACGTTTTCCTCAATGCGATCCTATGGCCGAAAGAACGGCGGGATCATATCGTGTACCGGGAAGACTTGAAAATGATGAAGAAAGGCGCGCTGATCGTCGACGTGGCCTGCGACGACGGCGGCGCCGTAGAGACCTGCCGCTCTACCACGCACGACGATCCGGTCTACTTTGAGGAGGGGATCCTGCATTACTGCGTGGACAACATCCCGTCCGCTTTCTCCCGGACGGCTTCCGTGACGCTCTCGGGCGCGACGCTGCCGTATCTGCTGAAGCTGGCTGACCTCGGTTTTGAAAAGGCGATCCGGGAAGATCCGCTGCTGCGCCGGGGGATGACCTGCTGGAACGGGCACCTGACGCTGAAAGAGACGGCTTTAAAACAGAACAGGCCCTGGACCGATCCCGAGGAGCTGGTGAAGAACTGGTGAGAGGGACTCGAAAAGAAAACGTGATGTGAAAACACGGTCAAATGTGTCATTCTGAGCGAAGAAGGCGCAGCCTCCGAAGTCGAAGAATCTTATGAAATATCAATTTTTTAAGATCCTTCGACTCGCTTCGCTCGCTCAGGATGACACGTTTTTCAGGTGCCAAAAGGGACGGTTCCTTTTGGCACTCTTTAAGAATATCGGTTTACAGATTTTCCCGGAAGAAGCGCTCGGCGTTCCGGTACATAATGTCCGAGGCCTGCTCCTCGCTTAAGCCGTGCTCCAGGAAGAGGCCGTAGAGGGAGGCCGCCTTGCGCGGCGTGTTCAGCCATTCCGGCAGATCGGCTCCGTCAAAGTCCGATCCCAGCGCGAGGATCTTTTCGGCGCCGAGAGAGAAGAAGTGCTCCACGTGGCGCAGAATCGCTGCCGGCTCCGGGACGTTTCCGTCGTCTTCCAGAAAGCGGGTAAAGTAGTTGAGCCCGATCAGGCAGTTCCGGCGGACCATTTCGCGGATCATGTCGTCGGTCAGGTTGCGTTTGTGGGAGCAGACGGCGCGCGCATTGGAATGCGTGGCAACGAACGGCTTTCGCGCGAAAGACAGGAATTCTTCGACGCCTTTGTCGTTCAGGTGGGAGATATCCGCCACGATCCCTTCCCGCTCCATCTCCGCGACGGCTTCCCGGCCAAAAGAAGAAAAGCCGTGATCGGTCACGTGGCCGGAAGCCAGCTCGTTTTCTCCGTTCCAGGTCAGAGTCATGAACCGGACGCCGTGCTGCCGCAGCAGAGCGACGCGGGAAAGATCCCCTGCCAGCGCGGACGCGTTTTCGACGCTTAAGTAGGC
>JAFZRH010000052.1 GCA_017619975.1 Lachnospiraceae bacterium | reverse complement strand
TCCCTCTTACCGCTGTTTTAAAGGAATTTTCAGGGTTGGAATGCATCATTTAATTGTCAAGGTGCGCACGCCGTCTTGAGCGGCGCATTCGTTAATCTACCACAGCCGCTTTCTCTTGTCAACTGTTTTTTTGTATTTTTTCAAAGTTTTTTTGAGGGGTTTTTCGAAACGGATTTTGCGGTCTTTCCCGCCGGCTCCGTGCGGCTGCCGCATTGACTTTTGCCGCCGCAGTCTGTAATATAGCAGATAAGAACCCGTCTGTAAATCCCCTCCGGACTGATCCGGAGCAACTGTGAAATGAGGTCCCCGATGCTTCCCCGCGATCCCGAAATGCTCGTCAGTTTTCTGAATACCAGACTGCGCGACCGGTATTCTTCTTTCCTGCAGCTGCTGGATGATCTCGACGAAGATCCCGAAGAGCTGTGCAGCCGTCTGAAAGAAGCCGGCTATGCCTACGACGCGCCGCACAATCAGTTCCGAAAAACCGTTCCGGCGAAAAAGAGCGCCGAAAAACCTGTTTCGGCCGACGAATTCTGCCGTCTGAAATTTCTGTCAAACATCCGATTCTCTCCGCAGGGAAAAAGCGCCTGCTTCACGGTCAGTGAGATCGACCGGAAGAAAGATGAATACCGGTCCTTCCTCTATCTGCTGCGGAACGGAAAAACAGAACAGCTGACTGCGTTCGGAAAAGAAAGCAGTTTCATCTATCTGGATGAAGAGACGATCCTCTTTCCCGGGAAGAGAGAAGAACAGGAGAAAAAAGAGCCCGACATCGGCAGCCGCTATTACAGGATCTCCCTGAACGGCGGTGAGGCGCGGCTTGCTTTTGAGCTGCCGATCCCAACCTTCCGGCCTGTGCCTCTTCCGGGCGGCGATCTGCTGCTTCTGGGAGAGACCTTCCCCGGCTTTGAGGATCTTTTCGAAGGAGATCCCCGGCGCATCGCCGCCTGGAAGAAACAGGCGAAGGAAAACAAAGACTATGAAGAGCTGACGAAGGTTCCCTGGTGGTGGAATGCCCGCGGCTTTACCAAAAGCGCTTACACTTCTCTGTTCTGCTGCAGCGGGAAAAATCATGCGCTGCGCCGTCTTACTCCGCCCGGCGAGAACGTACTGGATTACCGGCTGGGCAAAGACGGCCAAACGGTCTACTATCTGAGCGCTCCCGTCCGTCCGTTGCTCCCCATATCCGGGACCGGCGAGCTGAAACAGCTTTCTCTGACGGACGGCAGTATTTCGCTGCTGGCAAAGAGCCGGGACGGTTTTGAGATCGCAGGATTCGAACCGGCCGACAGTTTCCTCCTGATACTGGCTTCCGATCAGAAATACGGGCTGAATACGGACGTTGATTTTTACAGGCTGGAGTACGGCAGCCGCGCGCTGTCCCTCTATGCTCGCTATGGGGAGAGCATCGGTTCCTCGGTCGGGTCCGATATTCGCTACGGCGGCGGCCGCAGTCTGGTCATGCAGAACGACGTCTGCTATTTTATCTCGACCCGCTTCGACGGCGCCGGTCTGTACAAACTGCAAAACGGAAAGATCGAGCCGGTCACGGACCGTCCCGGTTCGGTGGATTGTTTCGATATCTGCGGCGGAAAGCTGCTGATGACCGCGCTCTTCGATATGCAGGCGCAGGAGCTCTACGATGAAAACGGCCGCCGGCTGACCCGCTTTAACCGGGCAGCTCTCCGCGGAAAATATATCGCGCAGCCGAGACCGCTGCAGGTTTCCCGAAACGGATACCAGGTGCACGGGTTTGTTCTGGAGCCGAAGGACTATGATCCGTCAAAGAAATATCCGGTGATTCTGGATATCCACGGCGGTCCCAAAACCGTTTACGGCCCGGTCTTCTATCATGAGATGCAGTACTGGGCCGGAAAAGGGTACTTTGTCATTTTCTGCAATCCGACCGGATCCGACGGGCGCGGCGCCTTTATGGATATCCGGGGAAAATACGGTACCGTGGATTTTGACGATCTGATGGCTTTTACCGACGCGGCGCTTGACGCCTATCCGGCCATGGACCGCACCAATCTCTTCGAGACCGGCGGATCGTACGGCGGATTCATGACCAACTGGATCATCGGGCACACCGACCGGTTCAAAGCCTGCGCCAGCCAGCGCTCCATCTCCAACTGGTTCTCCATGTACGGCGTGTCCGATATCGGCGTCGGGTTTACGGAAGACCAGAACTTTTCCACTCCCTGGCAGGATCCGGAGAAGCTCTGGTTCCACAGTCCGTTAAAATACGCGGACCGGGTGAAAACGCCGACCCTCTTTATCCATTCTTTCGAAGATTACCGCTGCCCCATCGATCAGGGCTATCAGATGTTTACCGCGCTGATCGTACACGGCGTGGAAGCGAAACTGGTCGCCTTCAAGGGAGAAAACCATGAACTTTCCCGAAGCGGCAGGCCTTCCCACCGGATCAAACGCTTAAGCGAGATCACGCAGTGGTTCGAAAAACACAGAGACTGATGTGAAAGGAGGCTGTTATGTCTGCTCCTGTCTATGATGCTTTTATCAGTTACCGCCATCTGACACTGGATAAGGCGGTCGCCAGGAAGCTGCACACCCTGCTGGAAAATTATAAGATTCCCGGCAGTGTACAGAAAATCTCCGGCAAGAAAAAAATGGGCAGGGTCTTCCGCGATGAGGAAGAACTGCCTTTAGCCACCTCCCTCAGCGACAACATCGAAGCCGCCCTCCGGAATTCCCGGTGGCTGATCGTAATCTGCACGCCCGCGCTTCTGGAATCGCGCTGGTGCATGCGGGAGATCGACTATTTTATTTCGTTGGGCCGGCGGGACCGTATCCTGCTGGTCCTGGCGGACGGAACCGCGGAGATGAGTTTCCCGAAGCAGCTTCGCTATAAAGAGGAAAACGGCGTCCTGAAGGAATGCGAACCCCTGGCCGCCAACATCGTCGGCGAGAGCATGCAACAGAGCCTGAAAAAGCTGAAAGCGGAGAAGCTGCGGATCCTGGCTCCCATGCTGGGGGTCGGTTTTGATGATCTGCGCCGCCGGGCGCATCAGCGCAAAGTGAAAATTGCCGCAGCCATCGCCTCCGCCGTCCTCGTCGCAGGTGCGGCAACCGCCTTTTTCCTGATCCGGAACGCGAAGAAACAGGAGGAACTGCGGCGCGCCGCCGAGGAACAGCAGCGCATCGCGGCGGAACAGGCCAGCATCGCGGAAGAAGAACGGCGCATCGCTGCCGAACAGCAGGCACTGGCCGAACAGCAGAGCCGGGAGGCAGCCGAACAGCAGCGGATCGCCGAGGAAGAGCGGAAACGGGCAGAGGAAGAACGGCGCATCGCCGAAGAAAAGAAGCGGCAGGCCGCCGAAAACAGCATCGGAGAGCTGTTGGAGAGAGCTGCGGCCGCTTTAGGAAAAAACGAGCGGATCGCCGCCGCCAAAAGTCTGCAGGAAGCTCTGTCCGTGAGCGAAGAATATGAAGACCTGCGGCGGGACGAAATTATTTCGCTGGCCAGAAAAGTCCTCTATATTCCGCCTTACACGGTCCTGGCCGGCTTCGAAAACCAGAATGTACGGCTGCTGAATCTTGTTCCCTCTCCCACCGGTCCGCTGGTGCTCGGCGTCGTCAACGACAATTCCGCGGCGCTGGCAGATCTTTCCACCAATGAGATCCTCTATCAGGTTTCGGCCGGCAACAAACAGCTGCTGGGGCTTTGCTTCTCGCCGGACGGTTCCCGCTTTTTAGCCAACTGCGAAGACGGGCTGGAGATCTGTGTCTGGGATACGGCCAGCGGAGAGCGGCTCTATACCTATGTTTCCAAGAAAAATCAGTCCTTTGCCATCCCGAACGCCTTTTTCCTGAAGGACGCCGATACGGTCCTGATCCAGGACTGGGATCAGCTCTATCTGGTCTCTCTGACGGACGGCAGTGAAAAACTGCTGTATACGATCGGCGATCAGCAGGACGGGTACGATCCGTATGACAATCTGCTGACGCGGGGACTCGGCAAGCCCATCAGCGAAGCGATTACGCTTTACAACGACGATTACGTCGGGACAGAGCTGCTTGTCTCGGATGATTTCTCCAAGATCCTCGTGGGCGGCCGCGACGGCAGCACCGGCATGATCCTGATCGATACAGAGGGAAATCGGATCTGTCTTCTGGAAGATATGCCGGCCGTTTTTTCCGAACAGTACGCCATCTCCCCGGACGGCAAGACCGTCAGCTGCACGTCCTATTTCGGCTTTTTTGCCAGCTGGGACGCCGAAAGCGGCCAGCTTCTTTACGCCTATCAGTTAAACAGCGACCGGGGCTTTTCCTTCAGTAATATCGCTTATTCACCGGATTCCCGGCAGATGGCGTTCGTCCTGAACGACTTTTTGTACGCGATGGACGTTTCGTCGGCGTATCTGCTCTTCGGCGGACAGATGGACGAAAACAACATCACGCCCGAAGTCCGGTATTCCACGGACGGCAGGACCTTGTATGTGACCCATCAAAATCTGTATCTGATCGACGTCGCCACCGGCACGCTCCTGCGCTCCATGGAGTCCGGCTTCACCTCCGCCTACAACAATATCGTTCCGATGGGGGACAGGATCTTCATTTCCCGCAACGACGGCAGCGCCGCCCTCTACAGTTCGCCGGCGTTTGCTTCCGTCCAGACGTCGTCGTCTTTTGACGGCGAGCTCTGCGAGCCTTACGATCCGGGCTACGTCGTTGTAGCGGGTGTGCCGACACTGATGAGCGAACACAAGCTGACCGACGCATTCAAGCTTTCCGTCGGCTCGTCTCTCGGGGACATGAATCCGCAGCTTTTCGTGTCACGGGAGAAGGACCGGCTGGCGCTCGGGTTCGCGGACGGCGTGATCGAGCTTTTTGATGCGGCCGGCGACGGAAGCGTGCAAAAGATGATCTCCCAGCTCACCATCAAGCCCTCGGCGCTCGGGATCGCCGGCGGCATCCTGGCAGCCTCCGACGTGAACGGCCGCCTGCTCTTCTATGATATCAGCGAAGACAAGGTCATCAACATCATCCCGCGCGGCAGCTCTTACGTCGCTTTTGCCTTCAGCGCCGACGCGGATAAACTGATCGCACTGGACCAGAACGAAAGAACGGCCGACGTCTACGATCTTCGGGACGGGACGCTGCTGTTCTCCATGGAAAGCAGCAGCCGGATCGTAAGGATCGCGTTTTCGGCGGACGGCGCCTTCGCCGTTGCCGAAACGGAAAACGGCGTGCTGACCGGCGATCTGTGGCAGTACGAAGAAGCGCTGCTGAATCAGCTGAACCGCCTGAGCGGAAACTGAAACCGCAGCAAAAAAGACTGTGAGAATCGGATCATCCGTTTCTCACAGTCTTTTTTTGTCTGTCTTTTTACAGATCGATGCCGTTTAAGAGATCTGCCAGAGACGTGGTGGCCTTGCCGGTCTCTTTGTAATTGAAGACTTCTTCCCGCTCGCCTCTCGGACGGCGCTCGCGGCGCTCACCGTCACGCTCAGGACGGTCGCCTCTGTCGCGGGCCGGACGGTCCGGACGGTCCGGGCGATCCTCGCGGGGCTTGCGCTCCTTGCGGGCCGGCGCTTCTTCCAGAGCCTTCTTGCTTAAGGACAGCTTGCCGTCCTTCACGGCGATGATCTTCACGGTGATGCGGTCGCCCTTGTTCAGGACGTCCGAAGGCTTCGCGACGCGCTCATAACTGATCTGGGAAACGTGCAGCAGACCGGAAGCACCGTTGTCCAGCTTGATGAAAGCGCCGTAATCCATGACGGAATCGACGGTCCCTTCCAGCACAGCGCCTTCCACGCACTCGGCCTTGCGGGCTTCGCGCTCGGCTCTTTCCTTGCGGCGGATCGCGTCACGGACGGACAGCACCAGCTTCTTGGGCTTTTCCGCAGTAATGACGATGGCTTCGGTCTCCAGTCCCTTTAAGGTCTCCAGATCTTCCACATGGTTGGTGGCGACCTTGGAGGCAGGGATAAAGGCGCGGACGCCGTCCACAAAAGCGATCACGCCGCCCTTGACAGCGCTGTCGATCTTCACGGGGATGGCTTCCTTGCTTTCCAGCAGTTCCGCAAAGCGGGCCCAGACCGGATCACTTTCGGGCGGTCCCTGCTTTAAGGACTTTTCCAGTTCCTCTTTATAATCTGCCATCGTTTCGGCGGCCGCTTCGGCCTTCTCACTGACAGCCTCCTGGACCTCGGCCGCCTTTTCGGCGACTTCGGCTTTCACTTCCTCTGCCTTTTCGGCAGCGGCTTCGATCTTCTCGCTGACAGCTTCCTTTACCTCTTCCGCCTTCTCGGCGACTTCGGCCTTCACTTCTTCCGCTTTGGCGACGACTTCTTCGACTACTTCGTTCAATTGACTCATAATTCCTCCCGGAAAGCGCTTAAGGGGTGCGCTTCGCCCCAATTTTCTCGCAGCAGTATAACACGTTTACAAAATGCCCGCAAGGGGATTTTTGCATTTATTTTGACGCTTCCACCAGTTCTTTTGTATACGGGTGCTTCGGCGCTTCAAAGATCTGATCGATCTCGCCCTCTTCCACCACGATGCCCTTGCGCATCACGATCACGCGGTCGCAGAGCTGATAGACCACGTTCATATCATGCGAGATAAAGAGGTAGCTTAAGCCGAACTGCGTCTTCATTTCCGCGAGCAGCTTTAAGATCTGCGCCTGGATCGTGACGTCCAGCGCGGAGACCGGCTCGTCCGCCACGATAAAGCGCGGCTCCATGAGGAGCGCCGCCGCGATGGAGACACGCTGGCGCTGGCCGCCGGAAAGCTGCGAGGGCTTGCGCTCCAGATAGCTTTCATCCAGCCCGACGCGCTTTAACATGTCGATGATCTTCACGCGCCGCTCGTCGGGGCCGTATTTCTTCAGGATCTTGAGCGGTTCTTCGAGGATCCATTCGATGGTCCGGGCGGGATTTAAGGCCGTATACGGGTCCTGGAACACGACCTGCGGATGTTCGGAATAGTGCGTGATGGTGCCTTCATACTTCGGCAGAAAGCCCAGGATCGCGCGGGCCAGCGTCGTTTTGCCGGAGCCGCTCTCTCCCACCAGGCCCAGCGCTTCGCCTTCGTAAAGATCGAAGCTTACGTCGTGCAGCACGTGCTGGATCTTCGTCTTGCCGAGCGGCGACTTTCGCGTATAGGAAGTGCTGACGTTCCGGACCTCTAAGATTTTTTTCTTTTCTTCCGCCATATCAGTCCTCCTGCTGCAGGCCCTCGCCTAAAAGCGAAAAGCCCAGGATAAGCAGCGCGATGGTCAGACCCACGAAAACGGCATACCAGGGCATGCCGCGCAGAATATAGTTCTGCGAATCCGAGAGCATGCGGCCGAGCGAGACCTCGGAGGCCGAAACACCCACGCCGAGGAAGCTCATGCTGGCCTCCGCGAGCACCGCGTTGTTGAAGCCGATGGAGATGGCCGGCAGCAGCACCGGCAGGGTATTGGGCAGGATATGCTTCAGCATGATGCGGAAGTTGCCCACGCCCTGCAGTTTGGCCAGCGAGACGTAATTGAGTTTTTTGATGCGGGAGAATTCCGCCCGGACGATGCGGGCGAAGCTCGGGATGAATACCAGGGCCAGCACGCCGATGACGTTGAGCCTTCCCGGACCTAAGATCGCGAGCACGATCAGCGCCAGCAGCACGCTGGGGAAAGCGGTCAGGGCGTCGCAGATCCGCATCAGGACTTCATCGATCACGCCGCCGAAATAGCCCGTGAGCGCGCCGATGAGCGTGCCCAGTCCGGCACCGAAAAGCACCACGAAAAAGGCGATGAGGAGCGTCGCGCCGGCGCCTTCCAGGATGCGGGAAAAGATGTCCCGGCCGAAGTAATCGGTCCCCAGGATATGCCTTAAGCTCGGCGCCTGGGCTTTGGCGGCGGCATCCATGGCGTTCGGATCATACGGCGTCCAGAACTGCCCGATGATCACGATGCCGACCATGCAGACGGTCAGGATCAGGCCGACCTTGAAAAACCAGTTGTTGTGTTTGGCGAACAGTTTTTTCACGGCAGCCTCCTATACCCGAAGGCGCGGGTCCAGCATTTCGCTGACCACTTCACCGATAAAATGCACCACCATGACCCAGACGGCCAGGATCATCACAATGGCTTCCACGACTGGGATGTCCCGGTTGCTGATGGAGACCATGAGCAGGCGGCCGATGCCGGGCAGGGAAAAGATCTGTTCAATGACGATGCAGCCCGCCAGCATTTCGGCGACCGTGGCGGCCAGAAATGCGATGATGGGCAGCAGAGAATTTTTCAAAGCGTGCGCGCGCAGCGCCGTCTGACGGTTGTGGCCGCGGCTGTAGGCCGTGCGGACGTAGTCCTTCTGCATCTCGCCCAGAATGGAGGAGCGCAGCATTTTGGCGGTCATGGCCGTGCGCGGAATGGCAATGGAGATGGCGGGGAAAAGCATGTACAGGAAGAAACGGCCGGGTGATTCGCCAAAAGGCACGAAGCTGCCGGGCGTGAAAAAGCGAAGCAGAACGCCGAAGAGTACGGTCAGGAGGATCGCGACGAAGAAGGCCGGGATAGCCATGACGATCTGGTTGCTGACGGTCAGGAAGCGGTCAGCCCAGGAGCCTTCGCGGCGGGCGCTGTAGACGCCGAGCGGGATGGAAAAGAGGAGCGTGAGGGCGAAGCCGAGCAGGGTCAGCGTGACGGTTAAGCCCAGTTTTTCGCCGATCATTTCCCGCACGGGAATGCGGTAGATATAGGATTTGCCCATGTCGCCGCGGATGAAGCTGAAGAGCCAGTCAAAATAGCGTACGGGAAGAGACCGGTTTAAACCGAGCTCTTCCCGCAGGGCTTGGGCGGCCTCCGGAGTGGCGTTGGTGCCCAGGATCAGATTGACGGGGTCACCGACCATTTCGAAGGCTGCGTAGGCGAGGAACGACAGGATCAGAAGGGTGATCAGCAGCGTCGCCAGTTTTTTGAGGACAAAGTTCATGCAATGCTTCCTGTTTAATTGGGTTGATTCGTGCCTGTAAGCGCTTTGCGCTATACAGGCGCGCACGTCGGGATCAACTTCTCTCAGCCCGCTTTAATTGGGTTGATTCGTGCCTGTAAGCGTTTTGTGCTATGCCGGCGCGCACGTCGGGATCAACTTCTCTCAGCCCGCTTCGGCGGCCTTCCGGAATGAAATATATCAAAGTCAGGCCGCCTCAAGGGGCGTTCGAGAAGTTGACTCCGGAACGCGCGCCTCGCTGTCTTAACGTGTCATCCTGAGCGAGCGAAGCGAGTCGAAGGATCTTATTCTACGCCTCGCTGCCTCACATACCTTGTTGCCTCGCTGTCTTAACGTGTCATCCTGAGCGAGCGAAGCGAGTCGAAGGATCTTATTCTACGCCTCGCTGCCTCGACACGAACTTTTCTCAGCCCGTTCGACGACCTACCGGATTACAAGAAATGTCAGGTCGTCTCAATGGGCTGAGAAAAGTTGTGTTCGGGCGCGCTCGGCGCAGCTATCCCAGCGCGCTCGGCACAGCAATCACGGCACGCGCAGCGCTTTAGCTTTAGTACGTTACCGTGCTCAGATCCATCACGTAGAACGGATAGAAGTGGAAGCCGCTTAGGGTGGCGCGGATGGCGACGAAGTCGGCCAGATCCTGCAGATAGACGTTGGCGGCGTCGTCGGAGAGGCATTTGGCCGCGGCCTTGAAGAGTTCGGTGCGGCGGGCGTCGTCCGTGGTCGCGTTGGCTTCCTTCATGTATTTGTCAAAGGTTTCGCTGGCATAGCCGCACATATTCTTCTTCGAAGTCGATTCGAAGCGGCCCAGCAGAGCGTTGGCGGTCAGGGTGGAGGCGTCGAAGCCGGAGACCGTGGCCTGGAATTTGCGGCCCTGATACACGTCGGTCAGCCAGGTATTCCATTCCACTTCCTGCACGCTGGCGTTGATGCCGGCTTTCTTTAACTGCTCGGCAAGCACCATGCCGGTATTGACGTGCGGCGTGTAGTTGCTCGGAACGGTGATCACGAGATCGAATCCGTTCGGATAACCGGCTTCGGCAAGCAGGCTCTTGGCCTTTTCCAGGTCATACGGGTAGGCGTTGACCAGGCTTTCGTCGAAATATTTCGCAAAAGAAGGATAGATGGAGCTGCCCAGCTTCGAGCCGTGACCGTCGGCGGTCAGCTTCAGCATTTCGTCCACGTTCACCGCATAGCAGAGGGCCTGACGGACCTTGACGTTGTTCAGGGGTTCCACCGCGTTGTTTAAGTACAGGGCCTGCACCAGGTTCATGGTGCCTTCCAGAACCTTGTAATCGCCCTTTAAGCCGTTCACCTGATCGCTGGTCATGTGGGCGACCAGATCCACGGAACCGGCGTCCAGCGCGGTCACGAGCGCGGTCGCGTTTTCAAAGATCTTGAAGGTGATCTTGGCCAGTTTGGCCTTCTCGCTCCAGTAGTTATCGAAGCGCTTGATCACGACGCTGTCCTGCACGGTGCGGCTCTCGAAGCTGAAGGGGCCGGTACCGACGGGCTTGGTGTCCTGATCGGTATAGGCGGCCGGACTGATATAAACGGAGCTGACGTAGGCTAAAAAGTCGCTGTTCGGCGCGGCCAGTTTGATGACGACGTCGTTTCCTTCCGCCTTCACGGATTCTACGTTCGCGAGCACGCCTTTGATGGCGCTGTCCACGGAATCCTTCGCGCAGGTCTCGAAGGAGAACACTACGTCGGCCGGCGTCATGACGGCGCCGTTATGGAATTTCACGTTCTCACGAACCGTAAAGGTATAGGTCAGGCCGTCGTCCGAGACCTTGTAACCGGTCGCCAGCGCGGGCTTGAAATCGCCGGCGGAATCGGATTTATAGAGGCCCTCGAATACGTTGAACATCACTTCACGGGTCCCGGCGGTAGCCAGCTGATAGGGGCTTAAGGAGCTGCTCAAGTCCTGCGCGATCCCCACATAGATCTCGTTTGCTTTTTTCCGGGCGTCCGCGCCGGTCTCCTGCTTGCCGCAGGCACAGGCAAAGAGCATCAAAGCCGCCAGTAAAAGGCAAATCGTTTTTTTCATCATCTTCTCTCCTTCTTCAAAAGATCCGGCCGGCGGATCTTACCTGTTATTGTTCCTTACCATACCCGTTTTCCGCGGATTTTGCAAGGGATTTCTATTTCTTCTCTTTCTTACTCATCGCACCGTCCGGAAAGAACGGTCGGCGGCCCGTATTTATCTTGCAAAATCGCAGGCAATGGCAGGATCCAGCCGCTTCGCGAAGCGCTCCGCGTCTTCCACGGTTCCGACAATATCCCCGTAATGCGCGGGCACGGCAACCTTCGGACGGATCGCGTTCACCAGCACCGCCGCTTCCTCGGCCGTCATGGTATAGGTCCCGCCGACGGGCACCACGGCGACGTCGCAGCGGACCTTCCGCACGTCTTCGTTATCGTCCGTGTCGCCGGCCAGATAGTATCGCAGGCCGTTCATCGTCACCACGTAGCCCAGCCAGCCCTTATCCCGCGTATGAAAACGCTTGCCGACATTGTAGGCCGGGACCGCTTCGATCTTCACGCCCAGAACGTCCGCCTCCTCTCCCGCCGAAAGATACAGCAGGCGCCTGTCGTCCAGACCGGCCTTCACCGCCGCCGGCCGGCAGCTCTTCGGAAGCACGATCCAGGCGTCCGCGCGGGCCGCCTTCCGGATATCCTCCGGCGAAAGATGATCGTAGTGCTCATGCGTGATCAGAATGATCTCCCCGTCCTGCGGGGCGTTTTTTAAATGGAAGGGGTCAAAGTAGACGACGTGTTCGCCGTCAAGGCGGACCGCAAAATGCCCCAATACTTTCAGATTGTCGGCTTTCATGTTGTTTCATTTCCTTTCAGTTTTTCCTTCAGGCCCGTCAGATGCCGGTCCCGCGCGGGGATCGAATCGATGAGCTTCTTCGTATAGGCTTCCTGCGGGTGCAGGAAGACGTCTTCCACGCTGCCCTGCTCCACAATCTTCCCGCGGTACATCACCAGCACCCGTTCGGACAGGTGACGGATGACCCGCATGTTGTGGGAAATAAAGAGGATGGAGGTCCCCTTGGTCTTATTAATCTTTTTCAGCAGATCCAGGATCTGTCCCTGGATCGTTACGTCCAGCGCCGTGGTGGGTTCGTCCGCCAGAAGCAGCTTCGGAGAATGGATGATCGCGGCCGCGATCATGGCGCGCTGCAGCATGCCGCCGGACAGTTCGTGCGGATATTTTTCATAAACGATCTCCGGCTCGTCCAGTTCTGCCTCCGCCATGGCCGTTAAAGCCGCGGAACGCCGGGCCGCCGGGCTCATCTCCGGATGATGCACCAAAAGGCTTTCCTCTACCTGCCGGCCGATGGTCATGATGGGGTCGAAAGCGCTCATCGGTTCCTGGAAAATCACGCCGATGGTATCGCCCTGCATCTGCCGCATGAGGTTGCGGTCGCCGTTTAGGATCTCCACGCCGTCCAGCCAGATCTCGCCGCTGTATTCGCTCTGCCGGCGCGGCAGAAGGCCGCTGATGGCCATGGCGGTCACGGATTTTCCCGATCCGCTCTCTCCCACCAGGCCGACGATCTCCCCGTCTCCCACGGTGAAGCTGGTTCCGTCCACCGCGAAACGGTCCGGCGCGGCGTTTTTAAAATGGACCCGCAGATTTTTGACTTCGAGCATGTTTGTTCCTTTCGCGGGGCAGACCGGCGCCTGCCCTTACGCATTTGACTCTGCCGCTATTCTACAAGACTTTTCCGTCTTTGTCGAGGTCTTTTCCGCCGGCAGCGGGAAAACGTCGTATTTCGGGCTGAAAACGGCTTGTGCCGCGGAAACAGCGGACCGCTTACTTGGGGTTCCGACAGCAAATTCTTGACGCGGATACAGTATAGTGTTATTTTATACTCGAAATTTACCGAAAACAAATCTGATCATCGAATTATAATCAAAACTGTGATTGAGAGGAAATTATTGCGCGCGGTGAAAACAGATATCTGGAACAGTAGAGAGTGGATGGAAAATAGATATATTTGTTCGTCTGATCGGCGTACTGGCCTCAGACTAAGATGTGAAAAAAAAATCAATCCTGAAGTCAAAGACTCCTTTGTTAAATTGGTAAAATGGATTCGGGACAGATTTTTCTTCCCGATTCGTATTCCTGTTTATGTGAAGTGTTCAGAGCGAATACGGGCAAGAGATGGCGACCTTTGTGTCGGGATTTTTTTTAGACCAGACAATTTTATAACGGAGCCATATATTAGTATTGCAACTGGCGATTTTGAGAAGCTTGTAAGCGAACGAGGCATTTCACAAGCAAAAATTGCGATTCTTCTGCCTTTGCTTCATGAATTAACTCATTATTTCCAGTGGATCAACTCTGTTGCATTAACGCCTGTTGGAGAAGAACGTCAAGCAACAAGATATGCACAAAGTCTAATGGAGGAGTATTTAGATGATTTAGGTTTGCCAGACAGCAGTGATGAGAGTTAAACATCGCAGATCGAGGTGAAAAACAGATGAATGTTAGCGAAGAAGAACTGATCGAATATGTCAAGCCAATATTGAAAGCGCAGGGTTTTAAGAAAAAAGCAAAACGATGGACCAAGATTACTGAGCATTTCACCTATATGTTCTTTATTCAGGGAAGCTGCTATAGTAAAGAGGGCTATTATGTTCGCCCGGGGATTATTGTAAATGATATTGAGCCGGATCCTTTCATGTATTACGGCCATTTTATGATAGATATTCCTGTAACCACTAAAGAAGAAATATTAAGTAAAGCTGAAGAGTATTTTTCTCAATGGTCAAGTATTGACTATCTCAAAAAAACGGTTTCTGCTTTTGTTGAATGGGAGAAAAGAAACCCTCTTGAGAAGAGACGTGCCGGGGAAGTAGACTATGAAGCTGATCCTGTTCCTGCATATGCTTTGTTTCATCTTTCAGAAAGCGCGAAAGAACAAATTCTGAAACTGTAATTACCGGAAAGCGTGAAAACGCGCAGCGCGCAAGAAGTGCGATCTCCTGGTTTGGGATTTGTTCCCAACGAGCCGGTGCAGAAAATAACGCCCCAACAGTGCAGAAAATAACGCCCCACACAAATCATTGCTTTTTCCTCCGATCCATTCTATAATAATATGCCGAACTGCCAATACTTCGTGAAAGGGAACGAATCCATGTCTGACCTTCAGGAACTGTACCGTCAAAAGCTTACCACGGCGGAGGAAGCCGTAAAAGTCATCAAGTCCGGCGACTGGCTGGATTACGGATGGACGACCTGCCAGCCGGTGGCGCTGGACAAAGCGCTGGCAGCCCGCCTGCCGGAGCTGTACGATATCAAGATCCGCGGCGGTATCGCCCTGTGGGAACCGGCCGTTTTTCAGGTACCGGAAGCGGAAAAGCATATGTGCTGGAATGCCTGGCACATGGGCGGCATCGAGCGCCGGGCAGCAGCCCGGGGACTGGCCTTTTATGCCCCGCTTCGCTATTCGGAGCTGCCCCGCTACTACCGGGAACACATCACCCCGCCGGACGTGACCATGATCCAGGTCGCACCGATGGATAAACACGGCTATTTCAACTTCGGACCGAACGCCTCCCATCTGGCGGCGCTCTGCGAAGTCTCCAAATATCTGATCGTAGAAGTGAATCAGAACATGCCGCGCTGTCTGGGCGGCGTGGAAGCGGACGTTCATATCAGCCAGGTCGACGCCATCGTCGAGGGCGATAATCCGCCCATCGGCCAGCTCTTCGGCGGCGGCGCGCCGACGGACGTGGACCGCGCCGTGGCCAAAGCCATCGTGGAACGGATCCCGAACGGAGCCTGCCTGCAGCTGGGCATCGGCTCCATGCCGAACACCGTCGGCTCCATGATCGCCGAATCGGATCTGAAGGATCTGGGCGTGCATACCGAAATGTACGTGGACGCCTTCGTGGATATCGCGATGGCCGGCAAAATCACCTGCGAAAAGAAGAACATCGACCGGGGCCGCCAGGTCTACGCCTTCGGTGCCGGCACCCAGAAGATGTACGACTACATGAACAACAACCCGGCTCTCATGTCAGCGCCGGTGAACTATACCAACGACGACCGGGTGATCTCCCAGATCGACAATTTCATCTCCATCAACAATGCGGTGAACGTGGACCTCTTCGGGCAGATCTCTGCGGAGAGCACCGGGATCAAGCATATTTCCGGGGCCGGCGGACAGCTGGATTTCGTGCTCGGCGCATATCTTTCCAAAGGCGGCAAGAGCTTCATCTGCTGCTCTTCCACCTTCACGGACAAGCAGGGCGTGCTGCACTCCCGCATCGTTCCGACCTTCGAGCAGGGCACCGTGGTGACCGACACCCGTCCCAACACCATGTACGTCGTCACGGAATACGGATGTGTAAACCTGAAAGGTCTCTCCACCTGGGAGCGGGCGGAGGCCGTCATTTCCCTGGCGCACCCGGATTTCCGGGAGCAGCTGATCAAAGACGCCGAGACCATGAAGATCTGGCGCCGCAGCAACCGTTAACACAGAAAGAACACCGGGAACCCATGAGAATCCGCGCGAGAAAACTGAAGACCGTCTTCCTGCTGTCGGCATTCCTCCTGCTGGCCGTCCTGCTGCCGGCTCTGACCGGGCAGGCCGCCGGCACAGTCCGGCTCGGTGAGCTGATATCGCTTCCGGCCGCCCCGGAGATCGAATCGGATTACGCGATCCTGATGGAGGCGAAGTCCGGCGCCATTTTATATGAGAAGAATGCCAGAGAAAAGGCTTATCCCGCCAGTATTACCAAGATCATGACGGCTCTTCTCACCATGGAAAACTGCCGTCTGGAAGACAAAGTCACGTTTTCGTGGCGCGCCACGCATGAGATCGCCCCGGACAGCAGCAGCATTGCCCGCACCGAGGGGGAGATCATGTCCGTCGAGGAATGTCTTTACGGCTTAATGGTCGCTTCCGCGAACGAAGTCGCGCAGGGACTGGGGGAACAGGTCTCCGGTTCTCTCGAAAGCTTTGTGGCTCTCATGAATCTCAGAGCCGGAGAACTGGGCTGCGTCAACACGCATTTTGTCAATGCCCACGGCTACCACGAGGAGGATCACTATTCCTGTGCCTACGACATGGCTCTGATCATGCGGGAAGCCATCAAATACGAAAAGCTGGTCGAGATCATGGGGACGGAGAACTGGCAGATCCCGCCGACCAACAAGCATGATGAGATCACCTACCTTCATTCCCGGCATCCGCTCGTTACCAATGAGCAGGGGATGAAATATCCGTACGCGGTGGCCGGCAAGACGGGACAGACCGATGAAGCGCTCTGCACACTGGTGACCTACGCAAAGCAGGGAGATCTGGATCTGATCTGTGTCGTTATGCACGGAGAAACACGCCGCACGACCGGAGAAGACAGCACCAAACTGTTCAACTACGGCTTCCAGAATTTCCGTTCCTACAATCTGAGCGTCCGGGAAGCTGTTCTCGAATATGACAAAACCGCTTTTCTCCAGAAGAATCTGATCAATTTTGCTTCCTCGGAAGACGTTTTCTGTACGCTGCCGCTGGATCTGACCCCGGAAGATCTGACGTCGGAGATCGTTTTGTTTGAAGAAAACGCCAAAACAGACGTGCTGGCCACCCGCATCTACTATATCAACGGCCGCGAGATCGGCCGCTGCGATCTGAAAGTGCTGCCCATCAATGACAGCCTTGCCATCCATCCCATCGTCAGCGTCGTCCCCTCCCGGAATGAGATCCTGCGCGAAAAGCACCTTGGCCTGCCGCTGATCTATTGGATCCTCATCGGCGGAGCCGTGGTGCTTTTGCTGTTTATCTGGTTCAGTATTCGATTAACGCTGCGGGCCGTCAAACGGCATCAGCGCCGCAAGGCGCGTGCCAAAGAGGCTATGAACCGGATGACCGACGACCGTTTCCCGCCTCTTCTGTAAACCTCTGCGGCAGATCGGAGGGAAACGTGATTTTAATATTTGTATAGTCTCCCGGGATCATCCTGACTTTATATCCTGCCTCTTCCATCAGCGCGCAGTCATCTGTGACGCTGATTTTTTTGCCCGACACATGCGCCCGGCGCAGCAGATCGGTCCGGAAGCCCTGCGGGGTCTGCACGAGCCACGTTCTGGCGCGGTCCGTGGTCTCGCAGACCTCGCCTCTTTCATTTGTGATCTTGACGGTGTCACGGCTGAGAACGGCCAGCGAGACGGCCGGATAATCCCGCAGCCCCTCCAGACAGGCGTCGACAGCCTCCGGTTTTACATAAGGCCGGGCCGCGTCATGGATCAGAACCGTTTCCTCCCGGCACAAGGCCAGCGCGTTCCGCACCGAGTCCTGCCTCTGGCGGCCGCCTTCGCAGAACAATATCTCGGGGATCGTCCTCTGTGCCTCAAGCTCTGCCGCTTCCTGCCCGGCGATCTTTCGGATCCTGTCCCGGTCCTGCGCCCGACAGGGAATAATGATCTGCCTGACGTCAGGATGCCGCAGAAAAACGCGGAGGGAATGCGCGAAGACGCTTCCGCCGCCCAGTTCCGCAAAAATCTTGTTCGTTTCGCCTCCGAAACGGCTGCCGCTGCCGCCTGCCGCCAGGATCACGCTGCAGGGGACCGGATCTTCCCGAAGACTCTCGCAGGGGTACAGGCGCCAGTCTGCCGGGAAAACGCTTCGCAGCGCTTCGCAGGCCGCATCCTGTTTTTCGGAAGTTTCAAACAGACCGTAAACAGCGGAACCGGAGCCGCAGAGTCCCGTACCGGCCGCGCCGGCTTTTTGCAGCGCCTGACGGATCCGGTCAAAAGCATCTGCCGCTTCGCCTGAAAGCACCGACTCAAAATCATTGTGCAGCAGGCCGGCGACCGTCCGGACGTCTCCTGCTGCCAGCGCCGCTTCGAGAGCCTTCTGACGGCTCTCGATCTCGGAAAGCGAAACGGAAGTTCCGCCCTTTTCATCCCAGCTGCGGTACATGGCGGCCGTCGGACAGCTGACAGACGGCTTGACGATCAGGAAGAACATCTGACTCCGGCTGGCCAGGGCAGTCAGCAAGGTTCCGGTCTTTCGTCCGCGGGTCGGGCCCTGATGCAGAAGCGCCGGAACGTCCGCGCCGATCTCCGCGCCGATCTGTTCCAGTTCGGGTCTGTCCAGCCCGAGCGAATACAGCTCGTTCAATCCCGCCAGAACGGCGGCGGCATCCGCGCTGCCGCCGCCCAGGCCGGCCTGAGAAGGGATATGCTTCTCCAGAGAAGCGGCCGCCGGCGGAAAAGCGACACATCCCCGCAGCCGGCGGACGGCCGTGATCACCAGATTTTCCGGGGTTTCCAGCGCCGGATCCGAGCAGGAAAACAGATCTTCCCTCGCCTCTTCCAGGCAAAGCCGGTCACAGAGCGTCAGCGGCTGGAAGACCGTGTCGATCGTATGATAGCCGTCCGGCCGCTTCCCGGTGATATACAGACTTAAGTTAATTTTCGCACGGGGATAAAGGATCATAGCATCTCCCCGCTTTCTTCGGGCAGTTCCGCGGTCAGGAGACAAAGCACCTGAATCCCCTCTCCTCTACCGAAAGCCGTCAGTCCCTCCCCGCTGGTCGCCGTCAGGCCCACATGGGCAGGCGGGATCTGCAGCATATCCGCGACGCTTTGCCGGATCGCCGGGATATGCGGAAGCAGTTTCGGACGGGCGGCTTCCACGCTGAAGGAGACGTGCCGGATACGGCCGCCTGCCCGCTTCAGATCGCGAAGCGCCTCGTTCAGATAGCCCCAGCTGTCCGTAAAGCCGGCCCGACACAGCGCGTCCGCGACCGGCCCCAGGATATTCCGTCCTGTCACGCCGGATATGGCATTGGTCAGGGCATGCAGCAGCACGTCTCCGTCGCTGTTGGCCGCCAGCCCTTTTTCTCCTTCTATAACGAGGCCGCCCAGGATGAGCGGCTTTTCATTTGCTTCTTCAAAACGGTGCGAATCCTGCCCCATTGCGCAGCAGATCATAGGTGGGCGCTCCTTCCTTCAGCTCGTCTGATTTCGGCGGTATTCTTCCTTCCAGCGATACAGCAGTTCCAGAAACGCTTCGGTCCGTTCCGGTTCCTGCTTGTCCAGCAGGGCGGCGGCTTCCAGCCCCTTGCCCTGATACTGAGCCAGTTTCCTCCGGTTTTCCAGATTGCTCCGGTACTGCTCCATCTTCTCCGGCGTGATCACGTTTTCCAGTCCGGCCGGGGCTTCATCCTTCCCCATAAAAACGTTCAGAATATACATTTTCTCCGGCAGGGTGGAATCCCGGTTCAGGGAATAAGCCCGTTCCAGGCACTCCAGCGCTTCCTGGTAATCCTCGACCCGCGCATAGCAGGCGCCTTTTGAGATCCACAGGCGGGAGGCAAACTCGGGACTGGCTGCGTCCCGGCTGTCAGATGAAAGGATCTGATTGTAGATCCGCAGGGCGCTGTAATATTTGCCCCGGGCAAACAGCGCGTCGCCTTTGGCCTTCAGACGCCCGGCCGCGCTGCTTAACGACATCTGCTCCAGCTGTTTCCGGAAGGAGAACAGCTCCGCGCTGCTGTAGTAGCGCAGATCCTGCAGAATCACGTACAGGATCTCATACAGACCGGCCCCCTGCTCCCGCAGACGGCGGATCCGTTCCTCGAGCTTATCCTGTTCCAGCTGACGCAGAAAATCAAACAGTCTCTCATCCGGAAAGCTTTCGTCGATCAGCAGCAGATGATTGTAAATATAATAGCTCAGCTCTTCCGCGGTATACAGATGGATCCCCAGCTCCGGTACATAGTACGGCCGTCCCGCAGGTCTGCTTTTGCAAAGAATCAGATTGCCCATCGCCGTTCTCCCTTCGCTATGAGATCAGGAAATCCTTCCGGATTACCTGTCCGCCGGCCGGGAAAAGCTCCCCGAAGCCCTTGTCGATCACCCGTACCGTCACATGGTTTTCCGAGGCAAAGGAGACGATCAGCTGGATCCGCGTCGTTTTGTTCGGACGGGCAGGCAGCTCCGCCAGAGAAATACTGATGGTCTCCACGCGCTGCGTTGAGAAAGGCGTCACTAAAAGATCCAGCGTGTGGACGTCATCCAGGATGAATTCCGCGGAGACCCGGGCTTCGTACCAGTTGCTCCCCGCGCTGGCCAGCACCAGCTGCTCATTTTTTCCGTCCCGCACGGCGTAAACACTGATGGAAGACGCCAGCCGTCCCTCACAGATGCAGATATACGGATACGCCGATTCCGGCAGCGTACTGTCATACGCGACCAGGCAGGCTCCGTCAGAGAACAGATGCTGACCGCCGAACACCTTCCGCTTATTGCAGATTCGCTTCAGAAAATCCGGCGCCCAGGCCACGCTGGTGAAGCCTTCCCCGGTCAGGAAGACCGATGAAACCAGCTTTTTGGAAAGCATCCGGTCGGCACAGTTGGACAGGATCGTATCCGCCATTCTCTCCCCGACCGGCGTCTCCAGAATATCCAGATCGAAGGCTTCCTCCAGCGGTTCTCTTCTCGCTTCCAGGATCTGCGGCTTCCGGCCGCGGATGGCTTTTAATTCATAATAATCCAGGCCGGTATCGCTCAGGTCGAAGCCTACGACCAGGTTTGGCCAGAGCTCCTTCGGCTGGGACGCCACATAATAGGTAAAACACTCGGTATGACTTAAAAAGCGGATCTTCTCCCGGGACAGGCCCACCTGATCGCAGGCGGCTGTCAGACGGTCCAGCAGCTCCGGATTCAGCTCCGTCAGGCCGAAGGCGACGCAGCGGATCTCCCGAACTTTGTACTTTTCCCGGGGGAAAGCCAGCAGCTGTTCGATAAAATGCCCCATCAGCGTCACCGCGTTGTACTGGACGCCTTCGATCGTCGCGCTGCCGTTTTTATGAAGCAGCTTCACCAGCTTATCCACCATGGTTCCTTCGCCCATCAGCGCGCGCCGGTAGGCTTCCGAACCGATCAGCCATTCATCCCGGCCCCGCATTTTGCACAGGACCGTAGGGATCAGACAGCTGGCTTCATCACTGCTCATCAAAAAAGGCTCCGGCAGCGGTTTATCCGGAGAAAAAGCACTGATCTGACTGTAGGTATCGCAAAGATCAATACCCAGAATCAATTCATTCATCTTTTTCTCCTTTCCGCCCGGCAGGCCTTGTTCTTTTGATTATAACAGATTCTTAAACAGTATGAAAGTAATCTTTCAGAATTCCGTCTTCTTTTCCGAAGGAAACGATCTCCTCCTGCCAGCCTTCCCGGCCTTCTACGGCGTCCTGAATCACTCTGTTCAGCCGCGCGAAACGGCCGCCGGCATTCTCGGCGCCGCCGGTCAGGCTGCCTTCCCCGATCAGTTCCCCGCTGCGCTCGATCCGGTATTCCAGCTTTTCATCCGCAAACAGAAGGACCGGCTTGACGTAGATCCCGCGGTAAACATGCGGCATCTCCGAGTACTGGAACGCTTCGTCCTCCTCCTGCGGGAGGATCCTGATCCCGATGCTGACCGGTTCGTTTTCACTGCCCCGGTATTCGATCAGCGTCTTGTCCGCCAGTTCCGCCGGCAGCGGGAAGAAACGGCCCAGCTTCTGCTGATAGAGGAAGAATTTTCCCTGATCGTACAGGTTCTGCAGCAGCAGTCCCGCCAGTTTCGTCACGTCCGGAGACAGGCTCTCCTTTTCGGAATAAAACTTCGTCAGCGCCATCTGGCAGATGAGCGGCAGCATCTCCGGCCGTTTTTCGGAAGCAGCCCAGGAAGCCAGATAAGCAAAAATGTTCTCGGGGACCGCTTCTTCCCGGCAGAAATAGCGCTCGCTCTGCAGCACGGCGTAGGCGTGCAGCAGCTGGCGGTTCGGGACCTTCGTTCCTTTCAGATACAGATCCACGACCCACTCGATGCGTTCCGTTTCCTCGGTAAAGATCATCTGTCCCAGCAGGCGCTCCGGAAGATCGTAATACAGCGCGTTCCCGCCCGAGGCGCGGCTCAGCAGTTCCCGCATATCGTCCGTTCCGCCGTTGAAATACCGGCAGAGACAGGTCAGCGTGACCGGACTGTACTCTCCGCTCCGGTATAAAGACAGGGCCACTTCAAAGAGGGCTTTGTCGTATTCGTAGTTCCGGCTGCGGATCTGCCGGTCAAGCAGCCTGAGCAGCATCTGCGGATCGAAGCTCCGGTAGCCGAAACGGTGGACCATTTCGACGGCCGCCTCTTCCTCCCCCATCTGCAGGAAGTTTTCCGCCAGCAGACGGCCGGCCTTCGGTTCCAGATAAGGGCTTTTCCGCAGCGACATCATCAGAGACGCGTATTCCGCATCGTTCAGATCATGCTGCCGGATCAGACTGACGATCAGTTTTTCCCGGTAGACGTCGGACAGATCGTTCCAGCTTTCGTAGCGGCGGATCAGTTCTCTGACTTCCAGATCGTTGGCGCTGCCCCGGATCGCTTTCTGGCACAGAGAAAGCCGGAAGGGCAGACTGTCCGGGCTGTACTGACGGATCGCCTCCAGCAGTTTTTCATCCGCCGTCATGATATGCTTCCGGGTAAAGACGCTCTGTCCGAAGCGGTTGCCGTCCCGGTCCACAAAGAGCAGCCGGCAGTACGGCGTATAGATCGGCAGGAAGGCCTCGCCGTCCCGCACCGGATAAGCAAATTCCTCCTGCAGTTCTCCGTAAAGGACCAGGATCCGCTGAATCGCCTTGTTGGAAAGACTCAGATGGACGGTATAAACGATCTCCGACAGGCTCTCCGCCGTTTTTTCATCCAGCACCTCCGGGATCAGCATTTTCTCGTAGAAGAAGCCGGCCTGATCCGAAACGTCTCCCTTAAAAAGCTGCTCCAGCGCAAAGGTCTGGATCTGTTTTTCATAAAGCCGGTACATCTGGGTCTCGGGACCGTACTGCCGGAGGATATAACGGTACAGCGACCGGCAGGCTTCGGTCCGTTCCGGACTGTTATAAGTATAATAGAGCTGCACCATCTGAGGAATATCTTCTTCAAACTCCTCCGGCAGCGAGGCAAGATAGGCTTCATACAGTTCCGGCAGACGCACGTCCTCGCTGATTCCGCGGGCAAACAGCTCCCGGTCCGCCGGTCTCATCTCCCCGCGGCGAAGGATCACCGTCAGAAGCGCCGTCAGGATCGTTTTGGTCGGGTAAGCCGCATAAAGCAGCCTGAGAATCCGCTCATAGCTGACGTGGTATTCCTTCTGAAGCGCCAGCAGTCTGGCGCTGCGGTCGGCGGTCTCCTCGTTCCAGCAGCCGTATCGGGCTCCGAAGACCAGCAGATAGCGTGTAAAGCGGTCTGTGCGGCGGATCAGCTCCGGATTGCGGTTCACCAGGAGAACTGCCTCGATCAGAAGCAGCAGCGGAAGCTTTCCGCGGCCGAAATGCTCTTTGATCTTCTGATAGCATTTTTCCGGCTGCTCGGCCCACTCACTGTCGGAGCGGATCAGAAGAGGAAGCAGCTCGACTTTTTCGGCTTCTTCCTCTTTTAAACGGTATAAGAGGCGCAGAAAGCTTTCCGAAAGACGGTTGCCTTTCTCCATCTCCTCTTCCAGATATAAAAACCACAGATACTGGCTGACATTTTCCGTGCGGTTCCGCTGGATCTGTGCCCGGTTCTGCTCCAGGATCTCCTTTTCCTCCCGCCGCAGACGCAGCTGCCGGAGGATCTCGGCGCGCAGCAGATTCTGCTGCGTATCCGCTTCTTTCAGATCATCGCAGACATCCAGATATTTCAGGACCTGCGCTTCCACGCCGCGGGGCCGGTTCTGCGCCGCGTACAGCAGGACCATGCTTTTGGCCAGCTGCAGAGAAGCGCGCCGGTACTGGCTTCGCTTCAGGCCGGCCACGTCGGGCTTCCGTTCCGGGATAACCGTAACAGAGACCCGGACCTCCTCCCGGCCGGTATTGATCACGACGGTTCCCGGGTTCTTGCCGCCGTGCAGTTTATCACCGACAAACTGCAGCGGGATCCGGAGCAGGTCGCCGTCAAAGTCCGAAGCGGTCCAGCGTTCCCGGCGAAGATGCAGGAAGGGCGCTTCGCTCCGGACGGTGATCAGGCAGTATCCCTGCCCGCTTTTTGTGATCACGATCTCGCCTTTGAAGGAATCCTCCCGGCAGACGTAAGTCTGCGGCTCCCGGTCGACGCTGAGCTTCAGCGGCTTTTTGGCGCCGCAGGCGACCAGGAACTCTTCCAGCGCCAGGCGGCGGTCCGGGGAACGGCGCAGCGACAGATAAAGGCTGCGCAGCGAATCGTCTTTCAGGAAAGGCATCTCCGTAAACTGAGGGGATTCAAAAAGTCCCAGCATGCTTTCCGGCCGTTTTTCGGCCAGTTCGCCCAGATCCGCGATGGTTGCGGGCGCCGCGGAGAGCCCCGAGATCAGCTGCCCGAAATGGATCTGATACGGCAGGCGAAGATCTCCGCCGTTCGTGACAAAAGAAAAAGTTCCTTCCAGCTGCGTAATTTCGCTGACCGTCTCTCCGTGCACGATGAAAGAAACGGAGGCCGACACGCCGGCAAAAGCATTCTGCTGGATCTCGATCCGGTCGTCATCCGCGTACGCAAGTCCCC
>JAFZRH010000051.1 GCA_017619975.1 Lachnospiraceae bacterium | reverse complement strand
TCCCTGTACGAGCGCGCCGGCCGTCAGCGCGGCAAGACGGGTTCCATCACCATGATCCCGATCCTGTCCATGCCGGAAGACGATAAGACACACCCGATCCCCGACCTGACCGGCTACATCACCGAGGGTCAGATCATCTTAAGCCGTGACCTGCACCGCAAGCACGTGGTGCCGCCCATCGACGTGCTGCCGAGCCTGTCCCGTCTGAAGGATAAAGGTATCGGTGAGGGCAAGACGCGCGCGGATCACTCGAACGTCTTAAACCAGCTGTTCGCGGCCTACGCCCGCGGCAAGGAAGCCAAGGAGCTGATGATCGTTTTAGGCGAAGCGGCTCTCACCGCCATGGACAAGAAGTACGCCGCTTTCGCGGACGCTTTCGAGACCCGCTACGTCTCCCAGGGCTACCAGACCGACCGCAGCATTGAAGAGACCTTAAGCATCGGCTGGGAGCTGCTGCGCATGCTGCCCCGCACCGAACTCAAGCGTATCGACGAGAAATATCTGGACATGTACTACGAAGCCTAAGGAGTCACTATGGCATCTTCACAAGTCATCCCGACCCGCATGGAGCTGGGCAAGCAGAAAAAGCGCCTGGTCACCGCGGTGCGCGGCCACAAACTGTTAAAGGATAAACGGGACGAGCTGATGCGCCAGTTCCTGGAGCTCGTGCGCGAAAACAAGACCCTGCGCGAAAGCGTGGAGGAAAAGCTCAAAAAAGCAAACGCGAACTTCGTCCTAGCCCGCGCCGCCGGCAGCGATCAGATCTTAAATACCGCACTGCTTGCCCCCAAGCAGCAGGTCTTCCTGGACATGACCGTCAAAAACGTCATGAGCGTGGAAGTCCCGGTCTTTGAAAAGAAGACCCGCACCGAAAACGAAGGCGACATCTACAGCTACGGCTACGCGTTCACGCCGCCGCAGCTGGACGACGCCGTCGAATCCCTCTACGAGGTCCTGCCGGAGCTGCTGCGTCTGGCCGAGGTCGAAAAATCCTGCCGCCTCATGGCTGCCGAGATCGAAAAGACCCGCCGCCGCGTCAACGCCCTGGAGCACGTGATCATCCCGGACGCGCAGACGAAGATCAAGTTCATCACCATGAAGCTGGACGAGAACGAGCGCTCCACGCAGATCCGCCTGATGAAGATCCAGGACATGATGGTGGCCGAAGCCATCGAAAAGGCGAAAGCGCAGGGACTCTGATCCGCCGCCGGCGATTCAATCAAAAACTCCCGAACCTGACAAGCTGTCACGGTCCGGGAGTTTTTTCATCATTTTTTCTGTCAGGGAATATTTACCGCTAATTCTTTTCCCTGCCGGTCCAATTGGAACAATATGTCAGTTATCACATGACCGACAGCGGACTATCTGCAAGCGACAGACAGAAGACTATTCATTCGACCAGAGAATCCTGGCTTCGGAACCGTCAAACGGAAAGGCAATAAAGCGGGAGATATTTTCTTTCGAGATATCCATAAAAAATATATAGGCATTTTCTAAGTCAGATCCGACAAAAAAGATGGAATACATCTTTCCGGGTTGCAGAAAAGCAAAATGATAGTCTTGTTCCATGATAGTTTTTCCGGAGAAATCCAAAGCCCCGATCATAAATACCGAAGGATCGTTTTTTGCCGTAAAAATCCTGTCATCTCCGAAATTCACATTCTTACAGTATTTATTTTCTTCATCCAGTATAAAGGGAACATCCAGCACTGCCGTCGCAAGATCTATACGGTATATTTTTTCTTTGCCGGAAACAGACAGATAAACCGCTTTTTCATCTGCCCACATCGCATAAATCAGAAAGGCATTCTCCGCGGTATAGCTGCCGACATCGTGAATGGTACCCGTCTCGATGTTATAAGCTTTTAAGGTCAGTATTCCGCTTCCGTCTGCATCGCTTCCGGATTCGGCTATATAGACATGGTTTGTATATGGCTCAATATAAACCGTTCCGTTCAATCGTTCGGCAAACACTGTTTCTGTTTCTCCGCCGGAAACGGAACAGCGAAACAAATAGTGATCTTTGTAGGCTTTTCCTTCTTCTACGATATTATTGGAACCGTAAAAATACACAGAATCTCTGTGAAAGAAGACCCTGTGCTCGCTTGTAACAGTTTCCAGAGACACCGAACCGAGCAGTTCGTATTCCCTGCGATCCGTACCGTCAAAATTGCATGAGCAAATTTTATAGATACTCTTTCCATCCGAAAATCGGTTTAACCAGTATAATTTTCGATTATAGGCAGATAATCCGAAGCATTTTCCGTTGATATATGCATTGCATGTTGAATCATTGTGTCTGCAATCTGCTTTTCCGCAGAGGGGGAAGCACTGGTCTGACAGTTTATCATAGCACATGATATAAGAATACTGATTCTGTCTGCCAACTCCGAAAAAGTATAAAGCCTCCTCCGTCTCACAAGCAGAATAATAACCGGTACTGTTGGAAAATGCCCTGTTACAGTCCGTTTCTGTGGTAGTTTCCCGGGGATGTTCAGTCGTCTCATCAGCGGATGAAATAACATCCTGTTTTCCGCAGCCTGATAGGCAGGACACAATGAGCAGGACTATCACGAAAAACAAGCTGTAATTTCTTGTATGCCTGTTCATGTCTCCTCCCTCTAAAATCGTGTAAGCTTTCCCCTGGATGTTTTATATTTCCAAGTCAAATATCATTCATTTAAATTCACTAAAAACCAGGGAATCTTAATGAGTGCAAACAATTAACGTTCATCATCACTCAAAAAGGAATACGTTTTCGGCATTGTCTGCGCCGACTTTTTGAATCAAACCGAGCAACCTCTTTAGGCTTTTCCGGGAAAGAGTAGAATACCAGCCGATCCCCTGCTTGCTGTTCAGGCTGTCGGAAGCAAAATAATTCTTCACGAAGCTGTACAGAGAATCGGATCCGGACATCTGAGACAGATCGATCCGAAACACCATGAGGAGCGGCTCGCCGAACATTTCTTTCCGGATGGGCAGCCCGGCCCATTCTTCTCCGGAATAGTTCTCCCAGTTAATGATTTCAATACGATAGCAATAATCTTCCGTGATGAAATAGATGCCCGGATAAAGCGTACGGTCTGCCGCTCCGTAAAAGATGTCTTTTTCCCTGTCAAACTGACGGTACTTCCGGATCTGGCGGCAGAGCTCATAAACCGTTTCTTTTATCTGCGGATCCGATACCTGCCACAGAGAATGCGGCTCGTTCTGAATCGCCGGCCGATCCGTTTCCGAGACCGATACCGAGTACGCTTCCTCGACATACAGGTCAAAACCGTTCTTAAAATCCGCCGCAAACAGCATCCCGCCCGTCGGCCAGAGCTGCCGGCGCAGGAATACGGCCAGAAAGACCGCCGCCGAAAGGAACAGAACGCCGGTTATCATCCAAATCACAAGCTTTGACTTTTTCATAAGAACGCCTTCCCCTTGCTTAGTAAAGGCAGTTTGTAACCGGAAAAGGGTTCCAAGATGACTGCGAAAGGCGGTCCCGGGCATCGGAGAAGGCGGAAAGAATGATCAGGAAATCTGTGGACAAGAGCAATAATCTTGTTGCAAAAGGGGTTATGACGGGGTATAATACGGGGTATAAACCAGAGGATAAAGGAGGCAGCTGCATGAAAGCTCAGAAAGATTTGAATAAGATCGCCGCGTTGACTGAGGAAATCAGTAAGCTCCCCAAAGGATATATCTCAGAAAAATCAATTGGAGGAAAGTTATATTTCTATCATCAATGGTCTGAAAACGGCGTCAAAAAAGCCCGCTATCTTCGGGACGATGAGATTGCTCCGCTTTCCCAGCTGATCGAAAAGCGCCGTCAGCTTCAGGAGGAACTGCGGGCCGCCAAAGCAGGAATTG
>JAFZRH010000050.1 GCA_017619975.1 Lachnospiraceae bacterium | reverse complement strand
TCCCTCTTACCGCTGTTTTAAAGGAATTTTCAGGGTTGGAATGCATCATTTAATTGTCAAGGTGCGCACGCCGTCTTGAGCGGCGCATTCGTTAATCTACCACAGCCGCTTTCTCTTGTCAACTGTTTTTTTGTATTTTTTGAAATATTTTTTGATAAGAGAGCAGAATTCCGATCAGCTGTTTTGACAGCAAAGTTACGGATGGCCCGTCCTCCGGGAATACGCTGGCAGAAAACGTCTGAAATGCTTCTGTCATCTCCTGTATTTACAGGGCACTCTGTAAAAAATCGAAAAACAGCGGACCGCCGCCGGTATGCAAAAAGAGGATGTTTCCGCCGGGCGGCGCGTCTTGTTCCAGATCCTGCCGCATGCCCCAAAAGGCTTTTCCGCTGTAAGTCGGATCAAGCGGGATCCCGAAACCGCCGTACATTTCCCGGATCGTTTCTGCGACCGCTTCATTCCACTTTCCGTAACCGCCCAGAAGATACGCGTCCCGGACAAGCGGTTCCGGCAGGCACTGCACCGGAAGTCCCTTTTCGCGCAGATATGCCTCCATCCGTTCCCGCAGCACGGTCCGGCAGCGGTCCGCCGGACGTGCGATACTGATCCCGATAATCTCCCACGAACGTTCCAGAAGGGCTGCACCGAGCATCAGTCCCGCCTGGGTCATTCCTGTTCCCAGGGCCAGATAGATTCGGTCAAACTTCAGCCCCAGCCCTTTCTCCTGCGCCGCGATTTCCGCAGCCGTCTTCACGTAAGCTTCCGACGGTACGGCTTCATTGCCGCGTCCGTCCGAATCTCCGTATATATAATACGGTACAAGACCTTCCGCCCGGCATTCCGCCAGCACGGCTTCCACCGTTTCCTTCACCCGCGTTTTCGGGCAGGACGCGATCCCGGCGCCGGCAGCGCGCACCAGACGGCTGTTGAAAGTTTCCGTCCGGCTGCCGTCCTCATCATCCGGCGAGATAATACGGCAGGGCACGTTTCTGGCGCGTGCCATTGCGGACAGCGCCCGGCTTAAGTTGGAGCGGGCGTTGCCGTAACCGACCATGCAGCTGCCGCCTTTCCGTTCCATATCGTCAAAAAACGCCTCGGCGATCCGGACTTTGTTGCCGCCAAAAGAAAACGGGAGAAGATCTTCCCGTTTGATAAACACATGGCAGCCGTTGATATCCGGCAGCGCCTGGATCGGTGTCATTTCATTCATGTTGTCTTTTTCAACTCCAGAAGCACGATATCCTTTTGTCCCACGATGCCTGTCCTGGCCCGGAAGAAGGCCGGATCCGCCTCTTCGCCCCGCAGCCAGGCCGTGATGGCAGCCGGCATATTAACGCCGGCCAGATGACTGAAAGGGTATCCGCCGCCGAAGCGGGCATTCATTTCCAGGATATAAGGAATTCCGTCCGACACGATCAGATCCAGATCCATCAGGCCCACATGGCGGGTCAGGCTCGCCAGGCGGCGGGCGGTAGTCAGGATCTGCGGATCTTCCACGATCTCGGCGCAATCCGTCTCTCCGGAACGCATAGCCAGCTTTTTCCGGAGAACGGTCGTCACATAGTGTCCGTCCAGATCATCGATATTGTCCAGCCCGTATTCCTGGCCCGTCATCTTTTTCTGGATCAGGACGCAGCGGTCGGGTTCAAAAGCCGATTCATATTTCAGATATGAGCAGAAGATCTCCCGGCGGACCTTCTCGTAAAAAACAGTCAGTTCTTCTTCATTTTCGGCGGTAAAGATGGACAGGGAGCCCATCCCCCAACGGGGTTTGACGATCAGCGGAAAACCGACTTCGCCGTTACGGACTGCCTCCAGAGCTTCCCGAAGATCCAGCCAGGTGGGGATCAGCGGAAAACCGTTGTCTTTTAAAAAGAGACAGGTCTTCCATTTATCGTTGCAGATGTCGACAAGATCCGGATCCGACACCAGCACGCGGGTTCCCACAGCGGCAAAGTCTTTCTTATGCCTGGCCAGGACCGGCAGGTCAATATCAAACAGCGACATCAGGGCATCGATCTTCTTCTCCCGGCAGAAATCCAGCAGAAAAGGGATATAAGCGCTGTCATAGATCAGCGGTGTCACGATCCCCTCATCTGCTGCCTGCAGCGCCGTGGAAACTGGACTGCTGTTCGCCGCGAAGACCTTTCCGTTCCCTTTCAGGGCCTCCTGAAAGTACCGGATCAGATAGGCGCGGCGGCCGGCAGAGGTAAACAGAAAACGCAGCGGTTTTTGTTGCATACGACTCCCCTCTCGGATCCCTCCGGGCGGTTATTTGATATACTTGCTGCGAAGGATCAGACATCCTTCCTTGTCGTAACGGCGGACAAAGAGACCGCCCTTCTTTTCTGCCAGATCCGCGGCTTCCTCGATCATGTTTTCCGCTTCTTCCTTGGTCAGAAGCGTCCCGTTTGCCACACGGCTTTCCGCGGCATTCTGCAGAGCCAGATCCCCTACGTCATCCAGGACACAGTCGATGGAGGTCAGATAATTTTTCGCGTATTCCACGAAAGCTTCTTCACTCATGCCGATAGCGCCGATTTTTTCGGTGGTCGTGCTGACTTTCTTCACCGCTTTCGTTTCGCCCTCTATCGGCTTGCTGTCCTTCACCGGCTTCTCAGCCTCGGCGACAGCAGCTTTCAGAGCACTTACGACCGTCGTCGCGGGGGCGGCTTTGGCCAGATCCTGCGCGGCATTTTCCTCAGCCGCCTTAACCTTGGATGCCAGAGTTTCCTTGACTTCCTCCTCCAGCGTCTCCTGCGCCAGTTCTATTTCTTTTAAGGCTTCCCGTTCCCTGACCGCTTCCCGGATCTTTGAGGTAGGCACGACCTTCGTCTTCTCCGGAACGGGGAATTCCGTCTTCTGAACGGCTTCTTCCGCTTTTCTCACGGTTTCTTCCGTCTTTTTAACGATTTCTCCGACCGGTTCAGAGAGTTCTTTCTCTTCAAAATCGCCGATGAACGGAGCCCAGGTTTCCGGTTCACTCTCCGCAGGCGCTTCTTCCTCCGGAGCCGAAACCTTTTCGGTCGCTTCCCGCGCTGCTTTCTGATCCCGCAGGAAGTCATCGAAGGTCCACTGAACGCCGTCCTCCAGATCATTGAGCGTCAGCGGCTCTTCCTGTTCGGAAGGAACAGTCTTTTCTTCCGCGGTCTGCCCGCGCATTTCCTTCGCAGCGATCCCGGCAACGGCCGCCTGTACGGCGGAAATGATCGTCTGATCTTTATCCGGAACGCGAATCTCCGGCTCCTCCCGGGCAGGAACTGCCGTCACTGCCGCTTCTGCGTCAGGCAGCTTCTCCTCGATTTCCGGGATGTTCAGTTCGGTCTCCGGCAGCTTCTCCTCGATTTCCGGGACGTTCAGCTCGGGTTCCGGCAGCTTCTCCTCGATTTCCGGCACTTTTGACTCGATTTCCGGCAGCTTCTCCTCGATTTCCGGCACGTTCAGCTCGATTTCCGGCAGCTTCTCTTCGATTTCCGGCACGTTCAGCTCGGGTTCAGGCAGGTTCTCTTCGATTTCCGGCACGTTCAGCTCGGGTTCCGGCAGCTTCTCTTCGATTTCCGTCACGTTCAGCTCGGGTTCCGGCAGTTTCTCTTCGGTTTCCGGCACGTTCAACTCGATCTCAGGCAGCTTCTCTTCGGTTTCCGGGACGTTCAGCTCGGGTTCCGGCAGCTTCTCTTCGATTTCCGGGACGTTCAGCTCAGTCTCCGGCAGCTTCTCCTCATTTTCCGGAACCATCAGCTCGGTTTCCGGGGTGGCTGCTTCCACCTTCGGCAGTTCCGCTGTCATTCTTGCCGCTTCCGCCGCCGATGCCCAGTCCTGGGGTTCCGGCGTCTGAGGCATATCAAACTTCAGCTCCAGCTGTTCTTCCTTCACTGCCTCTTCTTCCGTCTTCTTCTGTTCGGAGAGCTCATCCTCCACGGTTTCGGAAACATGCATCAGCACGTCTTCCGCATGCGGTTCAGAGACCGCGATCTGCGGAACCGTCACATCCTTTTCCGTAAACTCACCCAGTCTGGCATCCAGATAAGCCAGCTGCGTCGGTTTATCGGTCAGGATAAAGAGCTGACTGTTCTTCTCATATTTCAGGCTGTGAACGATATCGGACAGCAGATCTTCCGACAGGGCGGAGGCTTCATCCACCAGGAGATCTCTGTCTTTCAAGTGCTCCCGGGCCGCTTCAAAACCGATCTCATTAAAGCGTTCCGCCGAGATACGGCTGATCTTCCCCATCGGAAGACCTTTCGCCCGATAATAGATGGAGACCCGCTCCAGTGCCTTCGGTACAGCCTCTTCCAGACTGTCCGCTTCCACCAGCAGGATCTGCCGCGACCAAGATTCCTCTTCCTTCTGCGCTGCCGCTTCCGGATCATTTTCTTCCTCGTCCCGTTTCAGCAGTGCTTCTTCGCGGCTGTTGTATTCGCTGACAACTTCCTGATACCGCTGCTCGTAGAATTCTTTATTGTCCCGATGCTCCTTCTGTTCTTCGCTTAATGGCGCATACTTTTCTTTCAGCGCCATCGCTTCATCCACATAGTCGCCGACGCCGAACCAGAGAATGATCTCATCGCAGAGCTTGACGCACTCATTGCCCATGCCGGCCTCGTCATACATCTGCGCCAGGCGGAGCGCCCATTCCTCTTCGAATTCATATTTCCGATAGGTCTCCAGAATCGCAATGCGTTTATCCAGCGGTTCCTTTTTCAGTTCCGCCAGCAAATAACGCAGCAGATAGCGGCCGTTGTCGTCGGAGGCTTCCTGCAGATACATTTCGTAGTAATGCTGGGCAAGCTCCACGTCCCCCATGGCGATCGCCAGACCGGTCAGCTTGTAAAGAATGCGTTTTCCGACGGCCGACTCTTCATAGGCCATCTGCAGCAGCTCGATCGCAGACTTGTAGTCGCGCGTATTTTCATAAGCCGCCGCAGTGATCGTCAGCAGACGCACCGAATGCACTTCTTCCCAGTCGATCGTGTCAGCAATCCGGACCGCTGCCTCAAAATCGCCCTTTTTGACCAGTTTCTGAATCTTATCCGCTTTGATATTGTACGTGTACTTGTCCATAATTCCCCCTGCGTTACAATGCTCTGCGGCCTTCCAAGGCACGGTAAAGCGTAATTTCATCTATATATTCCAGGTCTCCTCCCACCGGGACGCCGCTGGCGATCCGGCTGGTCAGAATACCGCTCGGTTTAATCAGTTGATAAATATACATGGCGGTCGTCTCGCCCTCCAGGGTCGAGCCGGTCGCGATAATGACCTCTTTGACTTCATCTGACTGCAGGCGCTGCATCAGTTCTTTCAAACGGATGTCCGAAGGCCCGATCCCGAGTGCCGGTGAGATCACGCCGTGAAGAACATGATAAACGCCGTTATACTTGCCGGTCCGTTCATAAGCAGCCAGATCCCGCGGGTTCTCCACGACCATGATCTGACTGTGGTCCCGCTTCTGACTGGAGCAGATGGGGCAAAGCTCCTGGTCCGTCAGCGTACAGCAGCACCGGCAGAAGCGGACGTTCCGTCTGGCTTCCGTGAGCGCTTTTGCCAGCGATTCCACCGCGGCCTCCGGCTGATTCATCAGATGATACGCCAGACGTCCTGCCGTTTTCTGTCCGATACCGGGCAGCTTCCCCAGTTCTTCCATCAGCGTCTGCATCTGGCGGCTGTAGTATTCCATTACAGACCAAAACCTCCCAGTCCGGCCAGCCCGCTCATCACCGACTGCTTATCACTCTGGATCAGGCGTATCGCTTCGTTCATGGCAGCCACGACCAGATCCTCCAGCATTTCCACATCATCCGGATCAACGACCTCCGGTTTGATCCGGAGCGTGATCACCTCGAATTTCCCGTTCATAATCAATTCCACGGCACCGCCGCCGGTACTGACCGAATATTCTTTTGCTTCCAGTTCCTGGCTTTTTTCTTCCATCTGACGCTGCATCCGCTGTGCCTGCTTCATCAGATTCCCCATGTTCGAAGGCATCCCTCCGCTGTATCCGCCATGCTTTGCCATCACTCGTCCTCCGTTTCGATTCTTATATGAAACTGCGATAAATCTTCTTCACTGACCGCGAAGACAGGCTCTGTTTCCTTCAGGCTTTTGGTTCGCAGGTCAAAGCGTATCGACTTTTTGTACTTTTCCGCAATCAGTCGGCTGAGCTGCTCCAGAACGCCGAAACGTTTCACCATATTGGCGGTAAAAGTATCCGGGAATACCAGCCCCATGACACCGCCGTCCTTCGGTTCCAGCCAGGTCGTCCTGAGCAGCTGTGCGCTCTGATGATCCAGCCCGCCTAAAAGACTGCTCCAATTGTCTTTGATGAGCTTCAGATCTTCCCACTGCGCAGGACTGATGCGGACCGGTGCGGGTGCCGCCGGCTTCTGCGCTGACGCAGCCGCCGGATCTTTTTCCTCCGGCACAGCTCCCGTCCCGCCGGCCGGTCCCGCCTTTTCCAGACGGTCCAGCTTTCTTTCCAGTCTCGTGAGTCGGGCCGGCAGTGCTTCCTCCGTTTTTTCGGTAGCCGGCCGGGTAGCACGGATCGTCGCGACCTCCAGCAGGATCCGCTTGTCCGCGGCGCCGCGCATATCGTTATATAAAGAGGAAAACAGACGGATCAGGACCATCAGCTCCTCCGGTTTCGTCATCTTGCTTTCGGCAGAGAGCCGCAGCCAGTCCTCTTCGGACATCTCCAGCAGATCCGCCGGCGCGTCTGCCGTCATCAGAAGCAGCAGATTCCGGAGATACCAGACGAAATCCTGCACGAACTGTCCCAGTTCACGGCCTTCGCCCCGCACTTCCTCGATCACGCCGAGAGCTTCCGTGGTATCATCCAGCAGGATCGCCTGCAGGAAGCGGCTTAAGATCTCACTGTCGACGGTACCGAGCGCCTTCAAAGCATCCTCATAGCGCAGTTTCTTCCCGTTCAGGGCAGAAATGCTCTGATCAAACAGGCTGATGGCATCCCGCAGGGCTCCGTCCGCTTTTCGGGCAATATATTTCAGTGCCTTCTCTTCGGCCTCGATCCCCTCTCCGGCCATCAGTTCCTTCAGGCGGGAAACGATGTCCTCCGGCGTGATCCGATGAAAATCATAGCGCTGGCAGCGCGACAGGATCGTGGCGGGGATCTTATGCGGTTCGGTTGTCGCCAGAATAAAGATCACATATTCCGGCGGTTCTTCCAGCGTTTTCAGAAGCGCGTTGAAAGCTCCCGGGGAAAGCATATGGACTTCGTCGATGATATAGACCCGGTACTTCCCTTCAGCCGGCCGGTACGCGACTTCGTCCCGGATCTCCCGGACATTGTCCACGCCGTTGTTGGATGCCGCGTCGATCTCGATCACATTAGTCGAGGATCCCTCGTCGATGCTCCGGCAGCTGGCGCACTTTCCGCAGGCACAGCCGTCCGCCGGATTTTCACAGTTGACCGTCCTGGCAAGGATCTTTGCGACAGAAGTCTTGCCGGTGCCGCGTGAACCGCAAAACAAGTAAGCGTGCCCGATCCGGCCGCTTCTGACCTGATTCTTCAGGGTGGTGACGACGGTCTCCTGACCTTTGACCTCATCAAAAGACGAGGGACGCCATTTGCGGTACAACGCTACGTAAGCCATCTGCTTCCCTTCCGAAAAGATCTCTGTAAGATCCTTGGAATCATCATATCATAGCAAGATAAAAAAGGCAACAAAAAATCCGCGCATGCCCCATCGAACACACATGAAAACGACCGAGACTCCCGGCTCGCTTACGGCACACAGGAGGGTTGCTTAGTGCTGCTTCGTTCCCGACCTGACACGGTTCACAAGTCCTGTTGCGTAAGACCGAAAGCCTTTTCCGGTTCATCTTCATCCGGCCCTCACAGAGCATATCACCCCTGCCAGCTGCAGGTACAAGGCGCGCTACTGCCCCGGCTGCGCGGAAAGAAAAATCGGTTCAGGCTGTCATTATACACACAGATCGGCCGCTTCGTCAATCCCTAAATTGCTATTCCTTCGAATACCAAAGATAATTGTTGTCTCTGCCGATCATCGCATCCAGTTCTGTCAGATCCATCTGCGAATTCGTCCCGTTCTGAGGATCAAACAGACTCACCCGATCCCAGTCATACCCGATCAGCCAGAGCGGCTGCTGCTCCGGTGCGATCCAGTAGACGGGGATCCCTTCGTTCAGATAATAAACCAGCTGCCTGAAATTCGCGCCGGTAAGATTTCCGATCTTTTCCGGATCTTTCAACGGATTCGGGCTGGGCGTCAGGGATTTTACTTCTCCGCGGGGACTCCAGCACCAGATCAGCTCTCCGTCGTCATCCAGGACATACCCATATTCCGCGCCGGCCAGCGAGATCGCCTCGCCGGGCTGATACCGCATGCCAAGGAAATCGCCCCGGCCGTAGGCGTAATAGTGTCTGCCGGTATCGTCATCCTCTGCCGCCGGCAGACTGACGGAACGCCCCGGGATAAAGACCTCTGCCGTCTGTCTGGTGATACGCAGGGAAGAAGGCAGCCGCGCGTAGGAAAGAACGGTCAGCTTTTTCAGACTCTCATGCGGATAATCCGAGAAACCGCGCGTTTCCGCCGCTTCTCCGTCATTCCGAAGCATAATGTCTGTCGGCATGTAAAGGTACTCACCGTCCGTTCCCCGTCCGAAACGGTGAATGGTCATTTTTTCCGTGCTGATCTCGATGCGGTCAATACAGACATCTTCAAATTCATAGGTATGCAGCGGTTTCAGCGCCGCATCCAGGATCACAAAACGCTGAAACGCATAGCGGTTTTCCAGGCCGTCAAAAACCGGAAGATCCGAACGGCTGCCGTAGCCGACGACCAGATCCTCCTGAATATAGCCCAGCGGCTGTAAAAACATCCCTTCCTCTGCCGACAGCGTCTCCCTCCTGCCGGTCTCCAGATTGACGATCCGGATCGACGAGGGGAGCTTCTGGTCGGCGCCGGATGCCCAGGCAAAAACCGTTCCCTCGTCATTGATGACAAGTCCGGGATATTCGGCAGGGGGAACCAGCACGGCCGTTTCGCCTGTACTGATGTCCATGACCAGGACTTCCCGGTCAAAGGCAAAATACAGGAAATGATCGTTGCCTTTCGCCAGCAGCCGGTTCATTTCTTCCAGAAGACGGCCGGCGCTCTGTGCGGAAGAAAGCGAAATATGCTCTGTTACGGTCCTGTCCTTCGGAGAATAATTGCAATAGGACAGGCCGCAGTTTCCCTCTCTCTCTCCGCCGTTCATATAGCCGTTAACAATAAACTCGATTCGTCCGTCGTTGCCGACCTCAAGGATCCGGATGGAATACTCCCTCTGAAGCGTCCGCAGTTCGTTTTCACCGTTCCGGCGGAAGCTGAAAACCTTGGTCAGCTCCTGCTCTTCCGCATCATAGCAGAACAGCTCCCCCGCAACGGTAAAAGCGGTAAACTTGTCATTCGGGGAGCTCTGCCGCTGCAGGCTGCTCTGCTCCTGAACCCCCAGAAGGATTCCGGCGCCGGTCGAGATCGTATTATCCTCAAACGACCAAAGCTGCTCCGTGTGACGGTCGTACTTTAAAATATAGATCGTTGACTCGCTGTACTGCAGCGTCATGGCTTCCAAGACGCGGAAACGGACCGGCTGCCCTTCGGCAAAATCCGCCTGCGCCAGATAAGAGAAGGACAGGTAGGCGTAGTTGCTCTGGATCGCTTCAATCGTCAGCCAGGTCTCCGAGATCTGCCTGGCACCGGAGCTGCCCCAGACCAGCTGATCGAAGTTTCCGTTGATCGTGACAAGAGCCAGTGAATCTTTTTCGCTCTTCGTATCGGTTTCCAGCTGCGCCGCATATTTTCTGGCCGAATCCCGCTGGAACAGATCATCGTGCATGGTCTGCCCGTACTGGAGCAGACTGGTCAGCGGAACGGGATCCGAAAGCCGGATCACACGGGTATAGTAATACCCCTGCTGCCGCCCGGCGGAAACAAGGAAGGACAGATGATAATACTCGTCACGCGTCAGAATATCTTCAAAACGAACCGTAAAACGCTGATCGCCGCGCTGCCCCTCGAACGACATCACGTCACCGCGGGAGATCAGCCTGCCGTCTTCGCCTCTCAGCTCATAGGAGACGGAACGGACAAGCTCTGCGCCGTCGATCAGACAGACCGTGATCTCCGGCCCGTCCTCCGGCAAAGGATAAACAATCTGATCGTCAGCACCGGATACCTCGCCGGTATAGCCGTAAACCGGATTGATCCGCTTTTCCCCGTATATAAAACACATCACGGGAAGGGAGGCTGCCGAAACAGTGCCTCCCTGGCTTTCCGCATGTCCCGCTTCTTTTCCGCCCAGCATACCGATCAGGCAGGTCAGGACGAACAGAGAAGAAAGGATCAAAGCTTTCCAGTGCTTCTTTTTCACCGATTATAGACGCAGCTCTACCACCCGGCCGCTGTGGGTATAGGGGATCATCTGAACACCGGCTGCCGTCAGCATCCGCTTGGAAGCCCGTACGGCAGGCGTCTCCGCATATTTGTCGTCTGCGTAGATGATCGTTTTGATGCCGCTTTGTATGACGGCCTTCGCGCATTCATTGCAGGGAAACAGCGTCACATACAGTTTGCTTCCCTCCAGCGAACCGCCCCGATAGTTCAGGATCGCATTCAGTTCACTGTGCGTCGTATAGAAATACTTGCTGTCATACGGCTCGCCGTCCCGGTTCCAGGGAAATTCATCATCCGAGCAGCCGATCGGAAAACCGTTGTAGCCCATGGAAAGGATCTTGTTGTCCTGACTCACGATACAGGCTCCCACCTGTGTGTTGGGATCTTTGGAACGGGCCGCGCTGAGCATGGCGACTCCCATAAAGTATTCGTCCCAGCTGATATAATCTTCTCGCTTATTCATTGTCTGTTTCTTTATCCTTTCCCCCGATGATGTGAAACCCCGCCGCCTTGCGCAGGCGGTTCATAACAGCCATTCCCATCGGACCTTCTTCGAAGGTCTCGCTGTAAACGAGGTCCAATTGCAGATGATCCAGCGCCCGGAGCGTTGTAAACAGCCGGTGCGCGATTCCCTCCGGATACCTGCGGGAGCCGAGCGGGATCAGCAGCAGATCCGCCGCATCTCCATAAAGAGGCAGGGTCTCTTCCGTAACGAGCACTGCCGTTTTCTTCGCAGGGTCCGCCAGACGCTGTATGGTTTCCGCGCGTTCCCGGTCTTCTCCTTCCACCAGGATCAGCGGAACATTCGGCGCATAGTGACGGTATTTCATCCCGGGCGCCTTGGGCCGGACGTCGGCGGGCAGCGCTCCGAAAACAGCCGGATCTACCGCTGCGGTCCCCAGCACCCGTTTTACCTGCTGCAGACTGTAAAATCCCGGCCGAAGCAGCGTCGGCACCGGTCCGCTCAGGTCAACGATCGTGGATTCCAGTCCGATCCGGGACTCTCCGCCGTCCAGGATGAGCGGGATCCTGCCGTTCAGATCCTCCCAGACGTCACGCGCGTTGGTCGGGCTGGGGCGTCCGGAAAGATTGGCGCTGGGCGCCGCGATCGGGCAGTCTGCCGCTTTCAGAAAAGCCTGCGCGACCGGATGGTCCGGCATGCGCAGAGCGACGGTGGAAAGACCGCCCGTCGTTTCCGAAGGGACCAGATCGCTCTTCGGCAGAATGATCGTGAGGGGTCCCGGCCAGAAGGCCTCCATCAGGCGGCGGGCTTTTTCGGGGATCTCCCGGACCAGCGGCGGGATCTGAGAAAACGCCGCCACATGCAAAATCAAGGGATTGTCCGACGGACGTCCCTTGGCTTCATAAATTTTTCTGGCTGCGTCAGGATCCAGACCGTCTCCGCCCAATCCGTAGACCGTCTCGGTCGGAAAAGCCACCAGGCCGCCGCTGCGGATCACGTCCGCTGCTTCGCGGTAAATCCGGTCGTCCTCCCCGCTGCCGGTTATAGTTCTGATAAAAGTTTCCATAACGGAAACATTATAGCGGATGGCTGAAGGAAAAACAAGACTATCCGCGGCGGCGGAACCATCGCCCGGGCGCTTTTTTTCGGGCGGAACTTCTCCCTTTCTCCCCCGAAGGATCCGTTCCGATCAACTCCATAATCTGCGCGAAGGTCACGTTTGCCTCATGGCAGAGCTGAAACAGGCTGTAGGCCAGCTCCGCGGTCTCCGGATCCTGATGATCGCACTTGGTCAGGAAAAAGCGCGACAGCCGCTGCATCTGCTCTATGATATCTTCCTCCTGCGACGGATGCACGCAGAAAGCCCATCCGTCCCGGCCCCGGTACATCATCCCCGGTTCCGCGATCAGGCTGCCCGGCCGGAGGAGAAAATCTTCCAGTTCCCCGCAGGCCGCGTAGACGGCCCGCACGATTTCCCGGATCTCTTCCGCCTGCAGCGCTCTCAGGCGCGCCCGTGCCGACAGGCTCTCCCTTCCGCTGATCTCATAGCTGCAGCGGCGGGGCTCCTCCTGATAGACACGGAACGGAAGGATCCCGCGCGGCCGCCCGTAACACAGCATTTTTTCGACAAACGGCGAGGCCTCCTCCGTATCCAGCAGCAGATAATTGCCGTCCAGCTCTTTCACATATTCCACAGTCTCCAGATTCATTCTTCTCTTCCTTCTCTTTTTATTTCGGAGGGATCCATTCCTGGATAAACTCTCCGATATAGATCAGATCCGTCGGCCGCAAAGCCGTCTCGTAGCGGATCGGCCGCAGCAGCATCCGCAGTGCTTCCTGCTCGACAGCCCCCTGCTTCGCCAAAGCCAGACGGATCATAAAAAACAGTACGCCAAGGATCACACTCAGGATCAGCGCCGCTTCTACCGTAAAGCTTCCTGAATAAGCTCCGTGATCAGAAAACCTGCCGCAGCGACCCACGCAAACGGCATCAGCGGAAGACTCTGTCTGAACCTTTCCTGCTTTCCGGGATTGACCAAAAGCCCGTAAAGCGCGAGCAGCAGCAGGGACAGCAGCAGTAAAGAGAATACAAAAGCATTGTCCTGCCAGAGCGCAAAACTCAGAAAGCACAGCCCGTCGCCTGTTCCGACCGCTCCCTTTCCCGGACGCACGGCCAGCAACAGAATCAGCCCCCACAAAAGGCCCGTTCCGTAATGCCAGAGCAGGGCGGCCGGTATCAGTTCGCCCCGAAAAGCCGACAGCAGGCGCAGCAAAAGACCGGTCCCGCTGCCTGCCAGGATCAGAGCCGCAGGAATCTTTCGCGTTTTCCGGTCGAAATGCGCCAGCAGGCCCAGATATAGTAAAAAAGCTGCCGATTCCATCCATTTCAAGATTCTTCTCCTCCGCAATAATGACAGGGCCGGTATTTTTCCTTGGCTTCACTGAGAGAGATCTCGCGGATCGTTCTTTTTAAAGAAGGACAATCCGTCCGGAAATGATACCGGGTCCCCGGCTGGGTAATAATGACCTCCGTTCCGGGCGGGCTCTGGTTTTTGGCGCACCGGTCGCAGGGATAGTACTTTCCGCCGCTCGTATTCCTGAGCGACGGCAGAACGGCCATCTCAACGGTCAGGATCTTCAGTTCCAGTACACGGCAGTTTTTTACCGTATGGTAGACCGAGCCCCAGGCCGTCACATAGCAGATTTCCTCCTGTTCTTCTTCCTCCTCTTCCGTCTCGTCCGCCGGTTTTTCAACCTTCGTGCCGATCCACAGACGGCGGCAGCTCCGCTGAACAACGGGGATCTTCAGGCGGAACGGGAAGCGAAGCGGAGATTCGATCTCATAACTGAGGATGAGATCCAGATCACGTCCGTGCAGAGTGCTGCCCGAAAGAGACAGCCCCTCTTCTCCCCGTACCAGCGGGGAAGCCCTTAAGCTCTCCTTTCCGACCTTTGCTTTGATCCATTGGACAAGCAATTCCTGCCACAGCAGGGCGGAGCCTTTTTCCAGCAGAAATGTTTTGATTTCCCCGATCACGTCCGCTTCGCCGCGCAGCAGTTTTGCCAGCGATTCGCCGTCTTTTTCCAGAACACCGCTGATCAGGCCTCCGTCTGCCAGCGTCAGCAGATCCATCCCGGTATAATCATCGGCAAAATCGATCAGATAAGACCAGACGGCCACGTCCTCACAGACTTCGTCCAGCGCCTTTCCCAGACGCAGCTGCCAGAGCTGTCCGCTGAAAAACGTGAAGAAAAAGCTGCACAGAAGCAGGAACAGGGGCAGGGTCAGCGCCGCCTCCACCGTTAAGGAGGCCGCATGACAGGAAGCTCCGGAAGCACGGGGTTCGGAGAGTTTTTTTCTTGTTTGATCTATGTGTTTTGGGCGATGACATAGACAGAAATAGAATCCAGAATTGTTTTTTTGTTGAGAAGCATCTTTGACTGTCAGATCAGTCTTACCATCACCTTGCTGTTTCCGGAGCCCTGTCCGCATACATTTCACCTCCTTTCGTAGGCATACCATGACTGCCTGTGGTAACGTCTTCCTTTTCCGCCCGAGATCAGGCGGAGGAGCGGCGTTTGTATATAGAGATACGACGTCGTGACCGTAAGGGACAGGGCGGCGTACACCATATATTCTCTCATCTGGAAAGCCGGCAGCTTCAGGCGAAGCCGTTTCTGCATGACGTCCATCATCCGGTAGGACTGTTCCCGTACGTCTCCCAGATAAAACAGCAGACGAAGGTAATCCTCATAGCCAAGGCCCCGGCTGCTTCCTTCCCCGGCCGACAGATCCAGACTCAGGGCCTTCAGCTTCCAGTTCGCTTCATTTTTCAGGAGCGGTATCTTTTTGCCTTTCAGCAGTGTTTTGACATCCACAATGCTTTCCGCCAGCGCCCAGGCCGCGACCAGCAGCCATTTCAGGACCACAGTCAGCTGCGGAAGCGCCAGAACGGATAAAATGGCGGCAGCCAGCATCTCTGCCTGGGCCAGTTTCTGTGCATCCGTGATCAGATATGCGGTGTTAAAACCCATGCGGATCAGCAGGATCTGGCCGGCGACGCTTTCGAAGGCCGCCTTATCACTGCTCTTCCCGGTCAGTACATACTCTGTTTCGTACTGAGAACCGCCCGTTTTCCGGCTGACATAATTCCCCATCCGGTGCAGCAGGTACTCCCCCATCAGGAAATGATTCAGGAGGGAAACGGAAGCGGAGGGATAATCGCTGTGCGCCGCCTTTTCGGCGGCCGGCAGGAGACTCGGCAGGGTCGGGTCGGTGTTCCATGCATACTCGGAAAGGCTCTCGCTTCCGGTCAGGACGGCGATCAGGCCGTTTTCCCGGATCGCCTTGATCTGCTCCAGCAGATCTGCTTTCATCTCTTTGGCGCTGCTTTCCTCCGTCGGTGCGGTCTGCCCGCTTCCGGATCCCGGCGGCGTATCGTTCCCGGACGGCGGCGGGGTCTGCAGTTCCAGGGCCTGAGACTGTATATCCTTATAACTGTCCAAAATGCTCTCCGGACTGCTGTCACTGTCGCCCAGCATCTTTTTCAGGGTATCCGCGAACTGAAATCCTTCCTCTTCGCTGTATATTCCCAGACGCTCCAGCGCTTCTTTGAGAAGGATGGCGAGTCCGGCCGATTTCATATAATTCGTCACCGTATCCGCAAAGACACGGCCCTCTCCCTCTGTGATATAGACCGCATCGATCGCCGCCGCGGAAAGATCGCAGACGCCGATCCTGTCCGCCTCTTCGTTCGCGTCGCCTGCGCCCGGTTCCAGATACTTTTCCGCATAGCGGCCGGCTTCTTCCTGCCAGCAGGAATTCCAGGCCGTGCGGCCGCGGCAGAGCAGGATCCCGTATTCTCTTTTCACATCTCCCTGATATGCCGCAAACACCGACCGGATCGCAGAATCAGCCGCCGTCTTCATCAGCGCATCCGTACAGATCGCCCTGGCGCTCTCCAGACAGGTACAGAAAAGCGCGAAGATCAGGACGGCGCTCAAAGCCAGAAAGACCGTAACCGAGCCCTTTGCCTGCCTCATGGAACAAGGGAATCGACACCGCTCTGGATTCCGCCGAAAATGCTGTTCACGATCTCTGTCAGCTGTTCCTTAAAGATCACGACCAGCGCGATCAGAACGACCAGGATCAGAATGATCTCGACCACACCGACGCCCGATTCGTCTGCTCCGAATCTTCGCAGGGCTTCTTTTACCGTTTTTTTGTCCTTTTCCATAAAGACCTCCTTGTTTTGAATCGTTTTATACTCTCGCCTGCACACTGATCATGGCCGGGACCATGACCAGCAGCAGGGTCAGCGCAAACAGCACCAGCAGCGGGATCAGCAGCCTGGTCCCGGTCTGCTCTCCCCGTTTCCGAACCTCCTGCAGCGCCTGCGTCAGACTGGCAGCCGCTTCCTGTTCCAGCAGAAGCAGCAGTTCCTTGTTCCCCTGCTGAACGTAGGTCTCCAGAAGGCCGCCCAGCCGCAGGTATTCCGGAAGGGCGCAGCGTCTTCCGAAACTGCCGTATGCCCGGTCCTCGTACATGCCGCCTTTCAGATCCCGCCAGGTGGCAAGCATTTCCTCATAAGCCGGACGGGTTTTGCCTCCGGCCTGTTTTTCTTCTTCATAGGATCTGACGATCTGTTCCCAGCTGCTTCGCAGCGTCAGTCCGGCCGTCATATAGAGGCTCAGCTGGGTCACCAGCTGGCTGTAGTCCCGGCTCAAGGCCTCCCTCCGCTTCCTGTCCGCTTCTTTTTTTCGCTGGATCGGAAGATAGAGAAGCGCCGCCGCCAACGCAGCCGAGGCCAGAAGAAGCAGCAGGGCTTCCTGCTTTCTCTCCGCGCGAAACAGATAAGCAAAGGCCAGAAGACCGGCCGTCAGTCCGCAGGCGGCGCATAGATACGATCGATTACGACTCATAGCTTTTTTCCAGAATTCTGTCGCCCCAGAGCACCCCCGCCGCGTACAGGAGCAGGAAAACGCTCATCCAGACAGGGCCGTTCCCCTCATATAAGCACCTTGTCATATCCGGCGCACTGACGTTCAGATAGGCCAGCATGCCGGCCGGGATCAGACACATCAGATAATATTCCAGCCGCTTTCCCGCCAGCATCGTAGCAATTTCCGTTCTCAGCAGGAAGTTCTGATCCATCGTCTGAACGATCGATTTCAGAACCGGAAGATAATCTCCCCCCTGTCTTTTCGCCACCGCAAAAATGCTGGCCAGCTGTTCGCCCTCCTCCAGTTTCGTCCGTCCGGCGAATTCTTTCCAGAGCTGTTCCGGCGGGATCTGCAGAGAAAGCTGCCGGCTCATAAGACCGGCCTCGGTCCGGATCAAAGATCCGGTGCCGTACATGGATTCCATCTCCTTTTCCGCGCCGGTCATGGCATTTTCCAGCGCATAACCGGCCCGAAGGAACGAAACCACCGAAACCAGATAATCTCTCAGCTGTTTTCGAAGCGTCTCCTTCCGTCTTTGGCCGATCTTCTTCCGGCCGATGCGGAGCGTTCCGAAGGCAAGCGGAATCATCAGCAGCAGCCCGGCCAGGCTTCTGTAAAACAGGCCGTCCGCCAGACAGGCGGTCACCGCTCCGCCAAGGATCAGCGCCGCGTCCTCCCGCAGCCGGGTCCGGTAACCCGGATACTCGGCGCGCGGCAGCAGAAGCAAAACCAGTTTTTCAGGCGAAAAACAGGGTCTGCGCCGCTTCCGCCTCCCGCTCCGCGAGGAAAAAAGCTCCTTTTTCATCAAAGCGGGGAAGGGCTCCGTAGACCTCCTCCCATTTCTGGACCTGCTCCGGCTGATGCCCCGTAAAAAGCAGACCGCCCGTTCTTTCATAACGGAAAATATCTGCAAGCTGAATCTCGCCTCCTTTCAGTCCCAAAACCTCGCTGACCGATAAGACACAGCGTCTCTTGTCCGGCAGACGTCCCAGATGGATCATCAGATCCAGCGCGGACGCGATCTGGCTCCGTATGGCCGCCAGCGGCAGCTCACCGCCCATCAGGGCCATGGTTTCCAGTCGGGAAAGCATATTGGCGGCACTGTTGGCGTGTCCCGTGGACAGAGAGCCTCTGTGCCCCGTATTCATGGCCTGCAGCATATCCAGCGCCTCCTCTCCACGGACTTCACCGACCACGATGCGGTTCGGCCGCATGCGAAGCGCCGTCCGGATCAGGTCCCGGATCGTGATCCGGTTTTCTCCCTCCAGATTGGCGGTCCGCGTCTCCAGCCGGACCAGATTCGGCAGGCCCTGCAGCTGCAGTTCCAGTGAGTCCTCGATCGTGATCACCCGTTCCTCTTCCGGGATATAGGCGGAAAGGGCGTTCAGAAAAGTTGTTTTGCCGGAGCCGGTCCCGCCGCTGATAAAGATATTGCAGCCGCACCCGACAGCGGCTTTCAGAAAACGGGCGGCATCCGCCGTGAGCGCTTTCAGTTCCAGCAGACGGTCCAGCGTCAGCGGGTCTTTAAAAAACTTCCGGATCGTCATGACAGGACCTTCCGGGGCAACCGGCGGCAGCACGATATTGACGCGGGAGCCGTCGGAATGGCGCAGGTCCGCGATGGGGGACGACGTGTTGACGATCCGGTTGACACTGGCTGCCATCACCTGGATCACATCGTCCAGCGGCTCTCTTTCCCGAAACGTCCGGTTCCACCGGCTGATCTCGCTGCCCCGTTCGATGTAGATGCCTGCCGTCCCGTTGACCATGATCTCCGTTACGGAATCGTCTTCCAGCAGCGGCTGCAGAATATCCATGCCCCGGAAAGAATCGAAAAGCTGCTTCCGGAAGCTTTCTTTCTCCCGGATCCCGAGCCGCCGTTTCCGGCCCCAGATTGTCAGCGCGCTGTCGATCCGTTCATAGAGCGCTTCATCCGTAACGCCGGTCTCCGTCAGGCCGGCTGCGATCTGACGGCGCAGTTCCTTCAGTTCCTCCCTCATGCGTCTCCTTCTGCCAGTGCTTTAATGGTCCTTCCCCAGGACAAATGCTTCAATTCGCGGTATTCCGTGAGAGCAGACGGAGCAGGAGGCGGCAGGCGGTAGGTTCTGAGCCGCTGCAGCAGATCGCCCCCGCCCTGGGCTTCCAGCTGTCCCTGCCATTCCAGCAGTTTGTTCAGCGCGATCTCATCCTCGCGGATCGGAACATAGATCTTCTCACACAGTTCCAGGATCGGCCGCTCCTTCGGAACGCCGTCCCCCACATCGATCAGGATATAGCGGTAAATCCCGCTGTCACGGAGGGCACTTAACAAAAACCGCCAGTCTTCCGGCCGGGTCTCCAGCAGGTCCTCCGGTTCTCTGGCCGGAGGAATATAGGCCAGCGGGCCGAAATATGCCGTCACCTCTTTCAGGTGCGCGGTAAAATCCCGCTGCACTTTCGCGTAGTACAGCAATTCGGACAGGGAGCCGTCGCCGGCCGGAAAGTACGTCCGGATGCCGGGAAAACGCTCCAGATTCAGCAAAAGCGCCGGCCCTTTCTCGGACAGCGTCATCCCCATCAGGATCGTGCTGACGCTCTGTCCCGCACCGTGTACGGGAGAATAGAACGCGATCAGTTCCGCGGATACCGCTCCGGCATCCTCTGCCGCTTCTCCCGCGGGATCCAGCACCCGGCTGATCTGGCCGACCTGCTTCTCCATTCTCCGGTAGACGGGCAGCTCCCTGTCATCCCGGCTGTCCTGCTTCTCCGTAAAGCGGAGCGTCGGCACGTCCGCACAGGGCAGATTCTGCAAAAGCTCTTCTCCTGCCGGAAGCAGGATCAGATCCGCCCCGTGCTCCCGGAGGAATTCCCGGAAAGCAGAGGGATCCGAAAAAGCACGGCAGCGCACCGGCAGTCCGGACCGTTTTTCCAGATAAAAAGCAAAGCGTGCGGCGTATTCCGCATCCGGATAGAATAAAACCAGCCTTTTTTCCCGCATGGCCTTTCCTTCCTGACAGCTTTTCTGTCATTTTTCTTTCATTCAATTGAATCCGTTGAATGTAGTGATCGAATCAGATGCGTCTATTATGCCGAAAAAAGCTTCTTTCTGTCAAGCATTCGGCGGGATGCATTTCGCATCCTTTTTCTCTTATTTCGCGATTTCTTTCACGCTTTTTTCCCTGCTGCTCTTTACCTTCCGGCTGTTTTCTGCTATGCTATAGACGAAACAAGGAGCGCAATATGATTTCAGAATTAGACACTTATTTATTCGGAAAAGGCACTCATTACGAGATCTATAAAAAGCTCGGCGCGCACCCCGCCGAAGTGGGCGGTGTTTCGGGCTTTTCTTTCGCCGTCTGGGCCCCCCATGCGCTGTCGGTTTCGGTCGTCGGAGATTTCAACGGCTGGAACAATGCACGCAATCCCATGATGCTGATCGAGGATTCCGGTATTTTCGTCTGTTTTATCCCGGAAGCCAAAAGCGGACAGCTCTATAAATACGATATCCTGACACAGGAGCGCAAACATCTGCTGAAAGCAGATCCGTACGCGACCTTTGCGGAGCTGAGACCCGGGACCGCCTCCCGTCTTTTCGTCTCGGAATACGAGTTCCGGGATCAGGCCTGGCAGGATGCAAAACGAAGCCATACGGGACCTCACGCGCCGCTGGCTATTTACGAATGTCAGCTTGCTTCGTGGATGCGTCATCCCGGAGCCGATCCCAGCTACTACTCCTACCGCGAGCTGGCGGACCGTCTGGGCGGCTACGTCCAGTACATGGGTTATACGCATATCGAACTGATCGGGATCTCCGAATATCCCCTGGACGCCTCCTGGGGCTATCAGGTGACCGGATACTATGCGCCGACCTCCCGGCACGGCAATCCGGACGATTTTAAATATTTTATCGATCAGATGCATCAGCGCGGCATTGGGGTGATCCTGGACTGGGTCCCGGCGCATTTCCCGCGGGATGCCCACGGACTGGCGAATTTTGACGGTGCCCCGCTCTATGAATACGCGGATCCCCGGCGCGGCGAACATGCCCAGTGGGGGACAAAGATCTTCGATCTGGGCCGTCCGCAGGTCTCCGGCTTCCTGATCGCCAACGCCCTGTACTGGCTGAAGGAATACCATATCGACGGTCTGCGCACCGATGCGGTTGCCTCCATGCTCTATCTGGATTACGGCCGCCGGGAAGGCGGCTTCTGCCCGAACATCTACGGGGGACGGGAAAACCTGGAATCCATCGAGTTTTTCCGGCATCTGAACAGTATAATCCACGAGCAGTGTCCCGGCAGCATGACCATCGCTGAGGAAAGCACCGCCTGGCCGGGTGTGACGCACTCCCCGAGCGAAGGCGGTCTGGGCTTCGATTTCAAGTGGAACATGGGCTGGATGCACGATTTTCTGGAATACATGGAGCAGGATCCGCTGTTCCGGAAGTATCATCACAATAAAATGACCTTTGCCATGACCTATGCGTCGGCAGAACATTTCATTCTGGTGCTCTCTCACGACGAAGTAGTTCACCTGAAGCGCTCGATGTGGGACAAGATGCCGGGTGATGAGAACCAGAAATATGCCTGCCTGAAAGCCGCCTATACTTTCTTTATGGGCCACCCCGGCAAAAAGCTGCTGTTTATGGGGCAGGAATTCGGACAGCGCCGCGAATGGTGCGAAGATCGCGAGATCGACTGGTATATGCTGGCCGATGACCGCAACCATGCTCTGCAGGAATTCTATCACAGCCTGCTGACCATGTACCGCCGCTATCCTGCCATGTATACGCTGGATGAGGGCTTCGACGGCTTCGAATGGATCAATGCCGACGACGCTGACCGCAGCATTTTCAGTTTCTGCCGTTTTGCCAGAGGCCGGAAGCATCCGCTGGTCTTTGTGATCAATTTCACGCCTGTGGACCGGCCGGATTACCGGGTCGGCCTGCCGGCAGCCGGCCAGTATGAACTGCTGCTGGATGAATCGCACGGCTTTTACAAAACGCCGGCCGGGCGGACAGTCATTGCCTCGGAAGAGAGCGAGTGCGACGGAAGACCGCACAGTCTGGCGTACCCGTTAAAAGCATACGGCGTCGCCGTCCTTCGCTTGAAATAGACAAAAGGGCCGTTTATAATAAAGAAAAAAGGAGCAACTGACTTATGGATTCACCGTTTTTTATATTTATCATCATCATATATCTTGCCATCTATTTCAGCGTCAGGAAGGCAGCCCGTAAAAAACGGGAAGAACAGAATGCCGGGGAAGACCGCCGCTACGCCACCTCCAACCGCCCGCAGCCGAATCCGAATTACCGGACAAGCACGGCGGCGGGTTATCGCACGGCAAATTCTTCCTATTCCCGGAGCACGCAGACCGCATCCCGGCCGCAGCCTCAAAGCTATCACCTTGATTCCTCGCACTATCACCGGGAAGGCTATGATTTTGAGACCTGCTTTTCCTTTAAGGACGTCCCGCAGGGGGCCGATGAGCTCTCCGCCCTGATCGCCGCCAATTCCCGTCACGAGCGTGAGCTTCAGAAGCTTCTCCACACGAGAGAGGAATAAAGGACTTTATGTTCTATCTTTTTAATCTGTTTAATCCGATCCTGATCGCGGCAGCCGTTATTCCTGCCGTTTTTCTGATGTACAAGATCTATCGCGCAGACCGGCTGGAGCCGGAATCGCCGCGCCTGCTGCTGATCCTGGCCGGTCTTGGCATTCTGGCCACCGGGGTCGCCATGCTGCTGGAAAAGCTGGGCACTTCTCTTCTCCTCGGTCTTCTCGGCGACAGTCTCTTTTTTGAGATCCTTTTCTATTTCATTGTGGTCGCGCTTTCGGAAGAAGGCGCCAAATATTTTTTCCTGCGGAAAAAAACCTGGTTCTCCGAACAGTTCAACTGTCAGTTTGACGGGGTCGTGTACGCCGTTTTCATCAGCCTTGGCTTTGCCCTGGCCGAGAACGTCGGCTATGTCATGCGTTACGGTCTCGGGACCGCACTGGCCCGTGCGGTGACCGCGATTCCGGGTCATGCCTGCTTCGGTGTGTTTATGGGAGCTTTCTACGGCATGGCGAAACGGTACGACAATTTCGGCTATCCCGAAAAGAGCCGCAGCTGCAGCATCCTGGCGCTGGTCATCCCGACGCTTTTGCACGGAGCCTACGATTTTATTGCCACGCGGATGGATGCCGGCGGCACGCTCTTCTTCATTGCCTTCGTCGCCGCCATGTTTTTCGTCGCTTTCAGGCTTGTCAAAAACCTCTCGGAAAAAGACAGCTATATCTATTAATGACAAAGTGAGGGTTATAGGACAAAGTGAAGCAGCCCGGCCTTGAAAGCCGGGCTGCTTTTTGCCTGCCTGTTATGAGAAAGAAACGCTCTTACTCTTCCAGCGCGCCGATGGACCGCAGGACCCCGAGGACTTTCTCGACGTCCGGTTCGATCACGCTGCGCGGTGCGTCGTAGCGCTCCAGCATCTTTTCGATGATCTTTTCCTTATCCGTTTCTTCTTTCAGCTGATCCACAATATAGGCAGCTGTTGCGTTGCTGCGCACCATGCCGGAGAACTGATTTCTGCCGGTTGCCACCATGATCTGCTCGCCGCAGGCTTCATGTGTCAGGAAGCCCTCCTTGAGTTTCATCCCGTCAACCTCCGTTGAATAGTATATTTTTTTGTAGTATAGCAGAAAGAAAAGAGAATGGGAAGAAAAGAGAGAAATTCTCTTGAATTTCATTTAGAAGTGCGATACCATCAAAACAACTGATATTGCCGGCCGGATCCCGTTCCGGCAAAAGAAAGGGAAGGCATTCTGTATGGACAGCGCCTATTCGGTGATCCCTCCGAAAGCGAAGATCCTGAGCGGCAGCCTGTTAAAGCTGATCGCTCTTGTTTCCATGCTGATCGATCATACGGCCAGCGTTCTGCTGCGGAACGATACGACCGTTTTGCTGAGAATCGGCAGCCGTTCCCTTACCCTGTATACGGCCATGCGGACCGTCGGCCGTCTGGCATTTCCGCTGTACGCCTTTCTTCTGGTGGAAGGTTTTTTTCATACCCGTGACCGCTTGCGTTACGGACTTCGTCTTCTTCTCTTTGCCCTGATCTCGGAGATCCCGTGGAATCTGGAACATACCGGCACACTCACGTACGCGTCGCAGAACGTCTTCTTTACCCTATTTCTCGGTTTTCTGGGGCTTTGGCTGCTAGAGGATATCAAAAACGATGAGAAAAACAAGGTTCGGGATTTCATTCTGCTGATCCTGCTGCTGGCCGCCTCTGTTCTGCTGAAAGCCGATTACGGCTGTAGCGGTTTCGGTTTTATCCTCCTGCTTTATCTTCTGCGGGACATGCCGATCTGCCGGGCTGTCACCGGTGCCTGTTTCTTATCCTCCACTTGGAAGGCCGGACTGGCTTTTATTCCTATCGCGCTGTATAACGGAAAACGCGGCTTTATACAGGGAAAACTGCTGTCTCTGTTCTTCTATCTGCTCTATCCGCTCCATATGCTGCTGCTGTACGTGATACGGCTGAAAACGACAGGGTATTGAAAAAGAATGCCGCTTTGCTCTGCAAGACAAAAAACACCATAGCAGGTAGCGATCCTGCCATGGTGTTTTTTGGAGTACCTTCCGTACCCTTTTTAGAATGTTCCCTTACAGCTCCGGAGTGTCATCGCTGGTAGTAATAACATCATTCGTTGCAAAAAGAACAACTGTCATTTCAGCACTTTCGTATTTCATTGTGTGGTACCTCCTCCCTCAGATTCGCGCGAATGAGTATTATCAATACTCAAGTAGCACTTTACCATGTTATTTTTAACATGTCAAGCGTTTATTTCACGAATAACGGATTTTTTTCGGGGAATATCGGGAAAATTTCCCGATATTCCCCGTGAGGATCAACAATTATTTGCTCAGTGCCTCAAATGCGGCTTCATAGTACAGATACAGTGCTCTTGCGTAATCCTTCGTCTTTTCATCGGCCTTGTCACTGGTCAATGCCAGGTTGGCGTAGCTCAACGCAGAAACCTTGAACAGATAATCCACACCATCTTCCGTAACCGTGACTTCGAACATCTTGCCAAGTTCCTTGGCCTTGACATCTTCGATCACCAGACGGTATTTCTCACCGGCTGTTACCTCCTGGATGTGGTATTTCCCTTCGTAACCCGCTACGCTGGCAACGACTTCATGGTTGAAGTTCAGCCAGATCTCAATCGCTCCCAGATTGTTCAGCGCCATGGTCAGGTAACCGGTCGCTTCTACATTTTCAGGGAATACGATATCGTAGGATTCATCGGCCACGACGGCTGCCATCTCGGCATCCATCAAACCGTTAGGATCCGCCAGATCATCCAGGCAGTAGTTCTTCAGACGCTGCGTTGCAGTACCGTAATTCAGGATCGCCTTGGCCAGCTTATGGTACTTATTCGTTTCCGGATACGACTCCATAGCTACATTGCACCAGTCAGCGACTCTGAATTCATAAGCACCGTCATTCAGCTTGCCGACACTGCTCGAAAGCGTAAGCGGTACTTCATTTCCGGCGGCATCATAGATCTTCAGCGTAACGGTTCTCGTCATTTCCTTGGCAGGAATGTTCGCGAACTTCAGTTCATAGCGATCTCTGTCAGCCTGGTAGAAGCTCTGATCCTTGCTCAGTACGAACTCCACGGTTCTCTCGGTGGGACCGTTGTAAGTCATGACTGCCTTCAGGCCTTCCACTGCTGTCTTGACATAGATGTTCGCTGCAATGTCACCCTTCAGACTTAAGGATGCAGAAGCAACATTCGCTGAAACACCCACCACAACCGGGATCACAGAAGGATCTTCTTCCACTGCCGCGTCGTCGTTCCGCTCGAAGGTGGTCACGACGATCTCGGTATTGATCGACTCGGCCGTGTAGCTGAAGTTCAGGACCGCCAGCGCTTCGCCGGCAGGCACTTCTTCAATGGAGGCATAGGCAAACAGGATGACCCCATCCTCTTCATTGTAGGAAGTGATCAGCAGCGAGCTGGTCAGACCTTCGAAGGTCAGCAGTTCAGGATCGTACTCGATCTGGAAGAAACCGTTGACAACAGCTTTTTCTTCGGTCAGGGTTACGGTGACAGTGCCTTCTTCGACGGTGCCTTCCGCAGCCTTAACGGCCGTGTAGTCACCGCGGATCGCGTTGGTGCCGCCCACGGTCTTGTTGACTGCTTCGTTCGGGTTGAACTTCTGCATCTCGACCGTTGCCGGAGCGCTGATCACATGCACTTCGGTGGAGTCGGCCTTCGCCGTACCGATGCAGAGTCCGGTCGGCTGCACCGTCTTCGGCTGCAGGAAGGAAGGAAGCTCAGCCGCGGCATAGGACATAGGAATCTTATGCGCGTTGGCCGAAGTCGCCTCGCTCTTCGGAGAAGCCGCAGCGATCACATGGGTCGGAGCATCCTTAAACGCATTTCCGTCGTCAGTCAGGTTGTCCAGGACTTCGATCTTGTCGACATCCAGCCAGTACTGGTCGCTGACGTTGTAGTGGCGGATAGCGATATAGACCGTTTCCTCATCGATAAAGTCAGCCAGGGAAGCAGTGTACTGCGTCCAGTCGCCGGTCGCGGTGAAGTTGCCGCCGATCTTGGTCATAGTTCCGGTTTCGTCAGAGGTGCCGGCATAGATGGCAAAGACCTCAGCCGCCCAGTCAGGATCCTGACCCTTGGCGAACAGGGAAACGATGGCATCTTCAGCCGCATCACTCAGATCGATAGCCGGGGAGACCAGCCAGTTGTCAGGCGTCAGAGCACCATAATTGTTGATGTAAGACTGGGAGTAGATCATGCCAACGCCTTCATAAGCACCGGGCTCGTCGAAGGTCGTGCCGTCGTCCCAAATCCAGGCAAAACCGTCACCGTCAGCATCGACAGTGGTCCAGCCGTTCTCGAAAGGATCGCTCTCGCAGGACAGATCCGTGATCACGTTGCCGGTGATTCCAGGTTCGGGTTCGGGTTCGGGTTCAGGTTCAGGCAGGACTTCCTCGACGTTCTCCAGGATCTCAACCGCATCCAGATCGATCATGTACATGTCGGTGGTGTCGAAGTGACGGAAAGCAATGCTAATCTGCTTACCGATGTAGGCAGCCAGGGAAGCAGTATACTGCACCCAGTCGCCGGTTGCCGTGGTCTCGGGGATCAGCACATTCAGGCCTTCCTCACCGGCCACCTGGACGTAGACGGCGAAGTTCTCGTTTGCCCAGTCAGGATCCTGCGCCTTGGCCCAGAAGGCCAGGGTCACATCGTCAGCAGCGCCGGTCAGATCGACCACGGGGCTGTAAGCCCAGTTGTCAGGCGTCAGCGCGCCGGTGTTGTTCTCATAGGAGTGGGACATCAGCATGCCGCTGCCTTCGTAGGCCGCGATGCTGGCGTAACTGCTGTTGCCCAGGTTCCAGAACCAGTTGAAGCCGTCGTCGTCATCGTCAAAGAAGGTCCAGCCTTCCACCTCGGGATCGCTCTCGAAGTAGAAGCCTGCGATCAGGTCGCCGCTGAGATGCGGTTCGGGTTCCGGTTCGGGTTCCGGTTCGGGTTCTTCATCGATGATGGTAGCCAGGCTGTCGAACGAACCGTACAGACCGGAAACGTTCTCGACGTCCATAATACCGATCAGGCCGACTATGTCGTCTTCATCCTCGGCCAGGAAGTCGATGTAGTAGATCCTCTTGGATCCGTTGTCGGCTACAACGATGCCCTCTGCGCTGAGGTCGACTTCCCAGTCGGCGGTCACATCGGCATTGACCAGCCAGGCCATGGAGCAGTCGCTCTGATCGGCAAAGGTGATGCCGGTCTCGAGCAGCTCGCCGTAGTTCAGGGAACCGGCCGTAGGATCGATATCGATCTCATACAGAACACCGGCCGTGGTCATTACATAGTAGACGTAGATGGTAGATCCATTGCTGTCCTGCGTACCGCCGAAGCAGATGCCGGCCATGTCAGGCAGGATGGAGCTCAGGTTCCAGCCATAATAGTCAGGATACACCAGCCAGCCGAGAGAGGTGGTGAACAGGGCTCTGTGATCGTCCACTGCACCGGAGCTGTCCAGATGGTTCGGGTAGTTGGCAATATCCATCGCCGGATAGGTGGCGTAGTAGGAATCAATGCCGTTCCAGACGTTGGTCGCTTCAAAGCTGGAAGCATCCAGAACGTAAGGCGTGGTGCCGACGCCGGCAATGTAGATGTCACCGGTGCGCGCGCCGGAGGTGACGTTGCCGGGAGCGTCAGCGCCCTTCTTGGAAGCGATCGCGCCGTCCAGGCTGATCTTGGTGAAGCGGGTGCCGTGCTCATCCGTGACCTGCGCACCAATGAAAGCTTCAACGCTCTTGAAGCCCTTGACCTTGACGTTGACGGTCTCGGACAGGTGCTCGCCGGCTTCATTGACGTCCACCGTGGTGACGGTGATGGTGGTGGTGCCTTCCTTCAGAGCGGTCACAACGCCGTTCTCGAAGGAGCAGATGGTGGGATCCTCTACCTCGACGGTGTACTCGTTGGTCTCGCCGAGTTTGACCTTGATGCTCAGTTCAGCCGTGTCGCCTTCAAAAATCACGAGATCCAGCGGCTTGACCTTCAGCACCAGATCGGTAGCCGGTTCGTACTGATACAGGCCGGTGACGGGCCATACATCCGCATTGAAGTCGCCGGTCCTTCCGTTGCTGGAAGGATCCGCCGGATCAATCGCATAGAGGTAGGCATAGTCATCCGATCCGTCGTAGTGCGCCAGATACAGGAACTCGTTCTCAAAATCGTAGACCATGGAGGCCCAGATCTGGTTGGTGGAATCAGCCACACCGGTCAGCTCAATGCCGGTTCTGCCGATCTCGTCCCACATGACGTAGCCTTCATGATTCATCGTGAAGAGCCACAGCATGCCGCTCTCGGTCATTACGTAGAACACAGCAGCGTCTTCATCATAGCTTTCGCCGTCGTCATACACGCCGCGGCCGGCATAGGTGATGGTCGCCATCGGATCGGAACCGAAGGCATAGCTGCTCAGGTTGAAGTAGAGGATGCTGCCTTCTTCCGGACCGATCATGGACAGATAGCTACCGTTGTTGTTCGGACCAAGGACCGCACCGACCGTATAGCCCATGGCAGCGAAGGCATCAATGATATCCTGCGGAAGTTCGGTCGCGTCGGACGGGATCCACATGGAGACGATGCCGCCGAACTGCTCGACCTCATAGGTATCCGCATCGAAGGCGTACATGGTGTCGTCGGTAGAACCGTAGACCGTGTCGCCGATCAGCGCGCCCCAGCGCAGCTGGCCGACAACTTCCACGGCCTCCCACTCATTAGTAGCGTTAGAGTTGAAGACGGAGGCCTGGCCCTTGCCGTTCTCGTCCCAGATGATGGCGCGGAGCTCAGCTTCAGGCGGTACAACGACCGTTACATGGACCGTTGCGGTAAGCGGATTGCCGTCTTCGCCGACAGCGACCGTCGATACGGTGATATCGGTCTCGCCTGCTTCAATGCCGGTCACGGTGCCGTCCTTCACGGTGGCAATCGCTTCATCGGCGGAAGCCCAGGTGACGGTCTTGTCAGTCAGCGTCCAGGGCAGAGCCGTGGCCGCGATACTGCCAGTCTGTCCCTTGAACAGGGTAAGAGACTCCGGCATGACGATCAGGCCGGTCGCGGTGTCGGTCGGCTGGATATAGTGTTCCTGACCGGGCACGATGAACAGACCGCAAACAGCGCCGTACAGACGGGCAGACTGGTTGCTGCTGGTATTGCCGGTACCGGAGACTTCGTTCGCACGGGTTGCCTTACCGGTCGAGGTATTGATGACCCACAGATAGTGATCGTAGTCCTGCGTGGCGTTGTAGTTGGAGGCCAGATACAGGATGCCCAGGTTGTGGTCCCACGCCAGCGCGCCGCCGTTGTTGAAGTTATAGACGCCCATAAGACCAACAGGCTCTATAGTCAGCTCAACGGCCTCGACAGGTTCTTCAGGCTCTTCCTCATCAGCCTTGCCGAAGACTTCGATCTGATCGACGTAAACTCTGAACTGGTCGTAGCTGTTGTAGTGACGGACAGCCACATAGACCTCTTCCTCACCGACAAAGTCGGCCAGATCGGCCGTGTACTGCGTCCAGACCGTATCCGGCTTGAAGTCGTCGGATACTTTTGCCATTTCTGTGATGTCATCAGTGGTTCCGGCATACAGAGCCAGCGTCTCCGGATACGAACTCATGTAGTTCTTCCCGTAGATGGAGAAGGTTGCTTCATCCACTTCGCTCAGGTTAATGGCAGGGGAGACGGCCCAGTTGTCCGGGGTCAGCGCCGTGCCGCCCACATAAGAGGCAGACAGTATGCACTTCGTGCCTTCCTGCGGAGCGTTCGTATCTACACTCCAGTTCCGGCCGTCGCCGTCCGCATCGATCAGCTGCCAGCCTTCTTCCGCATAATCGGTTTCAAAACCGAAAGCATAGAGCTTTTCACCGAATTCGGACTCTTCTTCCTCTTCTTCCGGTTCCGCAGCGAAATCGGTCAGCTTGAACTTATAGAGCGTTGCATAGCTGGTAGAGCCGTAGCCGGCAACATAGAAGTTTCCTTCATCGTCGATGGCCAGCTTGTTCGCGACCGAGTAATTACCGGACGCACCGTCCAGCGTCAGATGTACGGCAGGCGTTAAGGCGCCCGTTACCAGATCCATGGTATAGAGCGTGTTGTCACTGCCCAGTACATAGAGCTGTTTGTCTCTGTAGCTGAAGGCCATGTCGTAGATCTCAGCTACCGTATCGGTATACCTGCCGACGGCAGCCGCTTCATCCCATACGCCGTATTCTGCGGCATAGAAGAAGCCGTCAGTGGCAGCCATGAAGACGTAGCCGTCCACATATTCGGCTGCTCTGACCGTGAAGGCAAGCTGTCCGGCAACGCCCAGACCTTCGTAGGTGCCCGCACTGTAGTTGTATGTCAGAGCATCGCGGTCGATCTCCCACACGCGGTTGCCCGTGCCGGGAGCCGCGGTCGTGTTTTCGCCTACGAAACCGATCATCGTTCCGCCGTAATCCGGGGCTTCGCCGCCCAGGCTGACCTGGAAGGCAACCTCGTTGCCGGCATAGTCGGCAACCAGCAGAACGACTTCACTCGGCAGAGGCTGTCCTTCAAGCTCCAGCGGAACTTCGATCTGTTCGCCGGCCTTGTCCTGATCCGGAACGACCTCGAAGAAGACCTTGGAGCCGCTTCTGTTCGTGATCGCAACATAAGCGATGTAGTTGTTGTCGGAAGCGCGGACAAAGATGTCGCCCGTGATCAGATCCATCAGCGCGCCTTCCACAACAGGGGCGGTATCGTCGATCACGACATCGTACTTGATGGCAGCGCCGTCGCCGACAATGCCCGCTTCGAGCACGGCGGCAAAAGCGTCATTGTCCAGGCCGCCGGAGGTGGCAATATCGCCGTTCATCTTCGCGTACTGAATCGCATAGTATTCCGGCAGCGCATAGAAGCCGACGGTAACCTTATCGCCTTCCTGTACGTCTGCAGCGGTCAGCGACTTGCCGATGTTGTAGGTAGCAGGGGTGGTGTTCTGCCAGGTGCCGCCGTTTACATAGTAGTAGGCACCGTACTTGTTGGTCGCTGTGGCCTGCGAGAACAGAACCTTTCCTTCCTCATTCTGCACCGCAAAGCCCATCGTAGCGATATTGCGGATATTCAGATAGGTTGCTGACTGAATGGTCGCATCGGAACGCATGGCGAGCTTTTCGGCCGGGAATTTATCCTCTACCATATAAGGGTTGCCCATGTAAGCTACAGAACCGCCGTTCGCATTCTTCAGCGTCAGGTAGTTGATATTCGTGACGCCGATATACGGCAGCTTGCCGGTGCCGTATGCTTCATCGATCTTGGAAGTACGGTCGAACATGGCCGCATCGGTCCAGGAACCGTAGAAAGCCAGGATCGGAATGGAGTGGGTCACATCCATCACGCCTTCTTCATCGGCAACGGGATCTACAAAGGTGTAGCCCTGGATATAGGTGCTGTTGTACAGATAATCCAGAACTTCCATAGCTATATCCGTCAGCTGGATGTTCACCGTGACCTCGGTGGGCTCGGTGACGGTGATGACAGGAGCTACGGCGCCGGCCAGGATCGCTTCGGCATCGAGGGAAGTGATCTCCCCGTCACCGTCCACGTCGGCGACTACTTCATTGATTTCCGTTACCTTCTTGGTCAGGAAATCCAGGATCGCCTGCGCGTCGGCGGCATTGGTCAGCCCGTCGCCGTTTACGTCAGCTTCCAGCAGGAACGAGTTCTCGTGGACTTCGCCGTTGACAACGTAGCTGACTTCGTAGCCGGGATCGTCAATACCGAAATAACCGATCACGTTGCTGATGCTGGTGGTGCCGGTGTACTGCAGCATGCCGTATCCGCCATTGCCGGCGTAATCCTGAACGAACAGATCGGTGCGAAGCTTAAATTCCTTCTCGCCTTCCAGCGGATTGATCGTGAAGGAGAAGCTGTAGGTACCGGTGCGTTCCGGATCGTCGCCCAGTTCGGCCTTGACCTTGCCGTCTTTCGCGGAGTCGGGGAAGATCGTGGCGTTTTCATCCATCAGGATATAGGACTGCGCCGCGATCGCGTCGCCCACATTGGCAAGACCGGCGCCGACCCGGATGACGGGATAATACTCGTCATAGCTGTCATATACCGGGTGAGCGGTGGACATCAGCAGGGAATTGATCAGCTGGCGTTCGGAGAGGCCGGTCTTTTCGCACAGATCGTTGTCGCGGATATACTGGCCGACCACGGCCGCCATACCGGCGACCTGAGGGGAAGCCATGGAAGTACCGGACATCACTTCATACAGATCGTGGCCGCCGCCCTCGTTGTTCAGGCCGTTGACGGAGTAGATGCTTCCGCCGGGAGCCAGCAGTTCGGGCTTTAAGACCAGCGTGCCGGGAACACCGTAGCTGGAGAAGCTGGAGACCGTCACGTTGTCAGAGATCTCGGGAACCTGGACCTCGATGTTTTCACCGATCTCCATGGTGCCGATATAGTACGTGGTGCCGTCTTCTGCCGTAACCGCCTCAGACTGTGCCTTGATGGCCAGTCCGTCAGCCTGCGTAATGGAAACCGCCGGGATATTGGTGGTCACGCCGGTCAGGTTCATATTGATGACACCAGGCTGGTTGTTGTAAATGATACAGCCGATGGCACCGGCCGCCGCCGCAGCGTTGACCTTCTGATAGAAGGACGAGGTACCGCGGGAGCAGAGCACGATCTTGCCTTCGATCGCGTCGGCATAAGGGGTCAGCAGGCTGTTGCCGTCGCCGTCCGCGCCGTAGTTGTCGAAGTAGATATATTCCAGTTCCTCTCCGGCCAGCGTGGAAATGGGGTTGTTGCCGTAGCCGGAGGTCTGACTGTAGAACACGTGCAGATCACCGAAGAGCAGCGGCATGCCGGTCTGGCCGGCATTATCCACGGAAGCGACCGTCAGGGCGTTGGTGAAGGAACCGGGGCTGCCGGCCGTGTCGTAGTTGGCATCATCCATATACAGGTAAGAATACATCGAATCGTTCTTCGGTTCGTCGTACCACATGCCGCTGTTGCCGGCGGAGAAGGAAACGACCAGGCCGTTTTCCACCAGCTTGTTCATGATATTTTCATAGCCGGAGGAGAAGCCGAAGCCGGCCGCGCCGGAACCCAGCGACAGGTTGGCGGAATCGCAGCCGAGCACGATGGCGTCTTCGATCGCGACCATGTAGTCGGAATCGTAAGCGCCGCCGCCCTTGCCGAAGACCTTCATAACAACGAGCTGGGCATCCGGAGCAACGCCCTGCGTACCGGCCACTTCGAGTGCCGGCTTAAATTCACCGTCAACTTCGATGAAGCGGTTGGCAGTGGCAATACCGGCTACGTGAGAGCCGTGCTCGCCCTGCGAGTCGTTGATATGCTCGATGTAGCTGACGGTTTTATCAACATAGTTGTAGCCGTAGCCGATCTTGGTATTGCGGTAAGCCGCCTCGCCGGAGCCGATGTTGGCATTCAGCTGATCCTTAACGGCCTCGATGGCATCCGCCGTCAGCAGATTCAAGGTGGCAACGTACTCGTCGTACGTCATCTCCTTGGCTTCCGCATTTAGAGCCAGCGCGTATTCCAGACCTTCTCCCGAGAAGGACTGATGCTCGCTGTCGGCACCGGTATCGATGATGGCAACTTTGCTGCCGGCACCGGTGTATCCGGCGGCCCAGGCTACGTTGGAGCCGATCGTGTAGGAAGCGGAACCGTTGTTGGGTTCATCGGCTTCCAGCTTGCCGCTCTCATTCTTAATAGCCAATTCGGGCTCATAGCGGTTTTCCAGGAAAACCGACTTGACACCGGGGACTGCCTGAATCTTCTCGATATCGCCGTAGCGGACATTGGCGGAGATGATATTTGCAGCCAGAGTCAGATTCCACTGAACGTCGATCTTCGTGCCGAGCGCCGCTTCGATCCGGGTCGTCATCGCAGCCTGATGTTCTTTCAGACTGTTCCGATAAGCCTTCGCCGCAGCGTTCTGCGCGATGCCGTTGATACTGAAGCCGGCGTCAATGGTGGAAGCCTTTTCCAGCTCAATGGATACACGAACGATGTCAGTCAGACTGTACGGTTCTTTCTCAACGGTGTCCCGGACAAGATTGTCATTCCGCCGGTCATTGAGCGTACTGGGGTCGATTGGAGTGAGCTCCAGTTCTTTCTTGGTCTGCTTCGGCTCGTTGGCAGCTTTTGCTGTCAGCGGAGTCGGAGTCAGCGTCGCAAAGATCATCGCGAACGCCAGAACCACAGAAAGAAGACGCCTGTACAGAGGTGAATTCTTCATTCTCTATTCTCTCCTTTTTGTTTATTTCCCTGATTTTTGAATATCAGGAAGCAGAAAGATGACGCTTCTCTGCAAGTTTCCGCCGGCCGCAGAAAGGCGGTATCTTCTTTTGCTCGATATATAATAAACGATTCATTCAGAAAATTCAAGAAGAAATATACGATATTCTTTCAAAAAAAATACTAAAGAGGAATATTTTTGCATATTAGCGTGAATATTTGCATATATTTTCGTTTTTTCTTTTGCGGCGGCCCGAATCCCTTCCGCGCGTTTTTTCCAATATTTCTTTTTATTCTTTCTTTTCAGATAAAAAAACAATTTCCCCTTGCGGGGAAAAAGCGAATAAGCGCGTGAATAATGAGAAAAACAAAAAATTTTGAGACTATTTGTCTCAGGCGATCTGAACCAGCTTGCAGATGAGGAACTGCCGTCCGTCGTCGACCTGATAGGCACAGGTATACAGGCAGACCAGCTTATCGCCGTACTCCGCGGTCACGCCGGTACTGATCGTGGAACGGCGCAGAAAGCTCTGGACCACTTTCTGATAGTCGTCGCGGCCGCCGAAGTTGAACATCAGCGGTTCATCCACGTCGCTGTAGACCGAAGCCATGATCTGCAGTTCATAGACGGCTGTCGGCGTATACAGCCGAAGCGTCGGATTCTGAAGGTAATATTCGTAATCGTCCCACAGCTCCATAAGGCCGAACATCGTATCGTTCCGCATGTGATGGCCGTAGATGATGGTGAGATCATCTTCCAGGAAACGGTTCCGGTAATCCGCGAACAGCGTTCCCGCATAGTTCCAGCTTCCGTCCAGCAGACGGTGCAGGTAGTAGCTGTTGTCCCGTCCCTGCACGACCGGATGGTTGATATGGCCGCCCTGGCCGTAAAGCCATCCCACCACATCCGAATTTCTCCTGAGAAGTTCGGTAAAATTCACCGACAGCCAGGGCATCTCCCCTTTCGGCGTCGGATAGCTGACCGGTACGGGAAGGGGATCCGAAGTTTCCTGCTGGCGGGTCTCCGCGGGAGAGGTTTCCGCGGGTTCTGCCGTCTCCTGCGACGGATCCGCCGGAGAAACCGCCGTCAGCGTCTCCTGACTGTTTTTCGTCGTCCCGGGTACCGCGGGATCCGTGGCCGCCGATCCGCTCGCGGCAGGAACCGACGCCGCCGGCAGCGTCTGGGCGGGATCCTCCGCGCCGGACGTGGGCAGGACCGCCTCCCGGGTATACTGCGGCGGGCCGTCCACGATCTGCACGACGTCGCTCTCCAGCGCCTCGTATACCTTTTGTGCCTTCTTATAATAATACGTCTTGCTGTAGATCTGATACCCCGAAAAAAGGATCACGCCAAGCAGCAGAATCAGGATCCCGTTATAGATCCATCGGATTCTGCGGTTCTTTTTTTTCTTCTCCGTGAGCTGGCGGCTCTTGCGGGTCTGAATGGAGTTTTCCGTTTTTTCTTCCGGCATTCTGTGACCTTTCCGTAAGCGGGAAACAATCGTTTTCCCGGTTTCCCAGAATTATAGCACGCTTTGCGGCATTCGTCTATAGCCGTACGAATTCCCGCAGTGCGGTCGAATAAATATACACTTCCCCCACGGTCTTCCCGGAGGCGGCCGCCAGCGCGCGGCTGTACCAGCGCAGCTGCGTTTCATAGCGGCGGATCAGTTCCGTCCCGCTTCGAACCCTGTCCGTCTTGTAGTCGACCAGGATCAGGCGGTCCTCTTCTTCAAAATACAGATCGATAATGCCCTGCACCAGCACGATCTCTCCGCTGCTGTCGGAAGGATCCGGTTCTCGCGCCGGAACGCCCAGAATAAACGGTTTTTCCCGCTGCAGCTTTCCTTTTGCCGCAGCGGCCAGCGCCCGGTGTCCGACAGGCTGCCGGTAAAACTCTGCCGCGATCTCCGGATCCAGCGAAGCCGCCTGCGTCTCGCTGAAGAGGCCGGCCGCCTTCGCTTCCGTAAGCCAGGCGGCCGCGTCTTCGCGGCTGCCCGCTCTTTCCGGCGGAAGGTGTTCCATCAGTTTATGGAAGAGCGTCCCTTTTTCGGCGGCGCTGATCTCCTCCGCGTCCGGCTCCGCCGGATCCGAGAGGAACGGACGCCGCGCCGGGGCTTCTGCGGAGTGCGCATCCGCTTTCCCGGCATCTGCCTGTTTTAATTCCGAGACGGACCAGCTCATTTTTTTCAGCGGCGGATACGGATAGCGCCAGTCAAACTGATCCCGGACCGCTGCCAAAAGCTTCGGATCCTGCTCCCGTTCGGCCGCTTCAAAACGGGCAAGCTGCTCCGAAAGAGCGGCTTCTTCCGGCTGCGGGATCTCCTCCGGCCGGTATCCTTCCCAGGCCATGCCCAGATCATCGCCCGCGGCGCGGCAGGCAAGCAGCCAGTCCAGGAAGGAAGCGGCCGCTTCCGGCTTCATGTCTTTTCTCTTTTCCAGTTCTTCCGGCAGCTCGCCGCGCAGGGCGGCGACCAGAAACAGCTGTTCCACCGCCCGCGTCATGCCGACGTAGAGCAGCCGCAGTTCCTCCGCGCGGCCGTCCCGGCGGATCTCCCCGCCCACGAAGCGGTGCCAGACGTTTTTATACTTCATCAGCGCTTCCCGGTCGCGGCTCTCCAGTGCCAGGCCGTGATCCGCGTGGATCAGAATCGGACTGCCGATATCTCTCTCATTAAAATGTTTCTCCAGACCGGCCAGAAATACGACGGGGTATTCCAGTCCCTTGCTGGAATGCAGGGTGCCGATCCGCACCACATCCGAGCCGTCCGAAAGGAGCGGCGCTTCGCCCACGTCCAGCTGCAGATCCTTCTGCCGGTCCACATAGCGCAGGAACTGATACAGGCCCCGGTACGAGCTGTCCTCGTAGGCCTGCGCCATTTCCTTCAGCTGCCGCAGATTGGCCAGACGGACCGCGCCCGAGGACGTCGCCTTCAGATACAGCTCCCAGCCGCTCTCCTCCAGCAGATAGTCCAGCAGCTCCGGGACGGAGCGGATCCCGGCCGCTTCCCGCCAGTTTTCGAGCTTTTCCAGAAAGCGGACAAAACGGCCTTCCGCCGTTTCCGGCGGCAGTTTCCGCAGACGGTCCAGCAGATCTTCGCCGGCACCGCCTGCCTGCGGCAGCGCTTCGGCGAGATCCTTTTGCGTAAAGCCGCCGAAAGGTGAAAGCAGCACCGCCGTGAGCGGAATATCCTGGCGGGGATTGTCCAGCACCGCCAGGAGAGACAAAAGCGTCTGTACCTCCAGCGTATCGTAAAACCCTTTCGTTTCCTGCGCCACGGCCGGAAGCCCGCAGCTTTTTAAGACCCGGCCGAGTGCCGCGCCGTATTTCAGACTCCGGCAGAGGATGACGATATCTCCGAAGGAAAGCGGCCGCAGCCGCACGGTCCCGTCAGGGCCTTTCTCCCGGATCTGCCTGTTTTCCGCCATGAGGCGCCGGATCTGCCAGGCGATCAGACGGCCTTCTTCCTTCAGCCTTGCCTCTGCATTTCCCTCTGCCTCAAGGAGCAGGACACGGGTCTTCGGGTCTTCTCCCGAAAAGGCAGCCGCAGGATGAAGCGCGGCGCTTTTGTCATAGTCCACCCCGCCGAAACGGCGGTCCATCATCCGCGCAAACAGCCGGTTCGTGCTGTTAAGGACAGCCGCCCGGGAGCGGTAATTGTCCTGCAGCAGGATCTTCCGATGCGGCGCACCGTCCTCCGGAGAGAATTCGGCGTATTTCCGCATAAAAATTCCGGGGTCCGCGCGGCGGAAGCGGTAAATGCTCTGCTTGACGTCGCCCACCATGAACAGGTTCGGGCGGCCGGCGTCCTCTCCGGAGAGCCCACGCAGGATGTATTCCTGCACCTGATTGATATCCTGATATTCATCGACGATGATCTCGTCCAGCCCTTTCTGCAGTTCCCGCGCGAGTTCCGTCGGGACCGGCTGCCCGTCCGCGTTCTTTTCGACCAGCAGACGCAGGGCATAATGTTCCATATCCATAAAGGTGGCGATGCCGCGTTCCCGGCAGGCTGCCTCCCGTTTTTCCGCAAAGCACTTCGTAAGAGCGATCAGCGCGCGGCCCGGCGCCGCGGTCAGATTCAGCAAACGCAGCTCCTCTTCGGGACCGATATACGGCGCTTTCCGAAGCGGAGCCAGAAGCGAGAAGTAACCGCCGGTCGTCAGGCCGCCGCGCACTTCTCTGACCGTTTCAAAAGCCGGATCCCGCTTATATTCTTTCTTCGAAAGAGCCGCCGGTTTCCAGGCTGTCAGCGCCTGCCGCAGCTGCCAGTAATCGTCCGCTGCCAGCCACTGGCCGATCTGATTCCGTTCTTCGCGCAAAAGAGCGCCCAGAGCGCCTCCCGCGGCATCCCGTTCCTCCAGCTCCCCGAGCAGGGCATCCTGCCGGGCTGCCAGTTCGCCGAGCGTCTCCCGGATCGAACGGACGCTTTGTTCCATCCAGGGCAGCTGCCGCAGGGCGTTTGCCGTCTGTGGGAAAGCCGGCAGAGCGCGGTCCATCCAGGCCTCGGGAAAAGGCGCGTTTTGAGCGGAATCATACAGGAGCAGGATCTGCTCCATGATCTCCTGATGCCCTTTTTCACTGCTGTAACCGTCCAGCAGCGCATAAAAATCCGGATCCGCCGCGCTATAGGCTTCCTCCAGCACGGCTTCCAGAATATCCTGCGAAAGCAGCCGGATCTCCGCCTCTTCCGCGATCCGGATATCCGGCATCAGGCCGTCGATCTGCTGAAAATAGGAGCGGACCAGCCGGCTGCAGAGACTGTCCACGGTCGAGATCCTCGCCTGCGGGAGGATCGCCAGCTGATGTCTCAGATGCCGCTCAGAAGGCTGACGGTTCACGGCTTCCTCCAGCGCGATACGGATCCTCTCCCGCATCTCTCCCGCCGCCGTCCGGGTATAGGTCACAATGATCAGGCGGCCCAGATCGCCGCCGTTTTCGACATATTTCACGACGTGCGCCACCAGCGTGCTGGTCTTGCCGCTGCCCGCTGCCGCAGACACCAGAAGGGAGCCGGAGCGGTGGTCAATGATTTTCTGCTGACTGGGTGAAAAGCCCATCTTCTTCCGCCTCCTTTGCTTTCTTCAGATAATCCGCCGCGTCGGTCCTGCCGCTTTCCCGATATCGGAACGATTCATCCTTCCGGTCACAGAGCGGCGCATAGGGACAATAGCCGCAGCTGACGTGTTCTTCATCCTGGCGGATGGGGCTGGGCGCGATCTCTCCCTGAAGGATCCGGCTGCCCAGCTCCTGAAGCTTCCGGCAGATGCTTCGGCCCAGCAGCGCCAGGCCTTCGCTGCCGAGCGAAAGCTTTCCGGAGACCGCGTCGGCGGATACCGAAGCCACCTCCTGCGCCGTGATTCCCTGCAGACAGAAACTCTTCCGGACGGCTTCCTCCCGTTTTCCCTGCTCCGCCCAGTCGGGCAGCCAGTTTTCCTTTAGCAGCGCGTAATACAGACCGCCGGGCAGGATCTTTTTGTCCGGATTCTTTTTTTCGTAAATTGAAAGAGCTGCCGTCAGATAGGCGCCCAGCTGCAGCTGGGTCCCCTGATCCATCGCGCCGAAATCGATTTTCCTGCTGCCCGTTTTGTAATCCACGACCCGCAGATACAGGCGGTCGTTTTCTTCCAATACATCCAGACGGTCTATGGTCCCCATGAGGCGCAGCACCCCGTCATTTTCCAGCGGCAGCGTTAGCGCCGTCCCGTTTTCGGCGCCGAAATGCAGCTCAAAAGCCGCCGGCCGGAAGCCTGTTCCGCTCTCGGTGCGGCTCATTGCCTCCAGATAGCGGTCAAAATAGGCTTCCCAGCGGGACAGCAGATAGCCCGCGTTGATATTCTCGCTGAAATCCGGGTATTTTTCTTCGGCCGCGCCGAGCGCCCGGCGGATCTCTTCCTGCCGCCGTTCGGGCGTAAGAGCAGACAGCGGGACGTTTTCCTCCGTCAGATGACGCAGCAGCGTCTCCATGACCTGATGGAAGAAATTGCCGTGATCCACGCTTTCCCAGCTGAACTCCTCCCGCTCGTTAACGTCAAGTCCGTAGCGCAGAAAATGTCTGTACGGACAGACGGCGAAGTTTTCCAGCCGGGTCACACTGCCGGAAATCAGGCGGCCGTACAGGGCACGGGCCGTTTCCGCCGGCAGTCCGGCCGGTTCAAAATGATAGCCGGCCCCCGCTTCGATCTTTGTAAGTCCTTCGCGGACGGTCTTGTCCGGGCTTTCCTTCAGCACCGCGTACAGCAGAGGCCAGATCGCGGCGCCGCTGCCGAAGCCGCCGGCCAGCCGGCGCAGCGCGGCGCGTTCCGTTCCGAGGGCCGAGACTGTCGGCCGCAGTGTCTGCTCTTCCTTCAGGGCCGGGAACAGCGCTTTCACTTCCCGGATCAGCGCGGCCGGCTGTTTGCTCCGGCGGCCGCTGTCCATGCGGGCAAAACTGAGATCCAGACTCTCCCGCGGCAGACTTAAGAGATTATGCAGATAGAAACGTTCCTCCAGAAGCGAACGCTCATCGGTATAGGCCGGCATTTCGTCTGTGGAAAGAAGAAGCCGTTCTTCATCCGTCAGCAGTCCGCCGCCTCCGCCGCTCTTAGGCAGAAGGTCTGCGTTCATCCCCAGGAAGATCAGATGCTTTACCGCTCCGAAACGGCTGCGTTCGGTATCGCCGATCACGATCTGATCCGAAGAGCGGGGCAGCTTCCCGACGGTTAAAGAAGAAAGACCGGCTTTCAGCATATCCGAAAGCTCCGCGCGGCTGACTTTTTCTCCGGCGAACAGCCGGATCAGACTGTCCAGGAACAGCAGTAGGGCTTCCGTGGCCTCCTGCCAGCCGGCTGATTTTTCTTCCTCTCCCGCAAGCCGCCAGATCTCCGTCAGATCCTCTGCTTTTTGTTTCCGTTCCGGATCCCCGACCAAAGACTTCAAGGTTGCCGCGGCAGAAGAAACGGCGAAACGCCCCCTGCCGATCGTATCTTTGATCGGCTGAAGCGGCGCAAAAGCCCTTTCCCGCAGCTCGTTCACGTCTTTCAGCTCTGTTTCACAGCGTTCTCTCCAGGCGGCTTCCGTCTCTCCCCGGCGCCGTTTGGTTCGCTTTGTATAGACGCTCTCCAGTTTCTTTCCGCCCCGGATCCCGGCCGCCAGCAGGTAGTTTTCCAGGCGGTCGCTTTCCTCCCGGCTCAAGGGGCTGCAGGGATTTTTGACATAACGCAGGAAGGCGTCTCTTTCCCGGCCGCCGGATACGGTCTCCCAGGCATCCTCCAGCAGTCGGATCAGGGGATGCGCCTTCAGGGAAACGCGGCGGTCGGTAAAGAAGGGAATCTCCGCTTCTTTCAGATATTTTTCCAGCCGGGGAACATAGAGCGCCTGATCGCTGACCAGAAGCGCGATATCCCGATATCGCAGCGAACGCTGCCGGACCAGCGCCCGGATCCGGAGGGCAGCCCATTCGGCCTCTTCTTCGGGACTTTCCGGCGAGAACAGCCGGATCGTCTGCGGAATCGCCTCCCAGCGGGCAGCGCCCGGGACCATCAGACGGCGGGAAAGAAAAGTCAGTTCCTTGGGCCTCGCCGGCGCGAAATGGCTGTACTGCTCCGTTTCGTGTTTCAGTCCCAGCTTCCGGGCAATCTGCTTCAGCCGCCAGATCGTTTCCTGACTCATGGCATAGAGTCCGTCCCGGCGGCGTTCTTTGGCGTCAAACCAGGCATCCGGATCTTCGTTCTCCGGCAGCGTCAGAACCGCGGTGGTCTCCCCCGCCCTGGCCATCAGCTGCTCCAGGATCCGGTACTGCACGCCCGTAAAACCGGTGAATCCGTCCAGGTACAGATGATCGACCCGGCCGATCCCGGATTTCGGCAGCAGGCGGACAAAGAGCGGCAGCTTTTCCTCTGCCGTCAGTCTGGTGCCGAGTCTTGTCCGGTAAGCGCTGAACAAGGTGCTCAAATCCTGCAGTTTTCTCTGTAAAAGGGAAGGCAGCTCCCTCTCTTTAGCGCTTTTCAGAAGGTCGGCCGGATCGATCCCGTTCATCTCCCATTCGGCAAAAAGCGTACTTAAATGCGCGCCGAAAGACGGGTGAAGCGCCTGCCGCCCGTAAACGGACAGCTGCGGCATCGCGTCGCGTACCGCCAGCGCCAGAATCATCTGTTTTACGGGTTCGGAAATAACGGAATCCGGCGAAATACCGAATTCCCGGAAGGCCCGTCCGGCCAGACGGTCGAAGCTTAAAGCCTCAATATTGATCAGTGCGTGTCTGGGATGACGTTCGACGAGGATCCGCTGCGTTGACAGGCAGAACTGCTCCGGAACCAGCAGCAGAAAGCTTTGTTCCGGATGCGTCAGCGCTTCGCGTATGATCTCTTCTGTCAGCTGCGAACTTTTGCCGCTTCCGGCTTCGCCAAGCAGAAACTTCAGGGACATGGCGCGCCCCCTTTAATCCAGAAGGAATCGGGCCAGAATGATATTGCTGACGTCTATGCCCGCATCGGTAAGAAAGATCCGCCCGCCGGCCTGCTCGACCAGATCCGAGCGGTACAGCTCCAGAAGCTCTTTCTCGTACTGTTTCGGGAAAGGCTTGCCGAAGCGCTTCTGGAAATCGTCCCGCGAAACACCGCGCGCGGTGCGAAGCCCCAGGAACATATACTCCTCCATGGCTTCTTTTTCACTCTGCGCCGCCGTGGCGCGAAAGCGCTGATACGCGCCGGCCGAAGCTTCCGGATATGCTTCTTTTTCCCGGGGATTGGAGAAACGCCGGCCCTGCAGATAAGAGTGCGCGGCCAGGCCGAAACCGACATAGTCGCCGAGCGTCCAGTAGGTCAGATTATGGCGGCTCTCAAAGCCTTTTTTCGCGTAATTGGAGAATTCATACCGGTGATAGCCCCGGCTTTCCAGATATTGTTTCGTATAGTGATACATGGCGCGGTCCAGCTCTTCGCCCGGCAGATCCAGGCGTCCGATGCGGCCTTCGCCGTAGCGTTCAAAGAACGGGGTTCCCTCTTCGATGCTGAGGGAATACGCGGAAATATGCTCCGGATTCAGATCCGCGACCGTTTCCAGTGTTTTTTTCCACTTGCCCATGGTCTGCTTGGGCAGGGCGCTCATCAGATCCACGTTGATATTGCCGAAACCGGCCTGACGCGCCAGATCGTAGTTTTCCAGGAAATCCTCGAAGCTGTGGATCCGCCCCAGAAGCTTCAATTCGGATTCGTGAACGCTCTGCAGCCCCAGACTCAGGCGGTTCACGCCCGCTTCCCGGTAGGTGACCAGCTTCTTCGCGTCCAGCGTCCCGGGATTGGCTTCCAGCGTGATCTCCGGCTTTTCGGCAAATTCGTACTGGCTGCGCAGCTGGTTCAGGATCTGACTGATATAAAAAGGCGCCACCACGGAAGGCGTGCCGCCGCCGAAGAAGACCGTTTCCACCCGATACAGGGAGCTGATGGCGTCAAAGCTTCGGATCTCTTTGGTGAGCAGACGCATGTAAGCCGCGATCTCCTCGGTGCCGGCCGGCCCGGAGGCAAAATCGCAGTACAGGCATTTCTGCACGCAGAAGGGCAGATGGATATAGACCGATAAGGGTCTTTTCTTCATGCGGCTCTCCTTTCTTTAATCGTCCTGATCCAGCTTCAAAACGCTCATGAAGGCTTTCTGCGGCACTTCGACATTGCCGATCTGGCGCATGCGCTTCTTGCCTTCCTTCTGTTTCTCCAGCAGCTTCTTCTTGCGCGTGATATCGCCGCCGTAGCATTTTGCCAAAACGTCTTTCCGTACCGCTTTTACGGTCTCTCTCGCTATAATTTTACTCCCGATAGCCGCCTGAATGGGGATTTCAAACAGGTGACGGGGAATTTCTTCCTTCAGGCGTTCGCACATCCGCCGGCCGCGCTCATAGGCGGTCGACTCGTGGACGATAAAGCTTAAGGCATCGACTTCCTCACGGTTGATGAGAATATCCAGTTTGACCAGATCGGAACGCTCGTAGCCTTTTAAGGAATAATCCAGCGAGGCGTAGCCGCGGGAGCGGGATTTTAAAGCATCGAAGAAGTCGTAGATGATCTCATTCAGGGGCAGGGTGTATTTCAAGAGCGCGCGGGTCGTCTCAATGTATTCCGTGCCCTCGTATACGCCGCGCCGCTCCTGGCAGAGCTTCATGATCGGCCCGATGAACTCCGTCGTCACCATGATCTCGGCGGAGACGACCGGTTCCTCCATGTAATCGATCGTGGCGGGATCCG
>JAFZRH010000049.1 GCA_017619975.1 Lachnospiraceae bacterium | reverse complement strand
GTCCCATCGAGCGCGCAAAAGACCTTCTGCCGCAGATCAGAAAGCCCCGCTCCTTTGATCCGGATCTTGCCATCCGCGGCCTGAAGATCATGCTGATCGGTTTCTTTGAGAAGATCGCAATAGCCGATATTCTGGGAATCTTCGTCAACCGGATCTGGGGCGATCTGAATGCCGCTTCGGGGGCCGACGTACTGATAGCGTCCCTGTTCTTCAGCCTGCAGATCCTCTGTGATTTCAAAGGTTACAGCGATATCGCGCGCGGAGCGGCCTCCGTGCTCGGCATCCGTCTGTCCGTCAATTTCGACCGGCCCTACGCTTCCGCTTCCATCGCCGAATTCTGGCGGCGCTGGCACATCACGTTCTCCTCGTGGCTGCGGGATTACCTGTATATTCCGCTCGGCGGCGCGCGGGGAAGTTTTCTGTTCTGGTGCCGCAATATTTTTATTGTGTTTTTTGTCAGCGGACTGTGGCACGGGGCCGATCTGACCTTCGTTGCCTGGGGGCTTTTACACGCCTTTTTCCAGATCGCGGAGCGGCTGCTGTTCACTGATAAAAAAGGCCCGCGCCGTCTGCGGCAGCTTTTGACCTTCATCGCCGTCAACTTTGCCTGGGTCCTTTTCCGGGCTCCGGATTTTTCGCAGGCCGGACTCTTCTTTCAGCGTCTTCTGACCGGCTGGCAGCCGTTTGCTCTTTCCCTGAACGGAGAAGAAGCCGTCGTGTTCGGGCTCTCTCTTCTGGGATTTGCCGCCCTCTCCCTGCTGCCGGGGCGTCTTGCCGGAGCAGGAAGGTCCCGGAAGATCCTTCGCTACAGTTTCTGCACCCTGGCGCTCTGGCTGACGGCGGCGGCTTATCTGTATCTTCGCTCCGGCGGGATCCAGTCCAGTTTCATTTATTTCCAGTTTTAGGAGGAGAACGGCATGAAACGTTTTATAAAACTTCTGATTCTCTTCCTTCTTCTGCTGTGCCTGCCGTTCGGTATTTTCGCGGCAGCGACCCGTGTCGGGGAAAATCCCTACCATAACAGCTTTACCGCCTCTCTGGTGGATAAATACGAACGGCTGAGCACGCTTTCCGGCAGCCGGCTGATCCTGGTCGGCGGAAGCAGTCTGCCGTTCGGCATCGATTCTGCCCGTCTCGAAAAAGCGCTGGGCCTTCCCGTCGTCAATTTCGGGGTATACGCCGCACTGGGCACGAAGGTAATGACCGAGATCACGCTGCCCGAAATTCATGCCGGCGACGTGGTGATCCTGGCGCCCGAACTGGATCCGCAAACCTATTCCGATTATTTTAACCCGGATATTCTGTGGGAAGCCGCCTGCGAAAAGCCGTCCCTGCTGCGCGGATTAACTCTGACAGAAAAAGAAGAAATGGCCTTCCGCTGGTTTAAATTCGCCCTCGAAAGAAAACGTCTGGAAGGGGAGACGGTCCCGGACGGGATCCTCTACGCCCGCAGCAGCTTTAATACATACGGAGATATTGATTTTCCCAGGACCGAAAACATCGTGGCCGGCGGCTATGATGCCAGTCAGCCTGTCCGTATGGAAAGTCTGATGAATGAGTCTTTCTTCCGTTTCGTGCAGGATTATATCCGTTCGGCAGAAAAGAAAGGGGCTCACGTCTGGTTCTGGTTTTCTCCGGTCAATGAATCCGCTGTTCAGTATTCGCAGGAGGAAGCGATCCTTTTTGAGGCCTTCCTGAACGACCGGCTTCCGGGACATGTTCTGGGGCGGCTTTCCGATACGACGTACGACGCCTCGTATTTTTACAATACCAATTATCACCTGACCGAAAGCGGAGCCGTCATGCATACGGACGGCCTGATCCGGCTGCTGCGGGAAGCGGGCACCGGCAGCAAAGAACCGGATCAGCCGCCGGAAAGCAGCTCGGCTGCGGCGACACTGCCTGATCCCGCCGAAAGCTCCGCGTATCCGTCCGAAAGCATTCCGGCCGCCGAGACCACGCCGGCTGAAAGCCATGAGACGACGGCCGTTCCCGCAGAGAGCACTTCTCCTTCCGTCGACCCCGGCGAACGTTTCGTGATCATCCGCGAGATGGGCGGCAGCCTGTACGTCGACGGTCTGACGGAAGAAGGCAGACAGCAGACGTCTCTGACGCTGCCGGAAAAATATGACGGCCGCAGCATCGCGGGGATCCTGGAAGGCGCCCTGGCCAGCGACGTTCTTACGGAACTGACGATTCCGGAGAACTACCGCTTCTTCGATTCCTATATTTTTGAAGACACACCGCTGCTTTCCAGGATCATCCTGTACCTGAAGGAGCCTTCCGCCTCTTCCGTTCCCATGAAAGGGCTTTTCGACGGATGCGCAAAGGATCTTGCCGTTTATATTCCGGATGAAAGCTATTCCGCGTACTTAAGCGATTACAACTGGCGTCTTTACCGCGGATTTTTGCACAGACAGTCCGAAATTGCCGCTGTGCCGTAAGAGGCCGGCCGCAAAAATGACATTGTCAAAGCCCGCCGCCCTGTGCTACAATACGATTTAGAAAATTTCGGAGAAATATCCTTTATGCAGCAGATTCATGCCGTTTATTTCAGTCCCACCGGAACCACCCGGAAGACCTGCCTGACCGTCGCTCAGACGATCAGCGAAGCCTTTTATCTTCCCCTTGCCGTGGAGGATTTTACCCGTCCGCAGAAGCGCGTCGAACCGCTCGTGTACGGACCGAAGGACCTGATCGTGATCGGCCTGCCCGTTTATGCGGGCCGGCTTCCCAATCTTCTTCTGCCCTTTCTGAAAACGATCCGCGGAGAACACACCAAAGCGGTTCCGCTCGTCCTTTTCGGCAACCGGAATTACGACGACGCCCTGCTGGAGCTGGGGCTTCTGCTGGAAGAACAGGGCTTTGAGCTGATCGCGGCCGCCGCTTTCGTCGGCGAGCATGCGTTTTCCCGCGAGCTCGGCGCCGGCCGGCCCGACCGCCGGGATATGAAAAAGATCCGTGAATTCGGAACTTCCGTATCGGAAAAACTGAAGGAGAACGCTTCTCCCAAACGTATCTGGGAACTGCTGGGAGAAGAAGAACGTCCTCTGAAACCGTACTACACGCCGCGTGACCGGAAAGGGAATCCCATCAACATCCTGAAAGTCAAGCCAAAACTGGATCCGGCAAAATGCATCGGCTGCGGACGCTGCGCTTCGCTCTGCCCCATGGGCAGCATCGACCCGCAGGACGTTTCAAACATCCCCGGGAAATGCATCAAATGCGGCGCCTGCGAGAAAGGCTGCCCGGCCGGCGCGATCTACTTTGACGATCCCGGCTATCTGTATCACCGCTCGGAACTGGAGGCGCAGTATACGCGCCGCGCCAGGATCTCCGTGTTTCTGTAAATAATCACCAAAAGGAGGACTTTATGAAGATCACAGACGATATCCGCTACATCGGCGTCAACGACCACAAGATCGACCTTTTTGAGGGCCAGTACGTCGTCCCGGACGGCATGGCCTACAATTCCTACCTGATCCACGACTACAAAGTCGCGGTCATGGATACGGTGGATAAGAACTTCACGCACGAATGGCTGGACAAGCTCGCGAGAGAGCTGGAAGGCCGCCGGCCGGACTATCTGATCGTCCATCACATGGAGCCGGACCATTCCGCCAACATCCTGACCTTTATGAATCTGTACCCGGAAGCCGAGATCGTCGCCTCTGCGCAGGCCTTCCGCATCATGAACAATTATTTCGGCACGGATTTCGCGGACCGGCGCATCGTGGTCGGAGACGGCGACGAGCTTCCGCTCGGCAAGCACGTCTTAAAATTCTTCACGGCTCCCATGGTCCATTGGCCCGAGGTCATCATGAGCTATGAAAAGCTGGATAAAGTCCTCTTCTCTGCCGATGCTTTCGGCAAGTTCGGCGCCCTGGATACCTATGACGACGATTGGGCCTGCGAAGCCCGCCGCTACTACTTCGGCATCGTAGGCAAGTTCGGCGTGCAGGTGCAGGCGCTGTTAAAGAAAGTCGGCGGTCTTGATATTCGTACGATCTGCCCGCTGCACGGGCCGGTGCTGAAAGAAGATCTGCCGTACTATCTGGGGCTGTATCAGGTCTGGTCCTCCTACGGCGTCGAAACGGACGGCGTGGCTGTCTGCTACACCTCCGTTTACGGTCATACGAAAGAAGCCGCGGAAAAGCTGGCGGCGCTTCTCACCGCCGAAGGCTGCCCGAAGGTCGCCGTGACCGATCTGGCGCGCGGCGACATGGCCGAAGCCGTGGAGGATGCCTTCCGCTACGGCAAGCTGGTGCTGGCCACCACGACCTACAACAGCGAGATCTTCCCCTTTATGCGGATATTCATCGAGACTTTAAAGGAGCATAACTACCAGAACCGCACCGTCGGCCTGATCGAGAACGGCTCCTGGGCGCCACAGGCTGCCAAGATCATGAAGGGCATGCTGGAAGGCTGCAAAAATATCACCTTCGCGGAAAATACGGTCCGCATCACCGGCGCCTTAAACGATGCTTCGAACGCTCAGTTAAAAGCCCTGGCCGAGGAACTCACCAAGGAATATCCGAAGCCCAGCGCTGCCGATAAAGCCAAGCAGGATCCGAAAGCCATGTTCAAGATCGGCTACGGTCTGTATGTAGTCACGACCAACGACGGCAAGAAGGACAACGGCTGCATCGTTAACACCGTGGTGCAGGTCACCTCCACGCCGAACCGCGTCGCGGTCTGCATCAACAAGCAGAACTACACGCATCACATCGTGCAGCAGACCGGAAAGCTGAATCTGAACGTTCTGTCCGTGGAGGCGCCGTTCTCCGTCTTCCAGAAGTACGGCTTCGCAAGCGGCCGCGCGGTGGATAAATTCGCCGGCATGGACGTCTCCCGCTCCGACAACGGACTGGTCTATCTGGATCAGTACATCAACGCCTACCTGTCCTTAAAGGTCGAGGAAGAGCTGGATCTGGGCACGCACGGCATGTTCATCTGCTCGGTCACCGAATCCAAGGTCACGAGTCCGGCCGAAACCATGACCTACAGCTACTATCAGTCGAACGTCAAGCCGAAGCCCCAGAAGCCTGCGGAAGGC
>JAFZRH010000048.1 GCA_017619975.1 Lachnospiraceae bacterium | reverse complement strand
GCTCTGACCTATATCTATGGGATCGGGCGCACCAGCGCGGGCCGTATCCTCAAAGACGCCGACGTGAATCCTGATACCCGGGTGAAAGACCTGACGGACGATGAAGTCGCCCGCATCAGCAAGGTCGTCGAAGCCACCCAGGTCGTCGAGGGTGATCTCCGCCGTGAGATCGCGTTCAACATCAAGCGCCTGCAGGAAATCGGCTGCTATCGCGGTATCCGTCACAGACGGGGACTGCCGGTTCGCGGACAGAATACCAAAAACAACGCGCGTACCCGGAAAGGCCCCAAGAAGACCGTTGCGAACAAGAAGAAGTAATTCTTCGGTTTGCGTATCATTTTGAAAGAAAGGAACCCCATAAGGGAAGGTTAGTTTTCAATGGCTAAGCAAGCGTCAGCAAAAAAGGTGACAAAGAAAAAAGTCAAGAAAAACGTTGAACGTGGCCAGGCCCATATCCAGGCATCCTTCAATAACACCATCGTGACCCTGACGGATACGCAGGGGAACGCGTTATCGTGGGCATCAGCCGGCGGCCTTGGTTTCAGAGGTTCAAGGAAATCGACTCCTTATGCAGCTCAGATGGCAGCGGAAACCGCTACGAAAGCCGCTTTGGTGCATGGACTTCATTACGTCGACGTTTTCGTAAAGGGACCCGGTTCGGGTCGTGAAGCTGCAATTCGTGCTCTTCAGGCTTCAGGCCTTGAAGTGTTAAGCATCCAGGATGTGACCCCCGTGCCGCACAACGGATGCCGTCCGCCGAAGCGCAGAAGAGTATAATGGAGGTGAACTGAAGTGGCAGTTAATCGTGTTCCTGTCTTAAAAAGATGCCGGTCTCTGGACCTGAATCCGGTCTACCTGGGAATCGACAAGAAATCCCGTCGGACTTCCAAGCGCGCCGGAAAGAAAACGAGCGAATACGGACTTCAGCTTCGTGAAAAGCAGAAGGCCAAGTTTATATATGGCGTCCTGGAGAAGCCTTTCCGCAACTACTACGAAAAGGCCGCCCAGATGAAGGGCATGGTAGGTGAAAACCTGCTGGTCCTCCTCGAGACCCGCCTGGACAACGTCCTGTTCCGCGCCGGTCTGGGCCGCACCCGCATGGAGACCCGTCAGATCGTTGATCACCGCAACGTGCTGGTCAACGGCAAGTGCGTGAATATCCCGTCCTACCGCGTAAAACCGGGTGACGTCGTGGAGATCAAGGAAAATGCCAAGAGCTCCCAGCGCTTCAAGGATATCGTGGAAGTGACCGCCGGCCGCGCCGTGACTCCCTGGATGGAAAGTGATCTGGAAAACCTGAAGGTGACTATCAATCAGTATCCGACCCGTGAGATGATCGATATTCCGGTTGACGAGATGCTGATCGTCGAGTTGTATTCCAAGTAATCCGCGTGATTATTCGGAAGTTTCCGGAAGGAGTGAAAACGTGTTAGATTTTGAAAAGCCCAATATCGAGATCGCCGAGATCTCCGCGGACAAAACCTACGGACGCTTCGTAGTTGAGCCCTTAGAGCGCGGCTATGGAACGACACTGGGCAACTCTCTGCGCAGGATCATGCTCTCTTCTCTTCCCGGGGCGGCTGTCAGCCAGGTCAAATTCGACGGTGTGCTTCATGAATTTACCACCATTCCCGGTGTGAAGGAAGATGTTACCGAGATCGTCCTGAATCTGAAGAGTCTTGCGATCAAGAGCGATGGCGACTTTGACGAACCGAAGCTCGGGTATATCGATTTTACCGGAGAAGGCGTCGTGACGGCAGCGGATATCAAGCTGGATTCCGATCTGCATATCATGAACCCGGATCTGGTCATCGCGACCTGCAGCGGCGGCAAGGACACCCATTTCGGTGCCGAGATCACGATCACCCGCGGGCGCGGCTATGTCAGCGCCGAGCGCGGCAAGAACGACAGTCTCCCTATCGGGACGATCGCGGTGGATGCGATTTATACCCCGGTCGAGCGTGTCAATATGAGCGTGGAAAACACCCGTGTCGGGAAAATCACGGACTATGACAAGCTGACGTTAGATGTTTTTACCAACGCCACTCTGGCTCCCGATGATGCGGTGAGCCTGGCTGCCAAAGTGTTAAGCGAGCATTTGAGCCTGTTTATCAACCTTTCCGAAGCAGCCAAGACGGAAGAGGTGCTGGTAGAGAAGGCCGGAACGGAAAAAGAAAAGGTTCTGGAGATGAATATCGAAGAGCTGGAGCTTTCCGTCCGTTCCTTCAACTGCTTAAAGCGCGCCGGCATCAATACGGTGGCCGAGCTCTGCGCACACACGCAGGATGACATGATGAAGGTCCGCAATCTGGGCCGCAAGTCTCTGGACGAGGTGCAGGACAAGCTGAGAGCACTGGGCCTGGAACTGAGTTCCGGCGAATAAAAAGGTAGGATTTCGGAGGAAATATCACAATGGCAAAGTATAGAAAACTTGGAAAAACTGCCAGCCAGAGAAAGGCCCTCTTACGGTCTCTGGTGACGTCTCTTCTGCTGAACGGCAAGATCGAGACCACCGAGGCCCGCGCGAAGGAAGCCCGCAGCATTGCGGAAGGCCTGATTGCTCTGGCTGTCAAGGAGAAGGATAATTTTGAAACCGTAACGGTTACCGCCAAGGTCCCGAAGAAGGACAAGGACGGCAAGCGCGTCAAGAAGGTCGTCGACGGCAAAAAGGTCACTGAATTCGAAGAGATCCAGAAGACCATCCAGAAGGATTCCGCCACCCGTCTTCATGCCCGCCGTCAGATGCTGAAGGTCCTCTACGGAGCGAAGGTTCCGGATGCCAAGGGCCGCAAGATGGTGGATGTCGACATGCCGAAGAAGCTCTTCGAAGAGATCGCTCCCAAGTATGTCAACCGCAACGGCGGATATACCCGCATGACCAAGCTTGGCCCGCGCCGCGGCGACGCCGCCATGATGGTGCAGCTGGAGCTGGTATAAGAGAAGATTTCACAAAGGAAAATACAGGGAATCCGTCTACAGTGCTTCCAGCGCACTGTGGCGGGCATCCAGAGGCAGGTTCTTCGGAAGGAAGAGCCTGTCTTTCTTTTCGAGCGGGCGAAACGCCTCGTAGTAGCGGCGGCCGAATTCCAACAGGGCGGCCGCATTAAAATGCATGTGGTCGGGGTTGGAACCGAGACCTTCGGCAGGCACGTAGCCGCAGAGAGGCTCTTTTTCCGCGATGCGCCGGAGCGCGTCATTGATATGGATGTAGTTGGCGAACGTCTCGGTATAGAGGGGAAGGAACTCGCCCAGACCGCCCATCAGGAAGGGAACGTCTGCAGCGGCGGGGACTTTTCGGATCTCGCGGATGATGGCCGTGAGACGTTCCTCATAAAGCGGCCAGCTTTCCGGCGCGCAGTCGGTCTCACCCTGGTGCCAGAGGATTGCAACCAGGGTGGAAGAGCGTTCCGCGAGGGAAAGCTGCATCAGCGCATGGTCGAGCAAAAGGCTCCCGGGCCGCCACTGGATGAGGCCGGTTCCCCCGTCGGCGCAGGGAATGATCCCGATCTCGTCGTTCGGATGGTCTTCCCGGTACCGTTCGGCGAAGCTTTCGGCCAGACAGACGCCGGACGTTTTCCGGTCCGGATTGATCGGGCGGAAGATCTTCTGCCAGCGGCCGTTTATCAGAACGAGGCGGTGGTTGGCGTCGGTAATAGGTTCGGCTTCCCTGACAAAGCCGCGGCCGCCCATGTTGGACTGGCCGATGATGAGGACGGAATGGATCATACGGACTCCTTTTCTTCTTTTGGATTATCATATCACAAATGTCAGGGCAAAAAAATAAAAGAGGAAGTTTCCTCTTTTATTTTTGCGGCCATTTTGATATAATAAATCCGTCAAAAAGAACGTTGAACACTTTTTTAAAAGAAAGGTGGATTATTTTGATGGAAAAAATCCTTTTATCCGGGAATGAAGCCATCGCCCGCGGCGCGTTTGAAGCCGGGGTGAAGGTCGCTTCCGCATACCCGGGGACCCCGAGCACGGAGATCTTTGAAAATCTTCCGCTGTATCGGGACGTTTTGTACAGTGAGTGGGCACCGAACGAAAAGGTGGCCACGGAGGTGGCTTACGGCGCTTCGTTGGCCGGCGTACGGAGCCTCACCGCGATGAAGCACGTCGGCGTGAACGTCGCGGCAGACCCGATCTTTACGGCAGCCTACAACGGCGTGGGAGGCGGCTTCGTGATCGTCAGCGCGGACGATCCGAGCATGCATTCCTCCCAGAACGAGCAGGATAACCGCCACTACGCGAAATCGGCCAAGATGGCCATGGTGGAGCCCTCCGATTCGCAGGAGTGCAAGGACTTCCTGAAGGCGGCCTATGAGATCTCCGAGAAATTCGACATGCCGGTCCTGTACCGCATCACGACCCGGGTCGCCCATTCCAAGAGTCTGGTCAGCCTGGGCGAACGCGAGGAGCCGCCGGTGCCCGTCTACAAGCGCAACGTGCGGAAAAACGTCTGCACGCCCGCGAACGCGATGCTCAACCATCCCAAGGTCGAAGCCAATTTGAAAGCGCTGGAGGCGTGGGCCTGCGAAAGTCCTCTGAACCGGATGGAGCTGGCTGACACAAAGGTCGGCGTCATTTCCGCGTCCATCGCCTACGAATATGCAAAGGAGGTCTTCCCGGAAGACACCTCCTTCTTAAAGCTCGGCATCACGAACCCGCTGCCGATGGATCTGATCCGCGAGTTTGCCTCGAAAGTGGAAAAGCTTTACGTGATCGAGGAGCTGGATCCCTTCATGGAAGAGCAGATCAAAGCGGCGGGCATCTCCTGCATCGGCAAGGAACTGACCGGCCTGATGTATGAAATGAATCCGGAGCTTCTGCGCGAGCGGCTCTTCGGCGTCAAGCCGGAGACCGTGGACGTCGGCGTGAAGGCGGTGCCCCGCCCGCCGGTGCTCTGTCCGGGCTGCCCGCACCGCGGCTTCTTCTATACCATGTCGCGCCATAAAGATTTCGTGGTAGCCGGCGATATCGGCTGCTATACGCTCGGCGCGGCGCCGCCCTTAAACGCGATCGACAGCGTCATCTGCATGGGCGGCGGCTTTACGGTCGCCATGGGCATGGCCAAGGCCTTCCAGGCGACGGGCCAGACCGACAAGAAAGTCTTCGGCGTCATGGGCGACTCGACCTTCTTCCACAGCGGCATGACCGGCGCGGCGGAGATCATCTACAACAAGGGCAATGTGATCCCGGTCGTGCTGGACAACCACATCACCGGCATGACGGGCCACCAGGACAATCCCGGCTCCGGCTACACCTTACAGGGGGAGATCGCCGAGAGTCTGAAGATCGAAGAGATCCTGAAATCCTACGGCTTCGGGCACGTGATCATCGTGGATCCGCAGGATTTAAAGGCCATGGAAGCGGCTGTGCAGGAAGCGCTCGCCAGCGAGGTCCCGGCGGCCATCATCGCCAGACGGCCCTGCCTTCTGATCAAGCGGATCAGGCACGAGAACGGGCTCTGCAAGGTGAATCCGGACAAATGCATCGGCTGCCGCAAGTGCCTGTCGGTCGGCTGCCCGGCGGTGAGCGTGAAGGACCGCAAGGCATCGATCGATCCGCTGCAGTGCGTGGGCTGCACGGTCTGCGCGCAGGTCTGCCCGATGGGCGCCATTGAAAAGGAGGCCTGAAATGAGTGAAGTGAAAAGCGCATTGCTGGTCGGCGTCGGCGGACAGGGAGCGATCCTGACGGCCAAGGTGCTGGTGAACGGCCTGATGCGGGCCGGCTACGACGTCAAAATGTCCGAGGTCCACGGCATGAGCCAGCGCGGCGGCAGCGTCTCCACGCAGGTCCGCTGGGGCGAAAAGGTCTATTCGCCGCTCATCGGCAAAGGCGCGGCGGATATCGTGGTCGCCTTCGAGAAGATGGAGGCGGTGCGCTACGCGGATTATCTGAAACCGAACGGCGTGGCTGTGATCAATGATTTCGAGATGATTTCCGCGACCATCGCGGCGGGGCTGGCGGAGTATCCGGCCGGTACGCTGGAGGCGATGCAGCAGCATTTTACCTGCCACGTCCTGAACGCGGAGAAGATCGCGCTGGAGCTGGGCAGCGCCAAGTGCATGAATATCGTGCTTTTCGGCAGCCTGGTGAAAGCGCTGAAGATGGATGACATCGACTGGGAGAGCGTGATCGCGGATACGGTGCCGGCGAAGTTTAAGGAACTGAACCTTGCCGCCTACCGCGCCGGCTGCGCAGCGGTGTAAATCGCCGAAGCGCCGCCTGCGGCGGAAGAAGCGAGGCGATTTACTTGACATCGTCCGAAAAAGCGACCGACAGGGAAGCTTTTTCGTTGACGATGGAGGGGGTAAAAGCCGAAGCGCCAAAACAACGCCTCGCTGCCTCGACGAATACTTTTGTCGGCCCTCGTTCGGCGACCTTCCTGAATGAAAAAATCATAGTCAGGTCGCCTCAAGGGGCAAATTCGCGGGGTCCGCGAAGCGGGGCACGCGTTACCGAAAAGTATTGTCGGGCGCGCTCGGCGCTGCATTCCCGAAAGCGTTTTCTGACAGCGATTTCAAAAGCGCTTCCGGCAGCGGGGCGCGCCGGCAGGACCTTACGATATTATTAAACAAGACAGAGAAACAAAGAATCTTCATGAGCATTTACAGCGAATACAAACAAAAGCTCCGCACGCCCGAAGAGGCGGTCAGGCTCGTCAAGAGCGGCGACTGGGTGGATTATACCACGAATCTGGGCTTTCCGCCCCTGCTGGACGCCGCCCTGGCCGCGCGCCGGGACGAGCTTGCGGACGTCAAGATCCGCGGCAACCTTATCTTCGGTCCCATCCGGACCGTCGAATGTGACCCGGAGCGGAAGCATTTCATTTACAGCACCTGGCACTGCTCCGGCTATGAACGCTCCTTAAGCGACAAAGGCCTGTGCAGCTACATCCCCATGCTGTTCCGCAAAAACAGCTGGTATTACGAAAACTTCCTGGACGTAAACGTCGCCATGATGTCGGTCGCGCCCATGGACGAGCACGGGTATTTCAACCTGTCCTGCGCCATCGGGGTCGCGCACGCGATCTTAAAGAAGGCCGACATCGTGATCCTGGAAGTCAACGAGCATCTGCCGCGTATTCTGGGCGGCTTCGACGAATGCATCCACATTTCCGAGGTCGACTGCGTGGTGGAAGGCGAGCACGCGCCGCTGCCGCAGTTCCCGGTCGCGCCGGCCACGCCGGAAGATAAAGCCATCGCTTCGCATCTGATCCCGCATATCCGGGACGGCGCAACGCTGCAGCTGGGCATCGGCGCCATGCCGAACGTGGTCGGCGCCATGCTGGCCGAATCCGACGTGAAGGATCTGGGCATGCATACCGAGCTCTGCGGGGACGCGTACCTGAAGCTGTACGAAGCCGGCAAGCTGACGAACCGCTGCAAGAACCTGTATCCCGGGCGGGGCCTCACCGGCATCGTCTTCGGCTCGAAAGAGCTGTACGACTGGGTGGACGACAATCCCGCCGTCGCGGCGGCGCCGCTGTCCTACGTGAACGATCCGAAGGTCATTGCCTTAAACGACAATCTGATCTCCGTCAACAACTGCATCGCGGTGGATCTGTACGGGCAGATCTCGTCGGAGAGCTCGGGTCTCAGGCAGATCAGCGGCACCGGCGGACAGCTGGATTACGTGACGGCGGCGCAGGACTCGAAGGGCGGCAAGTCCTTCATCTGCATGACTTCGTCCTTCGTGGACAAAACCGGCGTGCGGCATTCGCGCATCCTGCCGCATTTCGGCGGAGATATCATCACCACGCCGCGCACACAGGCCTTCTGGCTGGTCACGGAGTTCGGCGCGGTGAATCTGGCAGGCGCTTCCGCCTGGGAACGGGCCGAAAAGCTGATCTCGGTCGCGCACCCGGATTTCCGGGAGGAGCTGGTGCGCGCGGCCAAAGAGCAGAAGATCTGGCGATAGAACCTCATCCGTCACGGCTTCGCCGTGACACCTTTCTCAAAGGGGAAGGATTTGAAAGGAGACAGACTATGATTAATGAATCCATGTGGGAAATGGGACATACCCGGTCCTGCATCCGGGAATTGTTTGAATACGGAAAACAGCAGGCGGCCATCGTCGGCAAGGAGAACGTCTATGACTTCTCCATCGGCAACCCGTCCATTCCGGCACCGGAAGGCGTGAACGAAGCCATTATCAACGCCGTTCAGAAGCTGGACAGCATCACGGTCCACGGCTACACCTCTTCGTCGGGCAACGCCAGCCTGCGCGAGATGGTCACGGATGACCTGAACCGCCGCTACGGTACGCATCTGACGAGTTTTAATATCTTCTTTACCTGCGGCGCGGCGCCGGCCGTCGTCTCGGCCGTGCGGGCGCTGGCGGTGCCGGGCGCGGAGGTGATCGTGCAGGCTCCGTTCTTCCCGGAATACCGCGTTTATACGGAACCCAACGGCGCGAAGCTGGTCATCGTGCCGCCGGACCGCCCGAATTTCCAGATCAATTTCCCGGAACTCGAAAAGCGGATTGGCGTCAACACGCAGGCGGTCATCGTAAACTCGCCGAACAACCCCACCGGCGTCATTTATTCACTGGAAACGCTGGAAAAACTGGCGGACCTGCTGCGCCGCAAATCCGCCGAGGTCGGTCATCCGATCTACATTATCTCGGACGAGCCGTACCGCGAACTGGTCTATGATCACGCTTTCGTACCCTTTATCCCGTCCATTTATCCGGATACGATCGTCTGCTATTCTTTCTCGAAGGCGCTGTCCGTGCCCGGCGAGCGCATCGGCTACGTGCTGGTCACGGATACCTGCACGGACGAGATCCCGCTGATGGAGGCCATCATGGGCGCGGCCCGGTCGATCGGACACGTTTGCGCGCCGTCCCTGCAGCAGCGCGTGGTGGCACTCTGCGCGCACGTCTGGCCGGATATGGAGGTCTATAACAAAAACCGCCTGCGGCTGTACAACGCGCTCACGTCCTACGGCTATGAGTGCGTAAAGCCCCGCGGCGCCTTCTACATGTTCGTGAAAGCGCCGGGCGGCAATGCCAAGGCCTTTTCGGACAAGGCGAAAGCGAAAAACCTGCTGATCGTTCCGGGCGACGATTTCGGCTGCCCCGACTATCTGCGCATCAGCACATGCGTCTCTTACGACATGGTGGAGAGGAGCCTGCCGGTCTTCAAGGAACTGATCGAAGAAGAGATGAAAGCGTAAGGAATGCGGGAGATGTGTATGAAGCTGGTCGAACCTTCCCTGAAATATGCCGCGCAGATCCGCGCGTACCGCGAAAGCTGTCTGGAGCACGGCAGTTCCATGGACGGCTGCGGTCCGCTGCGGAAATGCGAAACGCCGGAAGAGTGGCTTGCGGAAGTGGAAGCGTATAAAAGCGAAGAGACCGTGCCGCCCGGCCGTGTGCCGGCAACGCAGTATCTGTTTGTGCGGGAAGAGGACGATGCGGTCGTCGGCATGATTCAGATCCGGCACCGCTTCAATGAATATCTGGAAAAATACGCCGGCCACATCGGCTATTCGGTCCGTCCGGAGGAGCGGCGGAAAGGCTACGCGACGCGGATGCTGCGCGCGGTGCTTCCCGAGTGCCGGCGGCTGGGCTTACGGAAAGTGCTGATCAGCTGCTATCAGGACAATGAAGGCAGCCGCCGGACGATCCTGAAAAACGGCGGCGTCTATGAATCGACGGTTCTGGAGCCGGAGCATAACCGGTATCTGGAGCGTTACTGGATCACGCTGTGATCCGGCGCGGCGGGAAAGCCGCAGAAAAAGAACGAATGGAAAAAGCAGGCGGTCCTTCGGGACCGCCTGCTCTGTCGGATAAGGCTTCGCTTTATCAGATATTCACAGCCAGGAAGAACTTCACTAAGAAGATCACGCTCAGAACGTAGGTCAGCACCGGGACCTTCTTGGCGCGGCCGGTGAGGACCATGATCACGGTGTAGGAGATCAGGCCGAGGCCGATGCCGTGTCCGATGGAGCTGGAGATCGGCATGGAGAGAAGCATGATCGTGACCGGAACGGTCTGGGTGATGTCGTCGAAGTCGACCTTCTTCAGGCCGCTTAACATCAGGATTCCGACGTAGATCAGGGCAGCGGAGGTCGCGGCCGGAGGAATGATGGCGGCCAGCGGGGAGATGAACATGCAGAGCAGGAACATCACGCCGGTGGTGATCGCGGTCAGACCGGTGCGTCCGCCGGCTTCCACGCCGGAGGCGGATTCGATGAAGGTGGTGACGGTGGAGGTACCGGTAGCGGAACCGACGACCGTGCCGATAGCGTCGGAGAGCAGGGCTTCCTTCATGTTCGGCATATTGCCTTCCTCATCGACCATGCCGGCGCGGCTGGCCGTGCCGATCAGGGTGCCGATGGTATCGAACATATCGATGATCGCGAAGGTGATGATGATGGTGAGCACGGTGACCCAGCCGATGTCAGCCAGAACCTTGAAGTTGAATTTGAAGAAGGTGTTTTCGAACATGTCGCCGAAAGGAGGCAGCCAGTTGGCGTTCTCTAAGCCTTTGAAGGGGTTCACGCCCAGGAAGATCGCCTGGCCGGCCCAGTAGATGGCCGTGGCAATGCCCATGCCGCCGAACACGGCGCCTTTGACTTTCTTGTGCGCCAGCGCGATGATGGCGAACAGACCCACAAACATGGTCACGACGACCAGGACCATCTGGCCCCAGGAATCACCCAGCGCTTCTTTGATGGAACCGGCCGTCAAAGCGCCGAAGAAGTCGCGCATGACGTAGTAAGGAGAGGCAGAATTGGCGGTGTAGACGCCGGCATTGGAGCCGAGACCGATGTTCATCAGCATCAGGCCGATGGCCGGGGAGATGCCGATCCGGATGCCGAGCGGGATCGCGTTCACGATCTTCTCGCGGACGTTCAGGACGGACAGCACGATGAAGAGCACGCCTTCGATCAGGATGATGACCAGCGCGGCCTGGAAGCCTTCCAGATAGCTGACGCCTGCGATGGCGGCCATGCTGGCCACGACTGTTGCGAAGAAGCTGTTCAGGCCCATGCCGGGTGCCATGGCGAAAGGCTTGTTGGCCAGGAGAGCCATGCAGAAGGTACCGACAGCGGAGGCCAGACAGGTGGCCAGGAAGACGGCGTTCCACAGGCCCTGCCCGTTGGCGCCGAAACCGGTCAGCAGGTTCGGATTCAGGGCGATGATGTAGGCCATCGTCATGAAGGTGGTCAGACCGGCAACGATCTCGGTCTTGACCGTGGTTTTGTTCTCTTCGAGTTTAAAGAGCTTTTCCATACTTCCTCCTTTTCAAGTACGGCGTGCGATCCCGCGAGAGGTTTTGAACGAAAACGGCAGATCCGTTCCCGGTCTGCCATTTCTACAAAAACTACTGAATAAACCAATAGTCGCATCTTCGGCGTGCGGTAGAAACGTTTGGGCCATTTCCTCCAAACTTATACTGGCAGGATCAAAATATTCAGTTGACCATAGAATTATAAATGAGACCCCGAAGAAAATCAAGGTCTCAGTTCATAAACTTTTTATAATTTAGCGAAAGACCGGTGTTATCCAGCCGCTACTGCAGCGTGTTGTAGCTTTCCTGGATCTGTCTCGCGACGTCCGCGATCAGCGCTTTGCGCTCTTCCTTGTTCAGGCCTGCCGTCTCGATCGGTTTTCCGAAGGCGATCGTAACGGTGGCCGGCCGGATCCAGGGCTTATGCTGCTCAAAGAGATCGTCCGTATGGGTCAGGGTAAAAGGAACGATGCGCCGGCCGGTCTGGAAAGCGGCCCGGAAGCTCCCTTCGTGGAAGGGCAGAAGGTCCGGCTTCTGGCTGCGGGTGCCTTCGGGGCAGACCCAGATGCTGACCTCTTTTTTCAGCAGCTCTTCCGCCTCGGCCGTCGATTTCAAGCCCGCGCGGACGTTGCTGCGGTCCAGGTACACGGTCCGGATGGTGTCCATGAACTGCCGCAGGATCGGGATCCTTTTCCACTCGATCTTGGAAATGCAGGAAGTCGGTCCTTTAAAGAAGCGGTAGGCCGAGAAGATATCAAAAAGGCTGCGGTGATTGCTGATGAAAAGCACGCCTTCCCCTTCCGGGATGTTTTCCAGTCCCAGGGGGATGATCTTTTCGCCGGCGAGAAACGTAATGCCGCCCACGATGACAAGAACGTAGCGCTGGGCCAGCCGATGCTCCAGATCGCGGTCGAACAGACCGATCAGTCCAAAGATCAGCAGAGCGGGGATCCCCAGGATGACCATGATGATCAGGATCCAGATGATGACAAGCAACAGTCGCAGCATGATTCCCTCCGGCGGCATTCATTTCCGATTCTCATCATAGCACAGCAGACAGAAAAAAACCGCAAAAAAATCGCTAAATATAATGAAGAAATTATTACCGCCCGGCTCCGCTGCCTGCGGCCGCCTGTATTTTTCTCGTGCAATTTTAGGCAAAATAGGGTATGATGGGGGCGGACCCGAAGAATCCTCTCGGGAAAAGGAGCGCCTATGATTGCTTTTAGCTGTCCGCACTGCGGCGGAAGCGTCCGCTATGATCTTTCCGGCGGCGGTGTCAGATGTGAGTACTGCGACGGCCTGATCACGCAGGACGATTATGAGACTTATCTGGATAAAAAAGGTCTTTACCAGACGACGGAACTGAGCTGTCCCCAGTGCGGTTCGGTGGTGTTAAGCTGCGGCAATACGATCGCGACCTTCTGCAGCTACTGCGGATCGTCCGTCCTGTTTGACCGGCGTGTGAGAGAGGAGCAGAAGCCGGACGGCATGATCCCCTTCTCGGTCACGGAGGAAGACGCGTTATCCCGCTACCGGGAAAAGACGGACCGGATCCTCCTGGCGCCGGACTGGGTGCACGAGGAAGGCCGCGACGAAATGACAGGCATCTATATGCCGTTCTATCTGTACCGGGCCGACTGTCAGGCGCCGATCTCCGTACAGGGAGAAAAGCGCCGGGATCTCGGCAGCAAGACGCAGGTGAGCGTATACCAGATCAACGGAACGGTGCAGGGAATTTATCAGGGCAACCGCTTCGATGCGGCGGTCGCTTTCCCGGACGCTCTCAGCGAATCGATCGATACCTATCAGTGGCAGAAGGCGCAGTCCTTCCGGCCCGGCTTTGTGGCGGGCTACTATGCGGACGGCAGCGACGTGAATCCCCGGGAATATGATCCGGTGATGGCGCAGCTGGTCAGCGATGACATCAATATGACCGATTCCATCCGCTACGACGGCATGACGCTGCCGCTGGGCGGAGCCACGCGGGCGGAAAGCATCCGGCTGAACAAGCAGAAATTGCTGCTGCCGGTCTGGCTTTTGACGCACCGCGTACGGGACAGGATCTGTTATGCGGCCATCAACGGTCAGAACGGCGACGCGGCGGCGGACATTCCGCTGGACAGCGGCAAATATGTGAAGGTCAGCCTGATCGTGACGGCGATCCTGGCCAGCATTTTCAATCTTTTCATGACGGTCAAGCCGGTTCCCTTCCTCTGGGTCTCGATGATCCTGACCGGGATCTTCGGCGCCGTGCTGAGCAAACTGACGCAGGAAGTCTATGTCCGCGAGAACCATCTGGACGATATCGGCCGGGTGGGGTACCTGGCTTTCGCGGAAGCGGTCAGAAACGCGGGAGACGGGCAGAAGAAAAAAGGCGGCCGGAAGTCGGTCGGCTGCGGAAGCTTTGTGATCTACGGGATCGGTCTGTTTTTCTTCTGGCCGATCCTTTCCGGGATCCTTTCGGAGATCTTCCCGGATTCGGTGATCGTCAATCTGACGGTCCTGATCTGGCCGGTCCTGATCACGCTCGGGGTGGTCCGCTTTGTATCGGGGCTGATCCGCGCGGTTGCCGGCGCCGGATCGGCGGCTTCGGTAAAAAGCGGCACGAAGTGGGTCTACAACAAGTCTCTGGCGGCGTCTTTTTCCGTCCTCTGGAAGATCTGGCTGGCGCTGGCGGGCGGGGCAATCGTGCTGATGAGCGGCACCGTGGAAGACTGGTGGTACTACGGTGTCGGGATTGCCAATATCCTGGTCTCCGTCTGGGCTGCCTTTGACGTGATCCGGAAGCAAAATATGCTGGCATCGCGGGATATTCCGCTGTTTACGATGCCGAGAGGAGGCCGGGAATGAGCCGAAACGGAAGAAAAGTGCTTTCCGGCCGGGCGCTGAACTGGCTGCTGGCCGGTGCCCTGCTGATCCTGCTGCTGCCGTTCGCCTATGACGGATGGCTGGCCTTTCAGGAGCGCAGCGGTGCGCAGGAACCCGCAACGCACAGCGAACAGGTCACGATCCTGGATGAAGCGGATATGCTTTCCCCGGAGGAGGAAGAGAAGCTGCAGGCGGATATGCTGCCGCTTACGGCGTATTTCCCGGTGGCTTTTGCCACGACGGAGGATACGGGCGGCACCTCTGCGGTCCGGTATTCCCAGGTGCTCTACGATTCGCTTTTTGATGAAAAGGGCGGGGTCCTTTTCCTGATCGATTTCGATACAACGGACAGCGACGGCCGGCAGCTCTACATCCGGGTCTCGGATCTTTCCGACAAGCTGACCGTAGCCAAATGCAATACGATCACGGACAATATCTACACCTATGCGCGGGACGGCGAATACTATGAATGCGCCAGACGCGCCTTCTATGAAATGAATGAGGTCCTATCCGACCGGGCTGTGCCGGAGCCCATGAAGCACATGAGCAATCTGCTGATCGCGGCCTGTCTGGCTCTGCTGATCGTTTTTGGCACCGCGCACCGGCGGACGCGCATCAAAAAGCCCGGCGAGGTCTATCTGCTGGATAAAAACATGACGAAGCAGGTCAGCTTTACCAATGCCGGCGCCCGCCTGATCCGGCAGTACAGCTACCGCAATGCCCCTTCGGGCGGCGGATTTTCCGGCGGCGGAGGCGGTCATTCCGGCGGCGGTCACTCCTCCGGCGGCTGGTCCGGCGGCGGCGGTCACTCGGGCGGCGGCGGCCATTCCGGGGGCGGCGGCGGTCATTCCGGCGGAGGCGGCGGCTCCCACGGCGGCGGACACGGATTCTGATCCTGAAAAAGAAGAGCGGCAGGCACCTCCCTGCCGCTCTTTTTCGGTCCTGCCGCCTCGGGGCTTACAGATCGATCGTCTCGAACTTTTTCACGCTTCCCCGGTAGGAGAGCAGCGTCATCAGCACGAAGAGCACCAGACCGACCGCAAGTGCCGCCAGCTGGCGGCCCATATTTTCGGGAGCGGGCGTATTCAGCCATGCCAGCCCCGGGAAATGGTGCAGGGCTTCCGCCAGGACGATCCACAGGAAGCCGGCGACGGTAAAGACGATGAAAGGCTTTCCGAAATAATAGCCGGTCCTGAAGAAGCCGCCCAGGAAGATCAGGTTGAACAGGCCGAAGAGAATCAGCACATACGCGAGGAAGAAGAGGTTAGCATTCATCATCGGATTGGTCTGATAAACCTCGGAGCTGCCCAAGGCGAACATCCTTACGAGGGTAAAGGCCGTCATCAGCAGAAACGCGGCGGCTTCGACCGCGGCCGTGAAGATATATTTTGACTGGACAAAGGCGCGCTTGGGCAGGGGCAGGAGGGCGGTATAGACCGTATCGTTCTGCTCACGGCCCGACTGGAAGGAATAGAAGATCCCGAGGCAGATGAAAAACGCGCCCACCAGGATCGGATAGCCGGGGATGAAGACCATCAGCGAGAAGGCCAGGAAGAAATAGCTTAAGGGCGAAGCCGCCAGCCTGAATTCTTTGATCAGCAGGTTTTTCATCTTATTCTTCCTCCTTTTCCTTTTCCAGATGGATCATGATCTCCTCCAGATCGGCGGAGCGGGCCGGCAGACCGGCCGCATCTTCTGCTTTCAGCAGCACGCTGGCGCCGCTGCGGCTGCGGGAAACGCCCAGCGCAGCTTCGGGGACCGGGACGCCGGAAGGGATCTCCAGCATCCGGTAGGCGCCGAGAAAATCGTTCAGGCTGCTGCTTTCCCGGATCTTTCCGTCCTTGATGTAAGTGATATCGTCCGCGCACTTCTCCAGATCGGAGGTGATATGCGTGGAGAAGAGGATCGCGGTGCCTGTCTTTGCCAGATCCAGGAAGATCTCCAGCAGTTCGTCGCGGGAAACCGGATCCAGGCCGCTGGTCGGCTCGTCCAGGATCAGAAGCTCCGCTTTGTGGGACAGCGCGACGGCCAGATTGTACTTGACCTTCATGCCCTCGGAGAGTTCCATGGGCTTTTTTTCTTCGTCCAGTGCGAAGGCCTTCAGACAGGCTCGGTAGGCATCTTCGTCCCAGCTGTCGTAAAAGCGTTTCGTGACCGCCGTGATATCTTTCAGTTTTTTGCGCGGGTAGTAGTTTACGCCGCCGCTCGCAAACCCGACGCGCTGGCGGATCTGCCGTTCGCTGCCTTCGTAATCCATCCCGAAAAAGCGGATCTGGCCGCCGTCCGGATGGATCAGCGAAAGAAGAGCCTTCAGGGTCGTGGTCTTGCCGGCCCCGTTGCGGCCGATAAAACCCATGATGCGGCCTTTTTCCAGCGTAAAGCCGACGTTTTCCAGATGGAAGGCGGGATATCGCTTTTCAAGACCGGAGACTTTCAGCACCTCACTCATCTTTTTCATCCTCCTGAACAAAAGCTTTGGAAGTCATCGACGCGAAAGCCGTCAGCGTTTCTTTCGGCGGAATGGCGATGCCGAGCTGCCGGTCACCGAGGAGCAGCAGGGTGTCGCCCGGCCGGATATCAAAGATCTCCCGGGCCTGCTTGGGAATGACGATCTGTCCTTTTTCCCCGACGGTCGCGGTCCAGACGTATTTTCCGGGCGGATTCGTGCGTTCTGTCATGATATCGGATAACCTCCTAAAAGTATGATTTGTTATACATATCATACCGTGCGGAACAAAAAAGTCAAGGGGAAAATTGAAGAGAAAGGGAGTGCCTGGCGGGCGTGGCTGTCGACGCATAAAAAATCAACAGGTCAGGACTCCATGAACTTGTTCATGTGAGCACTGACCTGTTGATCTTGCCCGGCTCGCAGCTTACGCGATCAGACCTGCTCGGTCGGGTAATCCGACTTGCCGGTGACGGCGCGCTTGATGATCTTCCCCATGCGCTTTAAGGCGTAAGGGCCGACCAGGCCCATCATTTCCTCCGCGGTGTGCATGTCGGAGGCGGCGGGGATGTCGCGCGTTAAGTGGATCGCGTCGAATTCGCAGCGCGTGGTGCACAGGCCGCAGCCGATGCACTGGTTGAGGTCGACGGTCGTGGCACCGCAGGAAAGGCAGCGCTTCGCCTCGGTCTTCACCTGCTCCTCAGTGAGCGGCAGGCGCAGATCCTTAAAGGTCTCGCGGGCCGTGCCGGGCAGGGCGCCGGGCCGCTGACGCTCCGCGTTGTCGAAGCCTTCCGGCAGCGTGATGTCGTCGCGGTTGAACTCAATGAACTCCCGAAGGTCCCGGCCGATGGTCATGGACTGGCCCGGGTGCACGAAGCGGTTGATGGAGACCATCGCCTGCTTGCCTTCCGCGATCGCGTCGATGGCGAAGCGGGCGCCGTGGTAGATGTCGCCGCCCAGGAAGATATCCGGCTCGGCCGTCTGGAGCGTCACGGGATCCGCGATCACGGAGCCGTTCGGCCGCCGCTCGACTTTGGCGCCGTCCAGCAGTCCGCCCCACTCGGCGCTTTGGCCGATGGCCATGAGCACGTTCGTGCAGGAGAGGGTGACGGTATCGTTTTCGTCGTATTTCGGAGCAAAGCGGTGGTTTTCGTCAAAGACGGCGGTGCAGCGCTTAAAGACGATGCCCGTGACCTTCCCGTTCTCGGTCAGGACTTCCTTCGGGCCCCAGCCGTTTTGGATCACGATGCCTTCCGCTTCGCATTCGGCGACTTCGTCCTTCGCGGCGGGCATCTCATGACGCTGCTCCAGGCAGAGCATGGTGACCTTGCCCTTCGTGCAGCGAAGCGCGGCTCTGGCCACGTCGGCCGCAACGTTCCCGCCGCCGACCACGACCACGTCGCCGTCGAAGTGTCCTTCTCCGGCCTGATTCACACGCTTTAAGAACGCAACGCCGCTCTCAACGCCGTCCGCGTCCTCGCCGGGCACGCCGGCCAGACGTCCGCCCTGCAGGCCGATCGCGATGTAGAAGGCCTTGTAGCCCTGCGCGCGCAGCTCGTCTAACGTAACGTCCTTGCCGACTTCGACGCCTAAACGGATCTCGGCCCCCATCTTTTCGATGATGGCGATCTCTTTTTCCAGTACCGTCTTTTCGAGGCGGAAGTTCGGGATGCCGTTTAAGAGCATGCCGCCCGGACGGGATTCCTTCTCAAAGACCGTGACCGGATAGCCTTCGGTGCGCAGCCAGTACGCGGCGGAAAGTCCCGCCGGGCCCGCGCCGATAACGGCGATCTTATAGTCGTCCCACTGTTTTCCTTCCGCGTTCTCGCAGACCGGAACGAAAGCCTCGGGGTTGTCCAGTTCCCACTGTGCCAGGAACTTCTTGATCTCGTCGATGGCGACGGGCTTATCCACAGTGCCGCGCGTGCAGCGGTCCTCGCAGCGCTTGTTGCAGACCGCGCCGCAGACGGCCGGGAAGGGATTGTCCTGCCGGATCAGTTTCACGGCTTCCGCGTAGCGGCCCTCGGACGCCATCTTCACGTAGCCCTGGACCGCGATATGCGCGGGGCAGGCGGTCTTGCAGGGCGAGGTGCCCGAATCGTAGCAGTTGATCTTATTGGTGTCGCGGTAGTTGCGGTTCCACTTCTTTTCACCCCAGATATGATCGTCCGGCAGCTCGTGCATGGGATATTTCACCTTCGTGCCGTCCGCCTTGCAGAGCTTCTGGCCGAGCCGCGCCGCGCCGGCAGGGCAGACCTCGACGCATTTGCCGCAGGCCACGCACCTGGTCTTGTCCACGTGCGCGCGGTAGGCGGAACGCGACATGTTGGGCGTGTTGAAGAGCTGGCTCGTACGCAGGCCGTAGCAGCTGCCCGGCGAGCAGTTGCAGATGCCCACGATGCGGTTCGGACCGTCCAGGTTGGTGATCTGGTGGACGTAGCCCTTGCGCTCCGCGCGCTCTAAGATCTCGATGACTTCCTCACGCGTCACGTATTTCGCGTCCTTGCCGGTCTCCACCAGGAATTCCGCGATGTCGCCCAGGCCGATGCACATGTGGCCTTCGATATCGCCGACGCCCTCGCCGCGCACGCGCTGCGCCTTGCGGCAGGCGCAGACCATGGTGCAGAACTTATCGTATTTCTGAAGCCAGTGGGAGAGATGCTCCACGCTGACGCTTTCCGTCTGCGCCTCGATGGCTTTTTCCACCGGGATGACGTGCATGCCGATGCCGGCGCCGCCGGGCGGGACGAGTTTGGCGGCCAGCTCGAGCGGCTCCTGCGGGGCCAGGTTGAACATGGTCGCGACCTCGGGATTGGTCTCACACAGGGTCTTGTGCTCCACCATGTATTCGCCGGAGCCGATGACCCACTTCGGGATCCAGTACTGGATGTGCTGGTCGGCATTGTCGCGGTTCTGCTCCAGGATCCCGATCCAGATCAGGTGGTCGATGATCTTCTGGGCTTCTTCCTCGCTCATGCCGTTGCGCTCGGCCAGCTCCTTCGCGGTGAGGCCGAAGCGGCGCTTTTTAAAGCTCAGCATGAACTTTACTTCATCCTTCGTGAGCAGGCGGTCCAGAATCCAGAAATCCATGTGGTTTTCCTTCATGCCGCCGGGGAGCTTGCGGGGAATGTTGTCCGTGATCATGACGGAGAGCTTTTTGACGAGCTTCGCCTTCTCGGGATCGTCGCAGTGATGGTCCGTCACGGGGTAGTCCCGCTCGTTCACGTGGATCATGGGGTTGACTTCTTTAACCATGGAACACCTCACAGAATCGGTATTTTGATCGTTAAATCGCTCGTCGGGAAGGCAGAACAGGAGTGGAACCAGCCCATCTCCTTATCGATCAGGCGGCGTCCGTCGCCGAGCGGCGAGACGGAAATATCGCCCTTTACAAGCTGCGCGCGGCAGTAGCCGCACTCGCCGCCGCGGCAGTGCGCATCGATGGGGATCCCGGCCCGCTCCAGCGATACGGCGACCGGTTCGTCGGCCTTCGCCTCGATGACGTCTTCGTGAATGCCGCGCAGGACCGTGATCTTATGGATCTGCCCGATCTGCTCCTCCGGGAAGCCCGGGATCTGCCGGACGTTTGCCGGCTGCATCATCGCCTCGTGGCGGAAGCGGCGCTCCGGAACGCCCATGTTCTGGAGGGCTTTCTGCACCAGGAAGAACATCGGCCACGGGCCGCAGAAGAAATACGTCACGTCGCCATTGGAGTATTTCCGGATGAGTTCCTCCGTCACGAAGCCCTTCTCGCCGTCCCAGTCGGGGTCGTCGGACATGATGTTGACGATCTTGACGCGCGGGCAGGCTGCCGCGATGCGGTCAAGCTCTTCGCCGCAGACGATATCGCCATGCTGCACGGAACCGTAGAGGATCGTCAGGTCCGCATCGAGCGTGCCGTGGGCGATCTCGCGGGCCATGGACAGAAACGGCGTGATGCCGCTGCCGCCCGCCAGCCCCAGGATGGTCTTCGAGTCGCGCACCGGGTCCACATGGAAGGTCGAGAACGGGAGATCCACCCGGACCGTATCGCCGATCTTTACTTCGCTGAAGAGATAGTCCGGGACGAAATAGGGACGGTTTTTGCGGACCGTGATCTCAAAGTACGGTTTTTCCAGCCGGGCCTCATAAGGCGCGGAGGAGATCGAATAGGCGCGGGTGACTACGCTTTCTCCGATGGTGAAATAGAAGCAGGCATACTGTCCGGCCCGGAAGACCGGAACGTGGCCGCCGAGCGGCTCGAAGCGGAAGGTCTTTGCCGTCGGGCTCGCGTCCGTAACGGACACGAGACGGTACATCTCCGGACCGGGATGCAGCGCATCCGCCAGCGCCCGGATGGGATCCTTCGGATCGGGAACGCTTGACGCCGCCTGAATGGTCTCCCGGCGCAGCTTCGTTACGCGGGAAGCCCCGCCGACGTCCTGTAAGAATCCTTTGACTTTCATTTCGCGGTCCCTCCCTTCGCTGCGTCCATGGCTGCCTTCGTATATTTGGCGGCGGCTCTGCCGTTCGTCACGGCCGGGCCCATGCCGTTGCCGCTCATGCCGGTCGCGCAGGCAAATTCGAGGCCGTCGATGAAATGGTCCTCTTCGCGCATCTGCAGTCTCGCCACCGCATGATTGTCGATCGAATGGGTATAGCCGTAGATGCTGCCCTTCCAGGCGCCCACGTAATGGGCGATCGTGGCCGGCGTGGAGACTTCAATCTCGACGATGCGGTCGTGGATCATGACGCCGGAAACCCGTTCGTATTCGGCGATCATCTCACGCGCCAGCTTTTCCTTGAACGCGTAATAGTCCTCTTCCTTGAGATCCAGGAAGCCGTTCACGCGCGGCAGCGTCGTGATGGAGAACTGCGTATAGCCTTCCGGCGTGCAGCCCGGATTCGCCAGATTCAGGCAGATGCTGGTGAGATATTTAAACGGACCGGCGGTCTGTCCTTCGGCCCTGAGATCGGCCGATTCCATCGAATCCGCCTGGAAGATGTTGTAATCCTTAATGCCGATCTCTTCAGGCGATCCCTTTAAGAGCATCATGACCGAGCAGGTCGTGACGGACAGGCGCATGCCGTTGATGAACTTCACCGCGCCTTCCGGCACTTCCGAGGCCGGCTCGATCATCTGCGTATAGACGCGGTTCGGATAGGCGCCGCTGATGACGTGGTCGCAATGGATCACGTCGCCGCGCTTTGTCTTAACACCGGTCACCTTATGATCCTTCACCAGGATCTTTTCGACTTCCTGCCTAAATTCGATCTGGGCGCCGTTCTCTTCGGCCTTCTGCTGCAGCTTCATGCTCATCTCATGCGAGAAGCCGCGGCATACGTAGGAGCCTCCGCGGAAATAGTCGGCCATCAGGAAGGCGTAGATCGTGAACGGGAGTTTGTCGATGGGTTCGCCCACATAGATCCAGTAGGGCGTCAGAATATCCACAATGTCCTGCGGGAAGCCCCAGGTGTCGATGACTCCCTTCGCGGTGTAGCCGGCGGTTTTGACGAAGTCCGGATGCTTTAAGAGCATCTGCAGCTTGCTCAGCGAATGCGTGGAAAGGAAGTTCATCGAATCATACACGGTATTGCACAGCAGCATGAACTGATAGACTTTTTCGCCCCAGCCGGGATATTTCGCGCCGATCTCGTCCGCCATCGTGCGGAAGCCGGCGTGCAGCGTGATGTCGATGTTTTTTTTCGGCTCCACGAAGCGGTAGGCTTCCGGCACGCGCAGCCAGTCGATCGCAACGCCCATTTCATCGAAGAACTGCCCGACCTTCAGGCGGTCTTCCTTCGGGCCGATGGACATCATTTCGTGCAGTGTCGCCTCGATCTCAAAGCCGTCCCGCACGAACGAGGTCGCGAGGCCGCCGGGCAGGTTGTGCTTCTCCAGGATCAGGATGTCTTTGACGCCGAAGGCCTGGAGCTGCAGCGCCGCCGAGAGGCCGGCGAGCGCGCCGCCGATGATGATCACGTCGTAGTGATCTTTGTAAAATTTCATAGAATCCTCCTGATAAGGAGCGGCTGCGGTGCGGCCTCACCTTCCGGCCGAGCGCGCCCGACAATACTTTTGGAGAGCCCATTGAGGCGACCTGACTCTGACTATTTCATTCAGGAAGGTCGCCGAACCGGGCCGACAAAAGTTTTCGTCGTGGCAGCGAGGCCTTGTATGGGCTTGACAATCCCGCAGCCGCTTCCTGTCAAATCGTGTTTAGAAGAAGCGTTCCACCAGCTCGTAGGAGTATTCGGCCGTCTCGTCCATGTCGCCGAAGCTCATGATCTCGCCGGCGTAGAAGGTGTTGTACTTATCCTGCATGGCTTCGACCTTGTCGTACCAGCCGGCCGCGTAGTCCTTGCTGAAGACGTGCGGGAAGTAGTACACGCTCCACTCGTTGACGATATTGGAGGCCGGGTTGTGCATGGTCTTTAAATCTTCCAGCACGGTCTTCTTGCACTCGTCGTACGGGATCTCGGCCAGATCTTTATGCTTGCGCAGCGCGTAGGTGGTGATGACCTGATCCTTCGTGTCTTTCCAGCGGCGGTAGTAGACCATCAGATGGCCCATGCGCTCCTTGGTCATGTTGTCGAACACGTAGTAGGAGATCTCCGGATGATCCTCGGGCTTGGTCTCCACGGCCAGCACGTCGTAGCGCTCGTAGTCGATCTTGGAGAAGAGCTCTTTCTCGTCTTCGCGGGCATCGGCGTATTCCACAAAGCCCTTCTGGCCGTCCATGCGGGTGCCGGGGATGTAAAGCGGCGCGGTCACGATCAGCTTGTCATATTCTTTCTTCTCGCCGTTTACGGTCACATAGACCTTGTCCGCGGTCCGCTCGATCTTTTCGATCCTGCTGTTCAGCCTGGCCGGGTTCTTTAAGTGTGCGTTCAGCTGCTCCCAGATGTACTGCGTGCCTTCTTTCCAGGTCCACAGATTGATCTTCACGAAGTTCATGCAGGTCTGGAAATCCAGATATTTTAAGACGTAGGCGGCCGGGATCTCATCGAAGTAGCCGTAGCCGAAGGAGGTGTACGGTCCGATCCAGATGTCCTGGGTCAGCTCGACGCCGTTCTTTTCGCACCATTTGTTGAAGGGCATCGTCAGATCCTTTAAGTTCGGGTTGACGCCGCTCACCGGCTCACGCTTCGCATTGGCCTGAGAGAAGCCGTCGTAGCGGCCCTCCGCGACGCCGCGGTGTCCGTTCACGTCGTAGCCTTTGTATTTGGTTTCCAGGATCTCGCCGAGTTTCTTGACCTGCTTCTTCATCCGGAGCAGGCGCGGGATCTTTAAGATGTTCTTCTTCGGCTCGAAGGGTTCGATCACGTCGCCCTTGCTGTTCTTGTAGTTGCGGTTCAGCTTCGGGCCGTCGTGCGTGATGCCGCAGAATTCCTCGACGTCGTGCACCGCGTAGTAGCTGGGCACGCCCATGATGGCGCCCATCTCATAGCGGCGGCCGTTGAAGGTCGGGGACCAGCACTTGCCGCCGACGCGGTCCAGACGCTCTAAGATCTCATAGTTGAAATAACCCTTTTTTTCCAGATACATGCCTGCGGAAAGACCGGCGGGGCCGCCGCCTATAATGCAGATTTTTACGTTCTTGTCCATAAAAATTCCTCCGTATTTTTGCCGTACGATTCAGCCTTTTTATTATACTCCCTTTTTCGGGTTTTTGGTATGTTTTTCCGGGAAAAAGTGCGGTTTTTCTTCAGGATCATCAGGGAGAAGCTCCGGGAATGATTTACTTTCCCGCGCTTTTGTCTTATAATCGTTTTCAAGAACAGGAAACGGGAGTCAGATATGCGGTTTCATTCTTTTGATGAGATGATATCCTGGTATGCGCAGCGAACGCCGAAGGCGCCGGCGCTTTGCTACGAAAGCGGCGGCATCCTGCGCACGATGAGCTTTGAGGCGTTTAAGAGCGCCGTAAACGGCCGCGCGGCCTTTATGCAGGAGGAAGAGGCGAGCTGCGAGGGAATCCTTGCCGACGGCGGCATCGCCTGCGTGATCGAGATCTTCGCGGCCGCGAAGACGGGCCGGCAGATCGTGCTGCTGGATGAAAACACGCCGGAGGAGCTGCTGCGAAAGCAGATCATGTATGCGGATGCCGATATTCTTTTCGGGGACGGAGAGCTGGTGGAAGAGCTGTCTGACAGCCTCACCGGCGGTCTGCCGGAAGACGAAAGAAGCCGCCCCGGCGACGTGAAGATGCTCTTTTTTACCTCCGGGACGACGGAACGCTCGAAAGCGGTGGTACTGACGGAAGAAAGCTTCATGGCCAGCGCGTACAACGGCGGCGCCCTCCTGCCGCTAAAGCCCGAGGATCGGCTGCTTTGCCTTTTGCCGCTGGCGCACGTATTCGGCTTTGTCTGCGGCCTGCTCTGGGGCCTTTCCTGCGGCGCTTCGGTCGCGCTGGGGCGGGGACCCCGCCACTACGCGGACGACTGCGCATATTTTAAGCCGACGGCGATTTCGGCCGTGCCGCTGCTCTGGGGCTTTCTGCTGAAATATAAAGTCTTAAACCCTGAGCTGAAGCTGGTGCTGATCGGCGCGGGGGACTGCCCGGCGCCGCTGCTTGCGGCAGCGAAAGCCCTGGGGATCCGCCTTTCCTTCGGATACGGCCTGACGGAGACGAGTTCCGGCGTGGCCTTAAGCCTGGGCGAAGACCCGTACGCGATGACCGTCTGCCCGGATGATGCGGTAAAGATCGCGGAGGACGGAGAAATCCTGCTTTCCGCGCCGACCTGCGTGATGCAGGGCTATTACAAGCGGCCGGCGGATACGGCGGCCGCTTTCAAAGACGGCTGGCTGGCCACCGGCGATCTGGGGCGCTTCGACGAAGCGG
>JAFZRH010000047.1 GCA_017619975.1 Lachnospiraceae bacterium | reverse complement strand
TCCCGAAAGTCTCCTTGAAATAGCGAGCGGTCTCCGGTACGCTGAAGCCTTCGATCCGGCGCTGCAGATCGGCCGGCGCTTCCTTCCCGAAACGGGCCAGATACCGCCTGTCGATGTCCTGCCACATGCCCATGGAATCGAGGATCGTCCCGTCCATGTCGAAGACCGCGCCGCGCGCTTTCCGAAGATCAGTCATGGCGCGTTCCTCCCGGATAAATCAGAAGGGGGAACGGTGTTCCGTTCCCCCTCGCGTCCTCATTCCTCTTCATTGCTTTCCGGGGAATCTTCATCGGACCCGGAGACTTTGCTGTGCAGTTCCTCCCGGTTTGCCGAAACGACCTGATAGCTGGCGTTCATCTGATTGTAGAAGGCGGTGAAGCGCGTCTGCATGCTGTCCATGGAATGCGCCAGGAAATCCTGAAGGCCTTCCAGCAGGGAATCGGTGTAATTCATCGCGTTCTGGCGGATCTCATCGGCTTCGACGGTCGCATCGTTGACCAGCTTCTGGGCTTTCGCTTCGGTGTCGAGCATCAGCTGCTGAGCCTGGGCATAGGCTTCGCGCATGATCTCGCTCTGGCTGACCATCTCTTCCTTCTGCTTGCTCGCCTCGTAGATCGTATTTTCCGCAGTCTTCTTCGCTTCGCTCAGGATCTCATCCTTGTTGGCGATGATCTTCTGGTACTTCTTGATCTCCTCGGGAGTCCGCATGCGCAGTTCCACAAGCATGTCGTCAATGACGTCCTTCTCGACGACGATGCGCTTGCTGTTGGAAAAAGCCTGCGCCTTGCAGCCGTCCAGATATTCTTCCATTTCATTGATGATTTGTTCGATTCTGCTCATAGTAGTTACTTCTCCTGAATTTCGCGGTACTTGTTCCGGTATTATTCCTTAAAATGATCTCTGACCTCTGCGATCAGTTCTTCCGGCAGAAAGGCTTCCAGGTCGCCGCCGTACTCCGACAGCTGTCTTGCCGAGCTTGAGCTCAAATAAGACACGGCTGGATCGGCGAACAGGAAGACCGTATCGATCCTGCAGTCCAGTGCCCGGTAGCCCTGCGCGAGCTGCATCTCGTAATCAAAGTCCGTCACGCCGCGGATACCGCGGACAAGGGTAAAGGCTTCGTACTTCCTGCAGCAATCCACAAGCAGGCCGGAAAACGAGATCACCTCGACGTTGGGGAGGTCTCTCGTCACACGTTCCAACATTTTAACACGTTCTTCCGCAGAAAACAACGTTTTTTTCCCGAAATTGACCAAAACACCGATGTAAAGCTTGTCAAAAAGGGGTGCGGCGCGGGAAATGATGTCCAGATGGCCCAGCGTGACGGGGTCAAAGCTCCCCGGATAAAAACCGATCCGTTTCGTTTTCTCCATTTCAGGCCTCCTCTTTCCGTTTCAGGAAAATGTGCTTGTTGTTTTTGTATTCCTTTTCCCTGGTGATCACGAACCCCGTCTCTTCCAGGCCTTCCAGGGTCTTGCCAACTCTGGCCTCCACGATGACGAGGCCGTTGACCGCGAGGATCCCGGCGGCGTCCAGCGCCCGCAGGACCGGCATCTCCAGCTCCGCGTCGTAGGGCGGATCCAGGAAAATGATGTCGAAGCGTGCGCCCTGCAGCGAAAGCCTGCGGATCGCGGCAAGCGCGTCGGTATCCATGACCGTCGCTTCCGTCTCCATATGCGTGTGGGCAAGGTTCTCGCGGATGCAGGCAACGGCCTTCCTTGCATTGTCAACGAAAACAGCCCGCTGCGCGCCGCGCGACAGGGCTTCGATCCCGATCGCCCCGGTCCCCGCGAAGAGGTCCAGAAAACGGCAGCCGGGCACGTCCCGCTGCAGGATATTGAACAGCGTCTCCTTGATCCGGTTGGAAGTGGGGCGGGTCTTGTCTCCCGCCGGCGTCTTCAAAAGTATTCTTCTGGCACTCCCCGCCACGACCTGCATCATTCGTGTTCCTTTATCAGTTCTTTTATATAAAGATACCGCAGAAATGAGGGTTTTGTCAATCTGAGCCATGATTTTTTGCCAGGCCCGGTTGACTTTTGAACAAAATCAAAAAAAATATTCAAATATTGACGATTTTTGTTTGAAATCTTTGTCATTTCGTGTTATACTCCGGTTGAAACAGGTAATTTTTAGCAAAGGAGGTCCTTATGCTCGCCGTAAATGACACGGTTCATTACGGGATGGACGGGGTTTGCCGTGTAACCGATATCGTCAGCAGGAAAGTTGACGGACGCGTCCGCCGTTTTTATGAACTGCATCCGTATTTCCGTAAAAACATCGTTGTGTTTCTGCCTGTAGACAACGATCAGCTTCTCTCGCGCGTCCGGCCGGTGCTGGACAAAAAGGAGATCCTCTCCGCCATCCACGGGATCAACGAAGCCGAATGCATCTGGATCGATCAGGAAAACGCCCGCCGGGAAACCTATCAGCTGATCCTGAGAAGCGGCGACCACAAACAGCTGGTCCGCCTGATCAAGACCCTTACCGAGCGCCGCAGCAGTCTGAACGAAGACGGCAAGAAGATGCGCTCGGCCGACTCCGCCTGTCTGAAAGAGGCGGAACGCCTCCTGCATGAAGAATTTGCCTTTGTTCTGGGGATCGAACCCGACGCGGTGCCGGCCTTTATCCGGAAAAACCTGTCGGAGGAATAACGGTCCGGAACAAACTGAAAAGAACGTTTCTGCGCATTGTAGGCGGAACCGTTCTTTTTTGCGGCCCGCAAGCCATTATTTTGAAAAAAGACTTGTTAGTCTTCACAAATAATAGTATAATGCTTCCGTTTGAAGAAACATTATTAAGGAGGATTCTTTAATGATCAAAATTGGTATCAGCGGCTTTGGCCGCATCGGCCGTCTGGCCGCCCGCGTAGCACTTCGTCGCGGTGACATGGAAATCGTAGCGATCAACGCCCCGGATAAGACCCCCGAACAGCTGGCTTACGTTTTTGCCCATGATTCCGTACACGGCAAATGGGAAGGCACCGTGGAGTACGACGAGAACCACCTCATCATCGACGGCAAGGCCATTCCGCTGCTGAACGACCGGAACCCCGCCAACCTGGGCTGGGGCAAGCTGGGCGCAGAATACATCGTGGAATGCACCGGCAAGTTCCTGTCTGCCGAAAGCGTACAGCCTCATCTGGACGCCGGCGCCAAGTTCGTGCTGATGAGCGCTCCCGCCAAGGACAGCACCCCCATGTTCGTCTACGGCGTCAACCACAAGTCCTTTGATCCGGCTCTGAAGACTGCTTCCGCCGCTTCCTGCACCACGAACTGCCTGGCCCCTCTGGCTAAAGTCTTAAACGACAAGTTCGGCATCGTGGAAGGCCTGATGACCACCGTGCACGCCGCTACCGCCAGCCAGAACATCGTTGACGATTATTCCAAGAAGAACTGGCGCCTGGGCCGCAGCTGCTTCGACAACATCATCCCGTCCACGACCGGCGCTGCCAAGGCCGTCGGCAAGGTCATCCCCGAGCTGAAGGGCAAACTGACCGGCATGTCCATGCGTATCCCGTCCCCGGACGGCTCCGTCGTCGACCTGACCGTCAGCCTGGCCAAGGAGACCACGTATGAAGAAGTCTGCGCCGCCGTCAAGGCTGCCTGCGAAGGCGAGCTGAAGGGTGTTATGCGTTATGAAGAGCAGCCCATCGTCTCCTCCGACGTCATCGGCGAGACCAACGCCAGCGTTTTCGACGCCGATGCCGGCATCGCGCTGAACGGCCACTTCATGAAGCTGATCGCCTGGTACGACAACGAGTACGGCTTCACCTGCAACATGATGCGGCTTCTCGCCCACATCGCTGAGGTTCAGGCCTGATTCATCCGGAACGGAAAATCACGAAAAAGACCCCCATCTTTCTGAGATGGGGGCCTTTTTTGCGGCGGATTCCGCTGATTCGCTGTATTTATTATTCGTAAAGCACCTTTCCGCTTTTGTCCAGGATCTGGATGCCGCTGTCTGATTCCTTCCCGCTGCCGCCTGCATACCAGGCAGCCACCTGCCGGACGGTCAGGTCCAGATCGTTTTCCAGGACCGCTGCGATAAGAAACTCGTCGTTTTCACCGAAGGAAGCAATGCTTTCCTTCAGCTTCAGCTGCTGCGGCTTGCCGTCCGGGTTTATTGCTTCTTCCAGCGGGATCGTCTTGATGACGCTGCCGTTATGGACGAGCTCCAGACTGGCCTTCACCGGGTTCACACCGTCTTTCGATCCGTATGCGCTGCAGGCCACGCTGCCGGAAACGGAGAGCGTCCCGTTTTTCAGCGTCATTTCCAGATCGGAGGTAAAGATATCCGGCAGCGGCAGAAAGACGCTCCAGAAACCTGCCCCGTAAATGGCACTGTCCAGTGTTTCGATCTGGGTTTTGCCGCCGGAAAGGATCTGGATGGTCGGCACCTCCGGGATCTCTTCAAAGAGTCCGAATGTGAGATCGGCGGTATAGATGCCGGAAGCGCCGCGGGTCATTTCGACCTGCCGGCTGCCGTACGTCAGGATCAGCCGGGTATCGTCCGAGACTTCCTTCGGCGTTGCGGTCAGATGCAGCGGGAAGGTAAGACTTTGCCTGTCCAGCGCGCCGGGCGCGAAATCATAGTCTTTTAAAGGGAGATCCTGCGCTTCGAGCTGCTTTTCCAGGTCCAGGAGCTGCCCCTTCAGCTGGCCGATCTGACCCATGACGTTGTTTTCGGCTGTCAGAAGCTGTGTGCGCAGGCTGCTGATATTGATCAGAAGGATGAAATCCCAGACCAGCAGCAGTACGACGATCAGTTTCGGGATGACTTCGCCGGGGGCGGCGACCTTCGAGTGGGTGGGGTGCTCGCCGCTCAGCACGGCTTCGTTCAGTTTCTTTCTATAGAGCAGGTACGCGATCAGGCCGGCGGCTGCCGCCAGGATGAGAGCGATAATGGCAAAAACGACTGCGCTTCTCATGGGAAAACCTCCTTAGATTCCGAAAAAGTCTTTAAATGCGCCATAGTAGCTGCGCGTGACATCTACCAGCGTGCCGTCCGAAAGGGTCAGCACGAATTTCATGGACAGGGACGGGCGGATCTTTTTGACGTGCCGGCGGGAGACGATGACGGACTGGCTGACCCTTAAGAATTCCTTCGGGTCCAGCCGCTGTTCCAGCTGGTAGATCCGGTCCTGAGAAGCGTAGATCCCGTCCGTGGTGTGCACGTCCACGTCGTGACCGTAGCTCTCGATGAAAAGGATGCTGTCTGCCGGGATGTGCAGGCGTTCGCCGCGCGTATCCCTTACGGGAAGATGCGTAAGGCCGGCGTCGGCTTCGCTTAAGATCAGGTCGGCGCTGTCGTCGATCCCGATGCCGTGCCGGGCCAGCTCTTTTGTCAGGGCTTCTTCCCGCTCCCTGCGGACATTCAGTCTGAATTTCATCCTTTCTCCTCCCTTCCTGTGATGGGTCCACTATAAAAAACTCCCGGAAAAAAAACAAGGCTTTCGGCACATCCTGCACCGAAAGCCTGCATATTTTGCACTTGCCGCTCCGTTTCTGCGAACGGGAGGCAAGAAGGCAGCTTTATTCTTTCCCCTGCCAGACGACGACCTGCGGGAACGGGATCTCGATGCCGCCGGCATCCAGCGCCAGCTTCAGCTCGCGGTTCAAAACGCGGCGCGCCAT
>JAFZRH010000046.1 GCA_017619975.1 Lachnospiraceae bacterium | reverse complement strand
ATCCAGATAGTACCATTTCCCGTTCAGCTGTATCCAGCCGGTCTGCATCGCACCGGAAGAATCCAGATAGTACCATTTGTCCCCGACCTGCTGCCAGCCGGTCTGCATCACACCGCCTTTGCTGAACAGATACCACTTGCTACTTATCTTCTGCCAGCCGGTCGTCATCGCGCCGGATGCATCCAGATAGAAATACTGTCCATCGAGTTTCAGCCAGCCTGTCTGCATGATCCCGGATCCGTTCAGATAGTACCATTTTCCGCCGACTTTCTGCCAGCCGGTCGTCATCGCGCCGTTCGTGCCCAGATAGTAGTATTTTTCCTCCAGTTTCAGCCAGCCCGTCTGCATGTAGCCTCTCGCATCGAAGTGATACCATTTGCCGTCTATCTTTTCCCACTGGCTCTTCGGATACGTCCCGTCCGAATGCTGATACCACCAGCCGCTGGCATTCTTTTGCCAGCCGGCCAGGTATTCGTTCATGACATAGACATTGAGGTACGCAGCTACGGCATCATCTGCGCAGACCATGCACTCATATGTTCCGTATTTTTTCGGAATCAGAGACAGTACCGCCGATCCGATCGATTCTTTCAAAATATCCAGTCCGTCGAACCAGTACCAGAAGAGCTCGCCGGGATTGCCCTCCACTGTCAGGACCGGCGTCATTGTCTGTCCCAGATAATAGGTTTCCTGCGGCATCGTCAGTGTCAGCCGGCCCAGATAGGGCTCCACTGCCATGTTGCTTAATTGATATTTTAACCAAGAATTCCCGCGTGTAAAAGTCACGGTAAAGGAGAGTGCCGCCGGATCACTGCCGTAAGGAGGACGGTAGATGCCGCCGTTTTCATCCATGATCGAGAGATCATTCGGCGTATAGGTGATCGTTGTGCCGTAAGGGCCGTAATTATCAAAAGCCCAGCGAATATGCGCCGCATCGGTATTGCCGCCCCGGATCCAGTTCCAGAGCGCGCCCGGCTGATCCATCTGTGTCTTGGCCTGCCAGATCGCAACGTAATCCGGATCGGTGGAGGTGACGGCTTTGATGCACCAGCCGACGGAAGCACGGTCCAATCCGTCGTCATAGCGCCAGGCTTTCTGATTGTAATCCCAATAAGCGGAATTACCGGCAAAACTCGTGTCATAGCCCAAAGGGCTCTCGCTTTTGATGACAACGGCGAACCACCAGCTGCCGTCCGTGCTTGTGGGGTCCAACAGAACGAATTTATCCTCATCAAAATCAATCGTATACCAGCCGGGATATTCCACCGTCAGACTGGCCTTAGCACTGAAATCGGACGTCGCGAATGAGGTATTGAGATAGTCGGGAATCACGTCGACCTCAACGGTGGAATCTGCTTTTGGAATAAAGACCCGGACAGAGGTCAGCACTTCCGGAGAGCTCAGAGGGAAATATCTGATGTAATAGTTATCCGCTATATAGGGCCTCCACCAGGCACCGTTCGGGAGATAATCCCACTCATGCGTTTCACGCTTGCTGCAGTCATAGCCGATGACATTATCGACTGCCCAGACCAGGGAGGCGAAATCGGCGTCTTCGTAAGAGATCCAGGCGAAGCCGTTATCGCCCCAACTGGTCCCCCAGCTATTTTTGATCCGCCAGGCGCCGTTGCCGGAAGGGCGGCAGCTTGCGTTGAAGTTCGTGCGGGAGTAATTATCGTCCCAGCCTACTATCTGGACCATGTGATTGAGATAGAGAGCATCGTTTCCCAAAGCGGTGGTGTTCAGATAGTAGGAGGCGGTCGAAGCATTGTAGTGATCCGTACTGCCGTTTCCGGTAGAGCCGGTCGCATTTGATTTATCCCAGGAAAAAGCCGCCGCAACGCTCCCGTATTTCAGAATCGCTTCCTTGATCTGCGCATCGGAAGCCCCTTCGCCTTCCGCCTTTTTCCCGCCGATAAAGATGGTGTTTTTGGGCACGATGGTCTTCGGCTTATTATAAAGCGTCGTGCTTAAAGCCCGATCCGGCAGTGCGCTGGTGCTGTAGCGATCATAGCTGTCCAATACGGCTCCGCCGATGCAGAGCCGGCTTCCGGAGGAATCGAGCGGATTGCCCCGCATCAGATAGGAGGACGATTTATTTCGGTTTCCGCCGTCACCCGGAGCACGGTCGTAGCCGTAGGTATTGCCGCTGTGATCACTGAGCGCATAGGCCATATGCATTTCGGAAAAGTCAACTGTCTCAGGGTCTAAGTCGGGGTAATTTTTCAGCAGCCAGGTTTCGATTATCGCATTCGTCGCAAACGACCAGCAAAGGCCGTTCACACCCTGATTCTTCACCGACGTATACTGAGCCGTATATCTGGGAGGGATCGCAGCCGAATCGTTCTGGAGGATAGCCGCGTCGGGGTTTAGAGACAGTGTCTGCGGATAGATCAGCCCGTCCTCTTCCGGAATGTACCCGCGAACAAATTCCGGGACGGGATCCTCCTGCTCTTCCCGGGCCGTTTCCGGCAGCGCGTCCGGCAGCGCCGACGGCAGCGCGTCATCGGGACAGGGTTCAATATCCGATTCCAAAACAACGGCAGGCGATTCTGTTAACGAGGACGCCTTGGCAGCGTCATCTTCTGCCTTCGCTTGGACGGGCATGATGCATAAAACAAAGGAGAGGCAAAGCAGCCATGACAAGAGTCTTTTTTTCATTCTGTTCTCCGTTTTCCCTTCTTCCTGTTCTGATCGGGAGCAATATGTTTCTGTAAAATATTTATACTGTATTTCGGCCGGAAAATCAAGAAGAGGAACGTTTTGGCATACAAAAACGGACGGGAAATCCGTCATCCCGTCCGTTTTTACCGCCTTCTTTTTCGGAGGCGGCCCGGTGCCGAAATAAGCTGTTTTACGGCACCCAGTATCCGTTCGCGTTAAAAGTATAGAGTTTGTCGTTGATCATGATCGTGCAGTTCTTTGCGTACCAGCCGCTGGTATCACCATACCACCAGCCGCTGGCATTCTTTTTCCAGGAAGCCTTATAGGTATAGGTCCATGCTCCGTCGGCACCCAGCCAGTAACCGTCGTACCATTCCTTAGCCGCCATCACGCCGGACGGTTTAAAGAAGTACCACTTGCTGCCGATCTTCTTCCAGCCGGTCACCATATCTCCGCCGGCGTTGAAGTAATACCACTTGTCGGAGATCTTCTTCCAGCCGGTCACATAGTTTTCGCCTTCAAAATAGTACCATTTTCCGCTGATCTTCATCCAGCAGTCCTTGGCCATGGCGCCGTTGCTGCCGAAATAGTACCATTTCATCGTGCCGTCAGAAGATTCATGCTTAATCCACTTGTTGGTCTGCATGACGCCTTCTTCATCGAAGCAGTATTTCTTGTCGCCGATCTCATAGACATCGCCGGCTGTTGCCCTGCCTTGATAGAAATAGAACCAGTCAGCATCCCGCTTGACCCATCCGGAAACGGCTTTTCCGTTCGCTTCAAAATAATACCAGCGGTTTTCCGTCAGCTGTTCGCCGTTTTCATCAAACACCGGAACAGTTTCTTGATACTCGCCGTAATAAACAGTTTTCCATACCGTCATTTCCGCAAGGACCCAGCCCGTTACCATATGACCGAATTCATCAAAACCGTATACGGCTCCGTCGATCGTATACAAGCCCAATGAATTCTTTTCATACATAAAGTATCCATTTTTGCCGGCACAGACGTATCCGTTGCTGATGTAATACCAATACCCGTCCATCTTCTGCCAGCCGTTTTTCGACCAGCGTTTTCCGTCCGGTCCGAAATACGACAGATAATAACCGTCCCCGCCTTCGGTTTTGTAAAAGCCGGTGACCATATATCCTTCGTCGTCAAACCAGTACAGGCTCGCATATTCGTCGCCGTTATACTCGCCCAGTCCCTGGTTCCGGTACATATACCCGTCGCTGTAGTAGCGCCACCGTCCGTTTTCCTGGACCCAGCCGTTCTTTTCTTCCGCCATCGCTTTGTTCGGCAGCAGGAAGAACATCGCCAGTGCGATCAGAAAAGCCGCACCGAGCACTTTCAGAATTCCCCGTTTCATTCGAATCTCCTTTGCTTTCAGACCGACCCAAGCGGCTGTTTTTACAGTTTAATTATAAGTCTTTCGGATCAGATGTCAATGCCGGCGAGCCGCAAAATCTCATTTTGAACCGTTTTTCAGATACTGTCCGGCATCCTTCATAAAGCTCCAGATCATCAGGATCATGATGATCCCGATCGGGAAAGCCGAAATAATGCTGACGCTCTGAATATTGTTCATGCTGCTCTCCGAAAAGACAAGCGCGATCGGCAGGGCAATCAGCAGAATGCACCAGAGAAGCGTGATCCAGGCGTTCGGTTTTTCATTCTCGCCCAGCCTCTTGTAGCTGTAGCAGGCCGCCGTGTAGGCGATCGAGTCAAAGGAGGTCGCGTAGAAAGCGATCATGCACAGCATGGTCAGGATCAGAATGAAGGTCGATGCCGGCATCGTATGGATGATATTCAGGATCAGATCATACAGATCTCCGCTGGCCTCATACTGCGCAATAAAATCCGCCGCGCCGCCGGTCTGCAGGCCCAGCGAATAGTTGCCCAGGACAATAAAGCTGACGATCGTGGAGCCGACACCGAAAATATACCCGCCCAGGATCGTCTGTTTGATCGTTCTGCCGCGGGAGACGTTGCCGATAAAGAAAGGCGCCGCAATGCACCAGACCATCCAGTAAGCCCAGTAATAGATCGTCCAGTCCTGCGGGAAATTGTTCGCCCGGGTCGGATCCGCGTACGTTGAGAGCTCGATAAAGTGCTGGAACATCTTGCCGAGCGACTGGAAGCCGTTCTCAATGATAAAGCGGCCCTGCCCGCCGATCAGCAGCACGATGATCAGAAGACCGAAGAACAGGTAGATGCAAAGCTTTGCCAGCCAGCTGATGCCTTTAAATCCGTGCAGAACGGCGTACGTATAGACCGCGCAGGTGATCAGCAGAATAATGATCGTGACCGCCGTACGGCTTAAAGCAACCCCGAACAGATCCACGATGATACCGGCCATCAGCGGTGTCGCCACGGAAAACGTCGTAGCCGTTCCGGCCAGCAGGGCAAACAGCGCAAACAGATCGATCACGCGGCCCAGCAGACCGTCGGCCCGCTTTCCGAGCACCGGCCGGCAGGCCTCCGAATAGCGCTGCCGGTTTCTCTTGCGGACATGCAGCATAAAGCCGAAAGCAACCGCCAGCACCAGATAAAAAGCCCAGGGGATGAAGCTCCAGTGGAACAGCGGGAAAACGCCGGCCCACTCGGTAATGGAACCCATCTCGGCGATATGCGGATTGGCGGCATACATGACCCATTCCGCAAAAGAGTAGAACAGAATATCCGCAGCCAGGCCGCAGGTGAACATCATGCTGCCCCAGGTAAAGAAAGAATACCGCGGCTTTTCATCCGGATCTCCCAGAACGATATCCCCGTATTTGGAGAAAGACAGGAACAGCGAGATCACAAGGATCCCCACTCCGATCACCAGATAGTACAGGCCCAGGGTGTCTCCAAAGAAAAACCGCACCTGTGAAATTACCTTGTTGGCCTGCTCCGGGAACAGGAACAGATAGACGGCCAGACCAACGATCAGAATAAAGGGGACCAGCGTAATCATCCAGTCAATCTGATTGTTTTTCTTTCTTTCTTGTTTCATGATTGTTTCCTCTCCGATTCTTGCGTATTGAGAATATATCGATAACCGGGATCTGTCCCGGCCAATTCTTCCAGGCTGTCGATCTCAACGATGTCATCTGCCTTCATTTCCCGGATGCCCAGCTCGAAGGCCTCAAAATAGCAGAACATCGGAATATCGTCCCAATAAATCTGCCGGTTGCCGCCTTCAAACTCCTGCGCCGTAAAACGGCTCAGTTTTTCTCCGTCTTCCGCAGTCCACCGGGACACGGAGTACAGCTGCCAGCCGTTCGAGCCTCCCGTGCGGGAACAGCTTTTTATGATGCCGTTCTCCGTCTGCAGCAGCCATTCCTTCGTCTTCCCGCCGCACCAGACGGCATTGTACCCCGACCGAACAAAATGCGGGTCAAGGATTTGCGGATGATAGATGATCTGATCTCCGTCCAGGATGATGCAGTCCTGCAGATGCTGCCGCGCGGCATACAGGGACGAGATATTGTTGCAGACGTCATAATAAGGGTTTTCAATCAATTGAATCCCGGGCTGATTCTTCGCCCACTCATAAAACTGCTCTTTTAAATATCCGACGACAACATAGATCTCCCGGATCCCGTTCTCATGAAGAGCCCGGACGACCGTATCGATCATTCTCGTGCCGTTGACCCGAATGAGCGGCTTCGGGGTCTCAAAGGTCAGCGGCTGCATTCGTTTCCCGATTCCGGCCGCCATGATCACGGCCCGTTTTACGGTATGCATCGGCTCACTCATGACCGGCCGCCTCCATTTCGGCTCTCGCATAGCGGTAAAAGTCTTTGGCATAGCGGTACTGACGCAGGGAATACTCCCCGAATTCAATGCCCAGATGACTCTTGTACTCGCACCAGTTCGACCAGAGCAGCCCGCAGGCCGCAACATAACAGTAGATCTTGGCCCGCACCGCCGGTCTGCATTTCTCCTCAAAGTACAGATCGATCAGCCGGTCGGTCTGGCGTTTGCCGTACAGGCTGTAGATGCAGAACATTGCGATATCCACGTGCGGATCCTGCATGCCGGCGTATTCCCAGTCGGTCAGCTGCAGCGCTTCCTTTCCGTCCGGCCCGGTGTAGAAAAGGAAGTTGTCGGGGACTGCATCGATATGCGTCAGGCACCGGTCCTTTTCCTGGGCGTCGATATAAGCACGGAGCGACATGACGTTCGCCTTGGTTTTTTCATAGTCCCGATAGATGCTTCGCTGTCCGTTCCACAGGGATTCGTAAAAATCTATCTGTCCGAAAATGTCAAAGGTATGGAAAACCTGCAGCTTCATCGCGTGAAATGCCCGCAGCTTTTCCATGCATTTTTTCAGATCTTCCGGCGATTCGCTGTCACAGACACGCACGCCTTCCAGAAATTTCGTGATCTTATAGCCGTTTTGCGGATTGATATAGACCGGATCGTCGCAGAGGCCCTTCCCGGAGATCGTGCGGAAGACCGTGGCTTCCTCCTGCCGGTTGATGAGCTGATCGGTGCCCTCGCCCGGGATCCGCATAATATATTTTTCCCCTCGCACGGTGAAAAGGAAAGAGCGGTTGGTCATCCCCTTTTTCAGAACGGCTATATCGGAGATCTGATCGGTCGTCGTTTCAAATACCGAAGCGATCACATCCAGCGCGTCAGACTTTAAATGATTGGATTCCCCGTCCAGTTCTCTTAACTGCTCGTAGGTATTGATCTCCGTGATCTCATCCGCCCTGACCAGTCTAGCCGGAAGGATCATTTTCCCTTTGTCATACAGCGTAATCTCCCAGAAATCCTGACTGCTGCTCACCGCGCCTGTTTTCAGGCTTTCACGGATCCGCGCCGCATCTTTCTCCAGCAGATAGGCGATCCCGATCATGGCATTGCCGCCTTCCTTTTCCGGGATCTGCACCAGTTCCATTTTCCGGTTGACCCGGACGTCCGATTCCGCCGCGATCCGGTCGCTGACCATGTACCAGGAATACAGTTCATGACGGCTGAACGGATTGTTCTCACACCAGATGTCGGACGGAATGATATAGCTGTTGGAGATCCTGTCCGCGACCAGGGCCAGCGAGGCGATATTGTTTTTCGCCGCATATTCCGGATTGACGGCCAGTTCGACGCCGTATTCGTCGATCAGGTATTCGAAGCGTTCCTTCATAAAGCCGACAACAACCGTAATGTCCCTGATTCCGACTTCGTGAAGCTGTCGGATCTGCCGTTCGATCAGCGGTTCGCCGTGCACCTCCAGCAGCGCTTTCGGTGCAGCCAGATTGATAGGGACCATACGCATCCCGAAACCGGCTGCCAGAATAATCGCATTGCGGGGCACTGTTTTTCTGATTGCCTCCCGTGCCTTCGAAGTCAGGGTATAGTCTTTTGTCAGATACGCTGATTGCTGAAGTGAACGAAGAGTACGATTAACGACGCCCAATGAGTATCCCGAAAAGAGCGCCAGATTTCGTTGACTGCTATATGGATGATTGATCAGTGTTTTCAGAATGTCCGATTCTTGAATGTTCATGAACTATCACCTTTCTATATTTCGTGAACCTCACGGCGCAAATTATGCACCTTTCTCACCTGTTTGTCAAGCAGTTCTTTTACTTTTTATCACTGAAAAGAATAATTTATTTATCCGTAAACAGACGAAGAATCGCCCCGCGTTTCAAGACAGCAACAGCCATTCCTGATACGATCAGGATATATCGAATGAAAGGCAGATCAAAAAGACACTGCGCCAACAGACTGATCGGGATGATTGCAAGAGCCAGAATCAATGTATATAATTGATCGACCATCGGCCCTTTCCCGGTCTTTTTTTTCAGGATCGTTTTGCCAACAAGGTAATGACCGAAGCTGTAGATCACATAACAGGCAAGCGTTGTGTACGCAGCCGCCACAAATCCATACTTCGGAATAAAGATAAAATTAAGCAAAATGTTCAAGGCCGCCGCAATAATTGAAGCAATCATCAGAAAAGAAGTCTTTTCGTAATAAAACTCCGGGAAAGAAAGGAATCCGTACAGGAAAACAAAGAAAACACTCCCTGCAACCGGTGGAACCACATAAACGGATTGGGCATACTTTTCGGATCCGAAGATTCGAACCACTTCCGGACTGATCAGCATGAGTCCCACTGCAACCAAAAACACAAACAGAATCACACCGCGGGAACGTTTTTGGATTGCCTCGATATCTTCTGTTCTCAATTTACTGTAAATCCACGGAGTCAACGCATTATTAATGGCACTGACAAAAAGCTGAACAAGCATACCGATACTGTACGCAACCCCGTAGAGGGCAACAGCAGATTTTCCAACCAATTGGGAGATAACGATCCTGTCTCCCTGATTCAGAATAATTCCCGACAGATAATGCGGCAGCATCGGAACAGCAAGCATCAGACCGTAACGCCAGTATTGATAATGAAAAAACACCTTGCCACGCATGAACTGCAGCACCAGAATCGTTCCACAGATCAGCACCTCAACAGTAACCGTGGAAATAACTCTTGCCAGATCTTTTTCTTCAGATAAGGATACCGCAAGAAGCCCCAGGCAGGGATTCAGGAAGGATTTCACCAGTGTAACTGCCGCTATTTTCCGGTACTTATATTCAAAACGCTGTTTGGCGGACCAGAAAGCCAATGCCGGTGTAACGTAGATTTCCGCAAACATCAGAAAAATCATTACCGGCGCCAAACCGATCAGTTTTTTTACACCGTTCCACGACAGGAAGAGTATAACGGCTACCAAGGTCGTAATCGTTACGGTTAATCCCTGCATGGAGGCAATAAAACGGTCCCGGTCATCTTCAAATTTTGACATCGCATTGTCGGTTACTCCATGATACAGATAAAGCGAAGACAAAACCGTAAATACCTGCAGCCAGGAAAGATATACGGAATAGGTCCCGTATTGTTCCGTCGACATCAGACGGGTAAATATCGGAACCGTGATGAAAGAAATCCCCTTCTGCAGAAAGCTGCACATGGTAAACCAAAAAGCTGCCCGTGCCTGCACGCTGAGAGAGTTATATTTTTGAAGCAACTGACCTTTTTTCATTTCTTTCTTTGAGCTGCAGTCAAACTACTCCTTAAAACGTTTCCTGGCTTCTTCCATAATAAACTGACAAACCCGCTCCGACGAATTTGCATCCTGATATACGTGGAGTTTATCACAGATCTCTTCTCTTTCTGTCCGCCTTTCATCCCTATCATGCGCTGTATTTTCAATAAAACGGCAAAGATCCGAAACCGTATACAGATAATCGCCCTTTAATATCTCCAACGGTTTGTCAAAGACAAATCCTTTGTCTCGGGCATAATCATCAAAATCATCCAAAGTCAGTGCTATCGGCCGATGCAGAAGCAGATAGTCATAATATATTGACGAATAATCTGTAATCATCGCATCTGTCTGCGCCAGCAGTTCATTGGTTTGAATGCCTTTTTCCATCAGATCACTGTTGTATATGTATCGGATATTGGAAAGATCCAATGCCCGGATGACCTCGAGATTCTGCGCAGGGTGGGGCTTGATCAGCAGCAGAACCTTCTGATCTTTCAAGACACGATTTACAGCCTCGGCATCTTCCGGCGAGTTTAAAATCGGCAGACCAAGCGGATAGGAGTGCTTGCAGTCTAAACGCGTCTTATTCTGATGCTGCCGGAAGGTGGGAACCCAGAGGATTATTTTTTTATAGGAACTGTGCTCCGGGATCAGATCATCCAAACTATGATAGGTGTAGAACAGCTGATCGTTTCTTGGCAGGCCGGTACTGACAACCTGGTCTTCAGACACGGTATACTGTTCCGTATTGTACCGAACAAAAAACGGCGATTGACAAATCATATAGTCGCATTGAAGGTCTTTCCGTTTTCCCTTCTCCGTCAATACGCTTTTCAATTGAGAACCATGATCCAAATAAATATTTAGCTGTCTGCGGGACACACGTCTTTTTGTGATATGCCTGTTGCAGGTAATAACAATCTGCGCCCGGTTGCAACGCAGGTAGTACCTGAATTTTTCCCGAAAGCCCTTCGGAAACATATTTAAACAAAAGACATTTTCTTCTTTCGGGAGCGGTTTAGTCGTACCATCCGTCAACCAGGTAATCTTATACTGTTTTTGGATATCATGACGGATCATGTATCGGTAAAGCTCAAAAGTATTGCAGGAAAAATCCGGAAAACTCTCCAGAATGATCTCTTTCTGCATAGGATAAAAAGAACAGATAAAATTATAAATCAAATATTTCAGCCGTACGACAAGCTCTGTTGCTTTCGGTCCGATTATCTTTTTAACAGAATCTTTTATCATTTTTTGTTTTTTCTCCTGTTTGTTATCTGAAGTGATTGCTGTCCGGTTTTGTCCGGCGGCAGATTTCCTGCGACTTTTTCCCTGATATACACAGGATAATAACGCCGGAAACATAAATACACCGATAAAAATCTGCGGAGAATACCAGATCGGATTAAATACATACATAGCAACGAACCCGACACCCAGAACAAGAGTTAACCATTTTTCATAACTCCCGACTGCGATAATATAACCAGCATACCGCACAGCGACCACTATCAGCGCCAAACAGCCAACGATTCCGTAAAACCCGAGCATATCGAAGAAATCTGAATGATTCGAAAACATATATGGTGAGCTCACACCCCAAAATGCCTGTCCGAAAATCGGGTGCTGTTTGAAAATTTCCCAACTATATGCATACCGCTCGATTCGCGCCTGCACATCCCCGGTATTGGTTCCGTGCAGCATGGCGTAAAAATCATACAATTTTTCCGACACCATGTTCAGACTGCCTTTTGCCGTAAAATCAGCCAGGAACAAAATGACAGAATCCATGTTCAGAACAAGAAGAATCATCACAATCAGCAGGAACAATTTAATGATCTGGTGGCTTCTCTTTTTTCTAAACCGGATAACGGAAAAAGCAATCAGCGGCAATGAAATCAAAATAGCAAAAGTAATCTGAGATTTATAGACACAGTATTCACATACAACAGCCGCCAGTAAAACCAGCACATTTCTGCTTTTTTTAAATAAATACAGGAATCCCGGAATCAAAAAAACCATTCCGTACAGCTGATTCCACCCGGCAATATTACCGATTCTGTACTCCCATTTCATCAAAGCAAAGTCATTGTCCCGCACACCGGAATAAGACAAATTGCTTCTTCCTAATTCTCTGACCACCAAAGGATACTTTTCAATTCCGATCAATGTCGTCAAAGCCGTTACTGTTGTAAGAACGACAAGGAGAATCAAAAAGTTTTTTTGTTTCTGTTTATCTTCCAGACGATAGCTGATAAGTCCGAAAAAAGCAAATGCTAATCCGGTGTACACGCTGAAGAGACAAGAAAAAAAGCTTTTTTTAAATTTCCAGATTTCATAAACCCGAAAAAACATAACAAGAACGATGACACAAAAGTATAAAAGCATTTTTTTGTCTTTATAAAGCAAAAGACCGGCAAAGAAAAGTATGACTGCCAGAATCTGCAGCGCCTGACGAACAAACGTCGGCAGACACATTGTGATCGGCAGACACGTCAGGAGGATAAGGAGAACAACAGAAACAAACAGGCAGTTCTCACTATTTAAATACTTTCTGTCAATACGCACTATTTCAGTCCTCTTTCAGAAACATCGTCACTGTCTTTCAAACGAAGATTTATCGGGAAACACTGTCTCAAATGCCTGTACCAACAGTTCCTTCTCACGATTGAAATCCAGTTTTGTTTCTTTATCGTTAATACAGTATAATTTTACCTTCTGCTTTTTAATCGTATCATAAACAGCGGTATTATCCTTGCCCATATTGACATATCGGCCAAGACTTCGATGCGGGACAAAATCCCCTGATGCCAGGCGCCAGTAACGGAAAATATATTGATTAACATCCAAATCGTTCCGGAACCGATGACTGCAAGTCTGATATAAAACGTCCGGTTCTTCTTCCCAGACACGCTCCAGCAGTTCTTTGGTATAAGGAACAGCAAGATGATGATTATAAAACCCGGTATGATACGTCCAGGGCAAAAGGCAAAGAGTTCTTATCAGAAGTTTGCCATATTTCGGAGAAAACCATTTTGAAAAATGCTTTCGTATATCCGTTTTTTTATTGAAATGCTTATTGATATACGCCGTTGTCTGCAAAAGGATCGAAGAGAATTCTTCCAGCCGGGGGGTGATTACATTGGCGGCGCACAGGTCACAGGCTGTTCCGTTTATAAAAAAATCCTTTTCTGACAAGGGGCGCAGAATAAAGATATCATCATTAAAATACACGAAGTGCTCGCTCAAACCGGGGATACGATGCATGTTCAGTTCTATAACATGAGAACTGAAAGTCGGAAGGTATTGTTCGGGAATATAGTCTTTGTGATTGACAATATGCAGCTTGGGGTGTTCTGTATTCAGCCATGACGGTAAATGTCCCCAGGTAATAAAATGAATTTGTCCGACCCACGGAGTATATTTTTCGACGCCTCGGAACCAATACTTTAACGTATCCCAATCCCGAAAGCGAATCTCTCTGTCATCTTCTTCAACTGCCTTCTGCTCCGAATAATGCTGTTTTTCCCGCTGCCAATCCGGATCCTGTCCGTCAACCCAGGGAATAACAAAATCAATTCTCTGATCCACTGTCTCACCCACTTTTATTGACTTTCCTGTATATACCGAATTAAGCGTCTGTATGCTTCTGTCAAACCTATTTGCGGAAGCCATCCCAACGCAGTAAGTTTTTCTGAACTCAAATACATTGTCGAATCTGGCGCATAGCCCAGATTTTCCTCCGGAATTTCGATCCGAACCCTGATCATATCCTGCATAATCACATGCGCGATCAGTTCCGCAATCTCCCGAACCGTATGTGTTTCGCTGTCATGACAAATGTTGTATGCTTCTCCCGCTGTGCCTTTACTTAAAATACACAGGATACCTTCGACAGCATCTGTCAGATAGACGAAATTTATCATGCTTTTTCCTGCCGTATGAAGAATAATATCCCTTCCGTCCACTGCCGCTTTGGCAAACTGCATCGGCATCCTGTTATCGTTCAGATTCATTCCGGATCCAAAAGTTTGTGCCAGACGAGCGATCATCACCTTAATATTATACTCTGAAGCATACGCAGCACAAAGGCATTCACAGAGTCGCTTGCTTTCCGCATAAGAGGCACGGACGCTCAGATGATTGATAATTCCCACTTTGTCTTCAGTCATGATCTGTCCTGTTTTATAGGGAACCCCATACTGTTCCATAGAAGAGAGATAGACCATGACTGCATTATTCTGTCTTGCACACTCCAGCACTGCCGCAGTACTCTCTACAGAAGTACGAATCGTTTCTACAGGGTACTCAACAAAAAAGCGGGATGCTGTTGGAGAAACTGTATGAACGATAAAGTCACACGCTGTTTCATAGGAAGAGACGAATTCCATCTCTGAGAACATTGAGCCGTAAACAGCTTTCGCTTTTTTCAGATCACGAACCTGACCGACAATTTTCATATTGAATGAATACTCCCGGTTAGCGGCAAGAAGTGTCTTGACCAGCATGGATCCGATCGTTCCTGTTGCTCCGGTGACAAAAAAACGACATCCCTGAAAAGGGACAAACAAGTCCCGTTTGGCAACGATCATCCGTATATCCGAAAAAAGACTGCTTTGCGTCATGATCTCTTCCTTAGTACCCAAATATTTGTGAACTTTCTTTGGCGTCTACCAGCGCACGGAATGTATAAAAATCGTTCGGCGTTGTAATCTTAATATTTTCCGGTGTTCCTTCAACCGGAAACAGGGTAAAGCCATAATGCTGCATTAAGCTTGCAGAATCAATAAACACCAGGTTTTCTTTTCTGGCTTTTTCATGAGCGGAAAGAATATCCCGCAAGAAAAAGCTTTGCGGAGCGCGTGCCATCTCTACTTTAGAGCGTTCGATAATCTGTCCGATCTGACCAGAATCAGACTTAATCATTATCGTTTCAACAGCAGGTGTGACGGTTATGGCTGACCCGTGTTCTTTTACACTTGCAATATTTCCGGAAATTGTACCAGCATCAATCAACGGGCGTACTCCGTCATGAATCAAAACGATCGATTCCGGTGGATAAATCTCTGCTGCCTTCAATAAACCGTTATACTGAGAGGCAAATGCCGTGTCCCCGCCTTTCGTAATCACTCGGACTTTGTCCAGCTGATACTTGGCAATCAGATCTCTGCAATATGAGATCCATTGTTCCAAAACAATCAGAATGATTCCCTCAATTTCCGAATGATGCTGAAACACCTCCAGCGTATATACCAAAATAGGTTTACCGTGCAATTCCAAAAACTGCTTCGGTTTCGAGCGGGTATTCATACGTGTACCAGTTCCGCCCGCGAACACAATCGCAATATTAGCCATTCTGTCTCCCTCGTCTTTCTGTCTTTCCGTCCGGGAAATATTTGATTCCCCGATAGAATGTATAGGGATGATCCATATCCACAAACTCAAGTTCGTGTTTCGGATGGCGTTCACTTTCCGGCGGTCTCTGCATATAATCTCCAAATATCCTTGTCAAATACTGATGATATCCAGCCATGACCGGAACCTGATGTCCCTCAAACTCGACCCAGATCTGCGAAGCAAACCACTCTTTCGGATGCACAAGCAGCATTCCTTTTACACTGCCAATGAGTTCGGTAACACTGTCACAATCATCCCATGAGTACCGGGACATCTTTTTCTCTGCCCGTTTCCACAGTTTATACCGCGTTTTACCGGACGGAACAAGTTTGTAAATGATACTCGCAGCTACCCGAAATAATTTACCTTTATTATTCGGAAGTCTCTGTGTGTTGAAGAGAGCAAAATTAAAAGCATGAAACAGTTGGATATATCGCTTGATTCTGGATTTCGGGCAACCGTCTATCGGTCCAAACTCCAGGGCTACACCATGGCAGATATCCAGATTCTGATTATAAGAACAGATAAACGTAGTGGAAGGGTCTCTCAAAGAAGAACAGGAATGATGATAATTCACCTTGTCATCGGATCGGCAGAAAACAAATCTGTCTTTATCACCGTACTGTTCCCACAAAGCAGGAAAACGTTCATAATCTGCCCGCGGCATAAAACAGTCAATATCATCATCCCACGGAATAAAACCGTGTTCCCGGATTGCACCGATCGCACCGCCGCCGCATAAATAAAACATCAATTTATGTTCCTGGCAAAAATCTCTGAAATAGAGCAGCATCTCCAACATTTTTGCCTGCATTTTTTTAAATGTCGTTTCATCAATTACATATGGTTGAAAGGTTGAATCTGCCATTCAGACTTTCGCTCCTTACTATTTGCTTTCCTTGCTGACCCGACGGAATAACTTTCCTCTATCTTCGATCCGGCAACAGTTTCGCCGGGACTCCGACTGCAACGCAACAATCCGGGATATCATTTACAATCACCGCACCTGCTCCTATTTTGGTACAGGAACCGACATTTTTGTACTGAAGAACAAAAGCACCTGTACCGATCTCACTGCAGGTTCCGATTTGAGTCCCGCCCGAGATATTGACACTGGGTGACAGCGTTACATAATCTTCAAGAACCGCATCATGCCCCACTGTACAGTCCAGATTTATAATGACATGTTCTCCGACCGAAATGTTCACAGTCATAATGACAGCTGCACAGATGACGGCCCCCTCCCCGATCCGGATTCTGTCAGATTTTATAACAGAAGGATCAACGATTGTTGCGAAGCGACAGTCCGGCAGTATTTTTTTCAATAACTCAACAACTTTTTTTCTTATCAGCGGTGACGCGATGGCACAGACGAAACGAGCTTCCGGATAGTGCACCGCTTCTTCAGTCCCACCAAGAAGCCTGTATCCGTTTAAAGAATCCTCACAAACAGAAGGTGAATCATCCAGGAATCCAAGCAGATTCCATTTTTTTTCAATCTGGTTGATTCTTTCAATGATCCAGGCGACTTCGCGCCCAAATCCGCCTGCACCGATAATTATGATATCCTCCATGTGGATACTCCCTATTCCTTCCGGCTTCCAAGAAACTCCGCTGCCGTTGCTTCCCCGTCTGCATTGATTCCTTCGTGCTTCAGAACTAATTTTATTGTCTTAAAGATTATCTTCCAATCTCCCAGGAACGAAACATGATCAACATACCGAACATCCCAATCCAGCTTCTCGTCCCAGTCAATCGCGTTCCGACCATGAATTTGAGCCAAGCCTGTAAAGCCCGGTCTTACTTCATGCCGTCTTGCCTGATACGACGAATAACGCTCAAGATACCGAACCAGTAAAGGTCTTGGACCAACAACCGCCATATCTCCTTTAACAATATTGAACAGCTCCGGCAATTCATCCAGTGACGTGGCTCTCAGTTTTTTCCCAAAAGGCGTCAGTCGATCCGCGTCATTCGGCGGACAATCGGTATTGTCATTAATAGGAAGCATTGTTCGAAACTTGTATAAACGAAAAATCCTGCCATTCAGTCCGGGACGTTCCTGAATAAACAGGACCGGTTTCCCGAGTTTAATCCGGACAAGAAGCGCTGTAATCGCCATCACCGGACTTAAAACGACAATCGCCAACGAAGCACACAACAGATCCTGCGGCCGCTTAATAAACTTTTCGTAAAAGCTTTTTCTATGACTCATGCCCTGTGCCTTTTATTGAACTGATTGATTCATCAAATGCTAATTGTACTGATTATTGAAAGCATCTTCGGATAATCTCAATAATTCGGTCTTGCTGCTCTGCCGTCATTTTGTTGTCACTCGGCAGACACAAACCTCTGTGGAAAATATCCGCTCCCACGTCTACGGAACCTGTTTCCTTGATATAGGCATTGCTTCTGGCTCTGCCGCTGCCATTTACGGTAATAAACGGATGCATCCGGTATATCGGCTGCATATGCATCGGCTTCCAGATCGGCCTGCCTTCCGCATTAAAAGCTGCCAAGGCTTCCAGGATCTCCGTCGGACAGCTCTTTTCAGAATCACTGACATACAGCGCCTCCTTTTCGCTCCGAACGGTCCGGCACATAGCAGCTTCCTCTATGATCAGGCAGCTGAGCCAGTAATTGGGTTCTGAAACGGCAAAGTCGATCGGATTCATCCGGACCGGCAAACCTTTCAGTCCTTCCCGATAGCGTTCATAAATCGCTTTCTTTTGTGCGATATGTTTCTCCAGATACGGCAACTGGCCGCGGACAATACCGGCTATGATGTTGCTCATCCGGTAATTATACCCCAATTCTTCGTGCTGATACCAGGCGGAGTCCTCCCTGCTCTGCGTGGACCATTTTCGGGCTTTATTGGCGTCTTCCTGGCTGTCTGTCAGGAACATGCCCCCGGAACTTCCGGTTACGATCTTGTTGCCGTTGAAGCTGATGATGCTGTAATCACCGAACATGCCGGTCTGAATACCTTTGTAAGATGCGCCGAAAGATTCTGCCGCATCTTCCACGATCAGCGCATCATGCGCATCCGCTATGGCTCGGATCTCATCGATCTTGCCGGGCGTTCCGTATAAATGCGCCACAACAATCAGCCGCACCTCCGGATAAATTTCGAATGCTTTCTTCAAAGCTTCCGGATCCATGTTCCAGGTATCGTATTCGGTGTCGATAAAGACGGCTTCACCGCCTTCGTACGCGACCGGATTCACAGTCGCGTCAAAGGTCATGTCACTGCAAAAAACTTTGCGGCCTTCCAGTGTGCCATGCCCGGTTTTCGGCTGTCCGTACAGGCGCTCACCGGCCAGTTTCACAGATAAATGAAGGGCTGCCGTACCACTGGACAGCGCTACGGCATACTTCCGGCCGATTCTGGCTGCACAAAGCTTCTCTACTTCATTGATATTCTCTCCGACAGTGGAGACCCAGTTGGTTCGGATAGCTTCATCTACCCAGAATTGCTCTTCACCGTGCATCGTGGGGCTGGAAAGCCAGATACGGGACGGAAACGGTTCTATTCCTTCAAATCGTGTATCTTTTCGGATTTCTGCTGCATTCATGGCGGTATCTCCTTCCGGGTGATTATAGGCTGTTATATGATCTTACTCCAGATGATACGTCGGCACCATCTCGGCCACCATTTCTTCAATGTTCCGTTTATTGTTATAGGCTGCCTGCATCAGGGAAGCCATCTGCCGGAAAAACAGTTCTTTGTCAAACGGTATCGGAGCTCCGATATGGATCAGATCGTTTTCCGTCTTCTGCAGGCCTTCCTCTTCCATTAACTTCTCTTCATACAGCTTCTCGCCGGGGCGCAGTCCCGTGTAGACGATCTTGATGTCCACGTCCGGGCGGTAGCCGGAAAGCTTGATCAGGTTTCTGGCCAGCGAATCGATGCTGACCGGACTTCCCATATCCAGCACAAAGATCTCGCCGCCTTTGGCATACGTTCCCGCCAGCATCACCAGACTGACCGCTTCGGAAATCGTCATGAAATAGCGGATGATATCCGGGTGCGTTACGGTGACCGGTCCGCCGTTTTCGATCTGCCGGCGGAAAAGCGGCACCACGGAACCGTTGCTGCCCAGCACATTGCCGAAGCGTACCGCCGCGAATTCCGTCTTCACCTTGCTGAAATCAAAGCGTTTCGGATCCACGGTACGATGATTTCCTTCATGGGTAAAAAGCTGTGGGATCTCTGCGGCACGGCCTTCTTTTATCATGGAAGAAAAACTTTGGATGACCATTTCACAGAGCCGTTTGCTGGCGCCCATGATATTGGTCGGGTTCACGGCTTTATCCGTCGAGATCAGCACGAAGCGTTCACATCCGTGCACCATGGCAGCGTATGCCGTTTTATAGGTCCCCAGCGTATTGTTTTTGATAGCTTCGCAGGGACTGTCCTCCATCAGGGGAACATGTTTGTGCGCCGCCGCATGATACACGATCTGCGGCCGATAGGTTTCAAACAGATCGAAGACCCGGCGGCTGTCCCGGACGGAACCGATCAGGACCCGCAGATCGAGTTCCGGATGCTTTTTCTTCAACTCCTGTTGGATATCGTAAACATTGTTTTCATAAATATCAAAAATGATCAGCCGGCCCGGCCGATGATCCGCGATCTGCCGGCAGAGCTCGCTGCCGATGGAGCCGCCGCCGCCGGTGACCAGTACGGTCTTTCCTTTGATCTGCTTGAAAACCCCGTTCATATTGGTCTCGATCGGCTCACGGCCCAGAAGGTCTTCCATGGAGACGCTGCGAAGCGCCAGTGTAGAGACCTGTCCCTCATAATCCTGATACATACGGGGCAGCTGCTTTAAAGCGCAGCCGGTCTCCTTGCAGATATTTAAAATCTCCCGTCTGTCCGCGCTGGATGCGCTCGGGATCGCGAAATAGATTTTGTTGATCCGGTACTTTTCGGCATTGGGAAGGATATCATCCCGGCCGCCTACGACCGGTACGCCGTCGATATAGCGGTTCCATTTGTTGGGATTGTCATCAATCAGGCAGACAACCCGGCTGCGCCGCTCCCCGCCGTGATTGATGTCCCGCAGGATCATCTGTCCGGCTGAACCGGCTCCGATCAGCATGACCCGTTCCACGGGACCTTCTTTATCCCGGGATGTACGGCGGATCAAAAGATACAAGCGGTAGGAAAAACGAATTCCAATCAGAAAAATAAACTGCAGGGCAGCGCCTAAAAGATGATAGGACACCGGCATCTTCTGAAAAAACGACGTGATCACAACCCCGTAAACAACAGACGTAAAGGCAGAAGCAGCCATCGTCATCAGCAGTTCCATATAACTGGCAAAACGCCAAATACTGCGATACAATCTGACAATCAGAAAAACGACTACACAAACGATCGAATAAACTGTAATCGTTTGTGTGAAAACAAGCAGATACTGTGCCGGAATTGCCGAATAGGTAAAGTCAAAGCGCATCCAAAGGGCAAGAAAATATGCCGCGTGAATAGCCACAATACCAAAAAGCATCATCAGAAGCGTAATGAATTGCCAGTGTTCTATCGGTTTTTTCTTTTTCCTTTTGGTTTTTGTCTCTTTCATAAACGTGCCGCCCTACAGCAAAATACTTTTTCTCTCATCAAGGTGTGACCCATTCTCCGTTGTAGATCCGGCGGATCATGGATTTGGCGTATCCCACCTGATCATAATTCGGCCACATCACATAAGCATTGGCGCCGATCATCGGACTGTATTCGGTGGATCCGCTGCCACCTACGGTATAGCTGGTTATGTTCCAGCTGCCGCTCTGCAGCTCGCGCACCAGTGAAGCGATCAGATCGTAGGACATATTGGTCTCAAATGCGCCGGACAGCGAGCTCAAAACGCCTCCGAGATTAGAGAGAACCTCGCCGGATTTTACTTTGTTCAGCACCGCCTTGATAATATCCATCTGATGATATCCCCGGATCGCGTCTCCGCCGCCGAAAGCATAGCGTTCCCGGGCATAGGCCAGCGCCTGTGAGCCGTTCATGGTGTTTTCACCCTTCGTAAAACTGTACTGTCCGCCTCGCGTCGTAAAGTCTTTGTCACACCAGACAGTGATCCCGCCCATCGCGTCGATGATCCGGGGGAAGCCGTTGAAATCGCAGCGGAAATAATAATTATTCTGGACATTGTACAGATCCTTCATGGTGTCCATGACGGACCAGACGCCGAACCAGCCGTTATGCGTCAGTTTGTCCCGACGGTAGCCGAGATCCCGGATATGAATATAATAGTCCCGCGGTGTGCTGATCAGCAGACATTGCCGGCTGTTGACGTTGACGACCGCCAGGATATTGACGTCGCAGCGGGATTTATAAGAAAGGCCCTTTTTATCAATTCCCTGAATGTAAACCGTAAAAATACGGTTGGCATTGGGACTCGTGAGAACATTCTCCGCCGGCCGCGGCGCCGCCGTAGGGGCGGCTGTCGGCGCTGCCGTAGGGGCGGCCGTAGCTTTTTCCGTTTCGGCCGGTGATTCTGCCGACAGATCTTCTGTCGTTTCATCCGGGACGGCAGTTGTATCACTGCTGACAGTTTCGGTCGGATCCGGCTCGGAGGCTGTTGTCGGGACCTGCACGACTTTTTCCACGTGCAGTGTCGTCAGCTGGCGGAACTCCGAATCCTGGATCACTTCCAGTTCGATCAGAAATGCCTCCGCATCCAGCAGATCCTCTTCGCTCATCAGAACGGCTTTGACATCGCCGAGCAGCAGGGCTCGGACAGCTTCGAAATGCGTCTCATATTCCAGGATCTGCTCTCCGACGGCAAAGCTGACGCCAAGCTCTCCGGCGATCCGTTCCAGTGCCAGATTCGTTTCTGCCCGGTCTTTTTCCTTCAGCACCGCAAAAGGTCCGGGCAACAACTCGTCGATCGCCTGCGCCGGGTCGTCTTTCAGGACAAAGACGCCGATCTGCACCTGCACCGGCACCGGTGTTTCTTCCGAACTCGTCTCCGTTTCTTCCGCGGTCGTCGTCTCCGTAACGATCATATCTTCTATGGTCTTCTTGGTCTTATTCACCACGCTGCCGCCGTACAGCAGACCGGCCGCTGCCAGTACCGCAATCAAAGCGCCTGCGGCAAAGCGAATCTTTTTCCGGAGATTATGACAAAGAAACGCCGTCAGCGCGCCCAGCAGAAGAAGCGCCGCAGCGATCAGAACCAGATATTTCGTTGCTACAAGTTTAGACCGAAGCAGACTGATATAAAACCAGACTGCGGCAAGCATATAAACAGCGGTTGCCAGTACGCCCGGCAGACTCATCGTCAGCCTGCGTTTTATAGCTGCTTCCCGACTGCGGGAGGCCGATTTTTTCCTGTTGCCGTCAGAAGTCGTCATAGAAAAATGCAGAACTCCTTCATTTGCCTTAAAGGCAAAACCTATTAGCCCTCCTGTCCGGAAGGCTTGCTACATTATAACATCATCTTTTCCCAAATGCAAGCCCGGCCTTTCGGCCGGGCCTGTCTTGCTTACGGACTCCCGTTGTTACAGAAAAACTTCCTCTTTCAGGCGTTTCATCGCTTCCCTGACCCGGGAAAAAGGCAGCGCCAGATTCATCCGCAGGCCGCAGGGCTCATAGAACGGCCGGCCGTCCTGCAGGCCGACGCCCACCCGCCAGCAGGCGGCAAGGATCTCATCCATGCTTCGCCCGGAATGCCGCACATAGGCATCGCAGCTCAGAAAGACCAGATAGGTGCTTTCCGGCCGGCTGACCGCAACGCCCGGCAGCTCACGGCGGACAAAATCGCAGACGTAATCCACATTGGTCTGAATGACCTTCAGCAGTTCCGACAGCCAGGCTGCCCCTTCTGCGCTGTAGGCGCCGACGGTCGCATGCATGGACAGAACGTTCAGATTGTTGTACTGCGTGCATGCGCCCTGCCGTTCCAGCCGGTCGCGGATCGTTTTGTTGTATACGATATGATAACTGCTCCACAGCCCGGATAAATTAAAGCCTTTGCTGGGGGAATAAAAGGCAACCGTGCGGTTTTTCGCGTCTTCACCGACGCTCTGCGTCGGAACGTGGACATGTCCCGGCAAAACCAGATCGGACCAGATCTCATCCGAGGCTACGATGCAGTCATACTTTTCAAACAGCGCCATGGCCGCTGACAGCTCGTCTTTTGTCCAGACGCGGCCGGTCGGATTGTGCGGGGAGCAGAGGATCGCAAAATGGATCTTCTCCTCTTTCAGCCGCCGTTCCATATCGTCATAGTCCATGCGCCAGATGCCGTTTTCATCCTTTTTCAGCGGAGAAAGCTCCGCCTGCCGGCCCAGATCTGCCAGCACATGCGAAAAACCGATATACGCCGGGCTGTGCATCAGAATCTTTTCTCCCGGCTGCGTATAGACTTTGAGCAGTGAAGCCACACCGCCCAGCACGCCGTTCTGATAACCGATATTGCTTTTCGTAAGACCGCTTACGCCGTGGCGTTCCTGCCAGCGGAAAATGGCTTCGTAATAAGCGTCGGAAGCGAGGAAATACCCGAAAAGCGGATGCGCCGCCCGCTCACGGATCTCGCGGACGATCGAAGGCGCCGTCGGAAAATTCATATCCGCCACCCACATCGGGATAAAATCGTACGGCGCTTCGGGCAGCGAGGGACCGAAACCGACGGCCGGCCCTTCCGTTGCCAGCGCGTCCTTGCCGCTCCGGTCGATCAAAGAGGTAAAATCGTACCGGAATGCCGTTTCCTTTTCCGCAAACGCTTCTGTGTTCATCTGAACGTCTCCCCTCCCAAATCGTCTACAGTTCGACTCCGGCGTCCTCAAATTTGCGGCGCATGGTCGGATTTCCCCGGGTAAGCTTCTTCACGGAAAGCTCTTCTGCCTTGCTGTTCGCCAGGCGCAGGTTGTTCTCCGAAGAAAGCAGGGCGTCTTTCGTTTTCTGCAGGTGGTCGATCGTCTTGTCGATCTCTTCAATGGCTTTCTGGAAGCGCTCACTTGCCAGACGGTAATTCCGGGAGAACTTATCCTTAAAATCAAGCAGCTGCCGGTTGAAATCCTCCACATCCAGGTTCTGGCGCTCGGCCAGCTGCAGTTTGCGGCGGTATTCCAGACTTCCCTTCGACGCGTTTGTCAGCAGGGAAATCAGCGGCAGGAAGAACTGCGGCCGGATCACATACATCTTGGGGAAGCGGTAGGAAACATCCACGATCCCCGTGTTGTACAGTTCGTTGTCGGCCTCCAGCACAGAGACCAGCACAGCATATTCGCACTTTTTCTCACGGCGGTCCTTGTCCAGCTTTTTGAAGAAGTCCTCGTTTTTATGCTTCGTCGCGGTCTCGGACATCTCGTTTTTCATCTCGAACATGATGGAGATATATTCCGTCCCGTCCTCATCATAGTCCCGGAAGATGTAATCGCCCTTCGAGCCTTCGCGCGCGTCATTGTCCTTGTCGAACGCGGCACGGGGAAACGCGCTCATGCGGAGACGGTTGAATTCGATCTCACAGTGCTGCTCCAGCGACTCGCCGACCATCTTGGTCGAGAGCCGGGTCTTCAGATCTTTATAATACGCGATCTCCTCGTCCTTCTGCCGGATGCGCTGTTCATTCTCGCTGCTTAAGCGAAGCTTTTCCTGTTCGAAAGCGCTTTGCGTCAAAATCAGCCGGTTTTTCAGTTCGCTCACGGCTTTCTCCCGCGCGGTCCGCTCGGCTTCAACGGCCGCGGCCCGCTCGGCTTCGGCGATCTTCTGCTGTGCCGCCAGTTCCGAACGAAGGATCTCCAGCTCGCGGGTCTGTCCGAGAGCTTTTTCCTGCTCTTTTGCCAGCGCATTCCGGACCGCCAGTTCCTTCTCCGTTTCGGCATTCTCCAGCTGTGCTTTCAGCTGCGTCAGTCTGGTCTCGTTTTCCGCCTGCATGGCGCGCAGCGCCTCATTTTTGCGCTGTTCCAGCTCTTCGGCAAACGCGTGATCCCGGATCTGCTGCACGATCGAAGCATAGTTTGCCTCATCTATCGTAAAAACCTGCCCGCAGTGGGGACATTTGATTTCCTGCATAATAACTCCTTTCTCCGTTTCCGCGGTGCGGCAGCGCGTTACCCGCTCTTCGGCGGCGCAGCCTTTTTCCTTCGCCGCGCCTCAAGCAGCAGCCCCAGCAGCAGCGCGCAAAGCACCCCGGAAAAATCGATCAGTACGTCCCGGATCTCGCCGCTGCGGCCTTCCACCCCCAGCTGGATGCTTTCATCGCCGGCAGCGACCAGAAGTCCCGCCAGCGCGGGATAAAGAAAACCGAGGTGAAAAGCGTTCCCGTCCCGCAGGCGCCGCACGCTGCGGCCGGTCAGACAAAACAGGGCCCCCAGGATCAGAAACTCCGTGAAATGCCCCAGTTTGCGGATCAGAAACGAGGTCATAAACGGAAGGATCTTCCGCACCAGGGCGAGGATCCGGCCGCTTTCCGCCATAGACCGGTCCGCCGTCTGAAGAGAACGGCAGAAAATAAAGCCGATCCACAGCACATCCAGTGCCAGGAACAGGATCAGCTGTCTCTTTTTTTGTTGTTCCGTCTGCACTGCTTTCATGGTCTTTCCCTCTCCCGCGGCGCCGGCCGCGGAACAGGCTCCGCCTTATTCGTCCGGCAGGCTGGCACCTTCGATCATCACGTTCATGATCTCCAGTCCCAGCGGCGCGGCTGACTGATTGGCCTTGCGGCAGACCAGGGACGAGATCTCCCAGGGATGATTGATGATCTCCGGCACCGGCATCCTCAGTTCACTGACCGTCGCGGCAAAAGCCCCCGCGATCAGGGTCGGCAGGAAGCTTACGATCTCATACGTCGTCTGGAAGCCGCGGCTGCGGAAGACCTCCAGCATGAAGGGGATCGCGTCCGTCACCTGAAAATCGTACGTTCCGTAGGCGCGGACCAGAAGGTTCCTCCCCTCTTCCCGCACCAGCGCCGGCGACCGGGTCGCCCATTTTCTTTCCGTGACCGGCTGCATATTGATGAAATACAGCTCTGCCCGGACCGGCCGGACGGGCCGCATCCGGAACGGACTTTTTTCCGCCAGGATCGGGAAGTTCTCCGGCGTCAGGAGATAGAGTCCTTTATCGAAAACGTCGGCCAGTTCATGGCCGGCCATAAACGCGATGGCCTGTCCTTCCTCGACCCGGATCCGGGACCCCGGCAAAAGCAGCAGATCCCGGCTGTCCGATCCGTAACGATAAATGACCAGATTTCTTCCTTCGTCCGTAAAACGGATCACACCGTCATTTCTCCCTTTTCTTCCGAAAATCATACTGCCGTTTCCTTTCTGTCCCGTTTTCGAGGGGGCTTTTTCAGGCCCCCTCTTTTGCCGCTGCGCCGTCTGCCCGTAAAGGCAGTCCCTGCGCATCCTCAAATCTGTCTGTCAGGATCAGGATCAGGTCTACGATCACGCCGACCCCGTAAAAGCCTTTGGTCACCCAGTACAGGATCCCTGTTCCGATCTTTCCGACGTAGAAGCGATGAATTCCGAGCCACCCTACGGTCAGACACAGAACAAGAGCCACCCATTTATTCCGGGAGCTGGCCACGGTCTTTTCCGAAGCTCTCTTCGGTTCCGTCCGCCGCGCTCTCTGTTCAAAGCGGCTGTTCTCCGCCGTCTTCCGGCTGCCCGGTACCGGGGTCCCGCAATAGCTGCAGACGCTGCCCTCCAGCGGGGCTCCGCAAATAACGCATCTTCCTGTCATGGCCAGTTCCTCCTTTCTTTTTCTGCCCTCATTGTAGCAGAAAGGCCGGGGAAATAAAGCGGTCACGGCAGGGAATTAGAAAGGCCTATTTCTCCGAAAGAGGAGAAATAGGCCCGGATCAGCGCCGAACGCTTTTTACATAAAGTCACTCATCAGCGTCATCATGCCCATGAACACCGACATGAGAATCGTCTGATAATCACCTTCCTCCGGGGTGATCCCTTCGGGGATCCCCAGCGAACCCTCCTCCAGGAACTCAATCAGAGCGCCCTGTACGACATCGGGATTCTCCGGATCGTTCATTTCCATCTCCATGCGAACGACTTCATGCGTATCGGCTTTAACGGTCAGATACGCCTCCTGCGGCGAATCCGGATCCGCGGCACCTTCCGGCGCTGTCATCAGCAGGCGGTCATATTCGACGCCGTTTTCGGTAAAGCTTTCCAGATATGTCAGGACAGCGCTTTCGGGATCGACGCCTGTCAGGATATCTCCGGAGCCGCCGAAACTGTCGAACGGATCCTCGCCTTCGGGGATCTCGCAGACGTACCAGTTGTCTTCTCCTTCATTGCCGTCCTGCGGTTTCAAATAAATATGCGCGTACAGCTTGCTTTCTTCTCCGTAAAGTTCAAGCTTGCCGCCCTCCGCTTCGATGACTACCACACCGGTGCCGTAAGTCATCGCATAGAGTTCTGCGCCTTCCACCAGCATGGCAGTCCGCACCGTTTCGCTGAGAGGCTTCATATCCTCACTGCCCAGATACGTTTTGTAATACTCTTCTTTGCCGGCGACCGGCGCGGCCGGCGTCGTTTCCGCCGGGACCGTCACCTCGGGCGTCGTTTCCGCCGGCGTCGTCTCAACGGGCTTCGGAGCTTCGGTCGTCTCGACGGGCTTCGGGGCTTCCGTCGTCTCGACGGGCTTCGGAGCTTCCGTCGTCTCGACGGGCTTCGGAGCTTCGGTCGTCTCGACAGGCTTCGGAGCTTCGGTCGTTTCAGCAGGCTTCGGAGCTTCGGTCGTCTGAGCCGCTGCCGCCGTGGTCTCCGGTTCCGTCGGTGCTTTTGTAGGAATCACGTTCTCGCCGCAGGCCGCCATCGCGACTACCAGGGCAAGGGCTGTCAGTATTGCAATTGCTTTCTTCATCTTTCTTCTCCTTCTTTTCTTTCTTCCTTCTTCCGCAGCCGCAGAGGCGGCTGCTTCCGCTGATTATGAACAGATCTTTTTTATCATACAGGAACAGACGGCGTCTGTCAAGACAGGCCGTTTTCTCTGATCCGTCTGGTCAATGCCGTCCTTCAGCCAAAGCAGTTCTACAGCTCGGCCGTGTATTCCGTGACGTTCAGGACCGTATCGCCGTCGATCTGCGCCGCGCAGGGGCGGGCAAATTTAACATGGATCTTCTTCCCGGTCAGAACACAGGTCAGATCGGGCTTCTCCACATGTTTGCCCTCAAAGATCGAAGGGAAGTTCATCAGCGCCTTCAGCTTCGAGCGGCTCCGGTAGATCACAACGCTCAGCTGATCCGAGGCGCGGTCCTGCTGCGGAGCAATCATCATGCCCCCGCCGTAAAAGCGGCCTTTCATGGCCGGTGCCAGCCATACATGATCAAATTCATGCGTCACACCGTCCACTTCCACCGCTGCATGACAGGGTTTAAAGTGGAACAGCAGTCCCTTGACCGCGATCCCGGTATAATTGATCTTTTTATTGGGCGTCTTTGCCTTGATCCGGTCCGCGACTTCACAGCAGTAGCCGTCGATGCCGAAGCCCATGTTGTTGATGAATTTCCGCTCCAGACCGTTTACCCGAACGGTGGGCAGGTTTGTCAGATACGGATTCAGCAGGATCTCCGTGCCCGGCTTTTCTCCGATATCACGCAGGAAATCGTTGCCGGTCCCGTTCGCCAGCAGATAAACCTTGCTGCGCAGCTTTTCGCAGTCGACATGATTGATCAGATAATTGACGGTCCCGTCGCCGCCGATCAGCACGACTTCGTCTTCTTCCTTCAGATCCCGGAAGAAAGCCGCATAATCCAGTCCGGTCGCATCGATCAGCTGCGCGCCGGCGACTTCCGTCCGGATCCCGTTATTGGCCAGCGGATTGTACAGATAATATTTCATCGGGAGACCTCCTTATCCCATGATCAGCCCCAGGACGATCAGAAATTCGCCGAGGGAATAGGTCAGCATGACCAGAAAATGTGTTTTCAGCCGGCTTTCCTTGTGGAAACGCACAAAGAAAAGCGAAGAATCGGAAACAAAGAACAGCAGCGCCCCGACGGCGGTGATCAGCCCTGCCAGACCTCCGATCGTCAGAGAGCGGAACCAGGCGAAGCAGTTCATCAGGCCGTTCAGGATCAGATAGGCCAGCATCGGATAAAACAGCGCTTTCGGCAGATGCGGCCGCAGATAGTGAAACAGGATCAGCGCGGCCGTTACAAAAGCCGCGATCAGCAGAACGGCCGCCAAAACCGGAACCGATCCGAAATCGGTCTGCTTCAGATAACTGACGATAAAGAAAATATGACTGATCATGAAGGCGACCCCGCCGGCCGCAAACCACTTTGTGCCTTTTTTGATCAGCAGCAGATCGCCGAGCCAGGAGAACAATAACGCCAATACAACGGTCGCCATGACGGGATCCGCCGCACAGCAGTAAAAGCCCAGCAGAAACAGGAGGATAAAAGGTTTGGTTTGATTCCGCAGCTTTTTATCCTGTCTGGCCGAAGCGTATAAATGGATGCCCGCCGACAGAAAAAAGAGGCAAAGCAACCCGTATTTGAGAAAAACCATATCCGCGTCTTCCTTTCCTGCCTAAAATACCATATTTCCGGATCTATTGCAAGAATTATGCGGGATCCGCCGCAGCCGGATCCCGGAAAGCGGCCTCTTGACAAGGTTTGCCGGGGGCGGTAAGCTATGCATAAGAATCATCGCTTCCGGAGGAATACCCATGTACAATTTCACCTTTGAAATACCGACCCGCATCCACTTCGGTCAGGGCCAGCTGAAACGGCTGCGCGAGCTCAAAGAAAGCGGATCCGAGGTCCTGCTGGTATACGGCGGCGGCAGCATCAAACGCTCCGGACTCTATGACGACGTCCTGAAGATCCTGCGCGAAGCCGGGCTCGGCGTCTTTGAGCTTTCCGGCGTGGAGCCGAACCCCCGCATCGAATCCGTCAGAAAAGGCGTCCGCCTCTGCCGAGAAAACGGCATCGATATGGTGCTGGCCGTCGGCGGCGGCAGCGTGATCGACTGCGCGAAGGTCACCGCGGCCGGTGCGAAATACGACGGAGACGCCTGGGATCTGGTCATCGACCCGTCGAAGATCACAGCCGCTCTGCCCGTCTATGCCGTGCTGACGATCGCCGCCACAGGCTCCGAGATGGATTCCTTTGCCGTTATCAGCGATCTGTCCCGCAATGAAAAATGGGGCACCGGTTCGCCTCTGTTCACGCCGAAGATGAGCATCCTGGATCCCTCTTACACCTTTTCGGTCTCCCGTCGGCAGACGGCGGCCGGCACCGCGGATATCATGAGCCACACCTTTGAAAACTATTTCACCACCGAGGAAGGCTTCCTGCAGGCCCGCTTCTGCGAAGCGGTCTTAAAGACCTGCATTCATTACGGCCCCGTCGCCCTGAAAGATCCCGAAAATTACGAAGCCCGCGCCAATCTGATGTGGGCCTCCAGCTGGGCCATCAACGGGACCTTAAATGCCGGCTGCGGTGTAAACTGGTGCGTCCACCCGATGGAGCACGAGCTGAGCGCCTTCTACGACATTACCCACGGTCAGGGACTCGCGATCCTCACACCGCACTGGATGGAATATGTGCTCTCCGCGGACACGGTGGACAAATTCGCCGAATACGGCGTCAACGTCTGGGATCTTGATCCCAAAGCCGACAAATGGCTGAACGCACGCGAAGCCATCGAACGCACGCGCCGCTTTTTCAAAGACGCGCTTGAGATCCCGATGACGCTGCGCGAGGTCGGCATCACCACACAGGAGAAATTTGAGATTATGGCCGAAAAGGCGGCCGCCGGCTGCGAAGGCTGCTACGTACCGCTGAAGAAAGAAGATATCGTCAAAATCTATCAGGCCGCGTTCTGACGGCCGGCGTTTCTGCCCCAAAAAAGCCCGAAAAGCACTGATTCTCTCCGGAAAAAGGCTTTTGGGGCTTTTCTTTTCTGTCCGGGTCCGGACGGACCTGTCTACGGCTTTTTCTTCGGAGCTTTTTCATTCAGCTCGTCAAGCTCCGTTTCTGCTTCCAGCATCCGTTCCAGAATCGTTTCCTGCTCCTGCTCTTCCTGTGAAAGCTGTTCCTCGAGCTCCATCAGCTTTTTATAGTCCGAAGCAATCTCCGGGTCGGCAAGCCGCATCTTCAGCTCTGCGGCCCTTTCCTCGCTTTCCGAAAGCTTCCGTTCCAAGGTGCTTAGCTGTGTCTCCAGACGGGAACGGATCTTCCCGGGGTTGTAATACGTCCGCTTGTCAAATACGTCATCCAGAGTCGGGACGGGAGCGGGCGCTTTTTTCTTTTCGGCAGGCCCGTCCGTAATGATTCCCTTGTCCCGTTTTTCCTTTTCTGCCAGGTATTCGTCATAGGAGCAGGCATACTTGCGGACGCCGTTTGTATCAAATTCCAGGATGCCGGTCGCCGCCTGCCGGATAAAATACCGGTCGTGGGAGACAAAGAGGACGGTGCCGGCATAGGCTTTCAGCATGTCTTCCAGCGCTTCTTTCCCCTTGATGTCCATGTGGTTGGTCGGTTCGTCCAGGATCAGGAGATTCGGCTTGGCGTAGAACATTTTGCAGAGCTCCAGCCGCACTTTTTCCCCGCCCGAAAGAAGTCCCATCGCCTTTTCCACGTCTTCCCCGGTAAAGCGGAACGCGCCGAGCGCCGAACGCACCTCCTCCCGGTACAGGTCAGGATAGGCATTCCAGAAGTTCTGCAGGATACTTTCATTCGGATCCCCGTCGTTCACCACGGCGCGCTGCTGGTCATAGTAACCGAACTGAACGTTGATCCCGAAGCGTGCTTTCCCGCTTAACGGGGGGATCTCGCCGATCAGCGTTTTCAGCAGGGTGGATTTTCCTTTTCCGTTTTCCCCGATCACGGCAAGCCGCTCGCCTTTCGTGAGGAGGAAGGATACTTCGGCAAGCGGCTTATCGTAGCCGATCACCAGTTTTTTCACGTCCAGCACGTCGTGATAGCTTTCGCATTTCGGCGTGAAGAGGGCTTTGAAGGTCCGGGTGTCGAAGCGCTGCGGCTTTTCGACTTTCACCATGTGCTCGATCGCCATGCGCTTCGAACGGGTGGCGGCGACCTTCGTGGGCGTGTTTTTCCACTTCTCGATCCACTCCGTGAGGCGCCTGATCTCTTTCTGCTGGGCTTCGTAATCCTTTTCCTGCTTTTCGTAAGCCAGTTCTTTCTGCTTCACAAAAGCCGAATAGTTCCCCGGATAGCGCTTCATGTGATGATACTCGATCTCATACGTGACGTCCGTGACATTGTCCAGGAACATCCGGTCGTGGGAAACGATCACCACCGCCTTGTCATATTTTTTCAGGTATTTCTCAAGCCATTCGATGGCAGGCAGGTCCAGGTGGTTCGTCGGCTCGTCCAGAAGCATGATGTCCGGGCGGGAAAGCAGGAGCTTGATAAAAGCCACCTTCGTCTGCTGTCCGCCGGAAAAAGTGCCGATCGGCCGTTCCAGGTCCGACAGGGCAAAGCCGAAGCTCTGGAACATGATCTCCATGTCCTGTTTCCAGGTGTAGCCGCTCAGTGATTCCATCTTTTTCTGGAGATTGTGATACTCTCCCAGGAGTTTTTCATCCTGGCCGGTAAGCCGGTCCTCTATTTCGTGCATCCGTTTTTCCGTTTCGAAAACAGGCGCAAACACTTTCCGGATCTCGTCTCCGACCGAGATGCTGCCGTCCTCAAAACTCACCTGCTTGAGGCAGCCGATGCTCTGCTTTCCGGAGAGAAAGATGCCCGAGTCTTCGTCGCTGGAAAGGTTGGCGGTTTCGACTTCTCCCGTGATGGCCTTTAAGAGCGTGGTTTTCCCGCAGCCGTTCCGGCCCACGACGGCGATTTTTTCACTGTCGCGAATCTCAAAATTGATTCGGTCAAGAATAACGTTGTTTTCGTATTTTACGGTAATATTTCTCAGCTGTAATCTCATAATAAACTTCTTAAATGGTCGGGATCCCTGCACTATCGCTTTCTGATGATGTCAGAGACGTCCTGAAGTGAAATGAATGCCTGCTCGTCGATTGCCAGCACGATCGTCTTCAGCTTGTTGATCTGGAAGTGATTGACGATGAAGTAAAGGATCTGCTTGCTGTTCTTAGAGTACCCCCCCGTAGCGCTGACAATGGTACCGCTGGCCTGAAACCCCTGGGAAAGTGCTTTCGAGATCTCGTCTGCTTTCGTGGTTATGATCATGGCGCATTTAGACCGGTCAAAGCCCTCCGCAACAAAATCCACTGTCTTCGCTCCGACAAAGTATGTAACGATGGAATACAGCGGCAGGATCCAGCTTTCGATCACGATCCCGCAAATGATATAAAGAACTGTATTGTAGATCATCACAAAGGTACCAAGCGAAATTCCCATTTTCTTTGCGAAGATTACCGACAACACGTCTATTCCGTCAATTGCGCCTCCGAATCGGATCGTTAACCCGCTCCCTACGCCGGAGATCACACCGCCGAATATCGCGCAGAGCAGCAGATCAGAGCCTGCCAGAGGGGATACAAATTCGACGTTGATCGGCAGCACTTTCATGATCAGGAAAGCCATGAAAGAATAGATGCTGATCGCATAGATCGAGTACACGGTGAATGTAAAGCCCTGCTTTTTTAACCCGAACAGAAAGATCGGTATGTTCAACAGCAGCAGGAACAGTGAGAGCTCATAATACTCCGGCGTGATTTGATCCAGCAGCATGGAAGTGCCCGATATCCCACTGTCATATAGCTTGACGGGATACAGAAAGATCGTCACGCCGAATGCGTTTATGATGCCGGCAACCGTCAGGAAAAGGAAATGCGCCGGCCGCAGATCTTTTATTTGCTTTTTTATTTTCAATGCTCTTTGCGTTGTAGAACCCCTGTGAGAACGGATATTGTTTCTTTTACCCATGATTCCCCCTTCTTTCTGCCCCTGGTGCAGACTGTCAGATTTTTCGTTGCCGGGGAATGGCTATTTCACCTGCCAGTATCCAGCCTTTTTGGATCCAATACGGGTGATCAGGCCTTTCCTTTTAAATGCTGCCGGAACGCGGGCGGTCGTGCGCTGAGATTTACCTGTCTTTATGATCATTTTTGCACTGGTTATTTCAGGGTTCTCTCGCAGGCAACCCAGTACAGCCTGTTCCAGATCACTTAAATGGTCATTTATCCGGCCAGATAAAATTACCGATTATTCTTTCTTTTCTCTTTTGATCATGGTTTTGCACTTTCTTTGTTTAACAAGACCCCGAAAGCTGCGCCGCTTTAGCCGATCAGGTCGTTTTCCCGAAACTGCAGGGAGTACAGCTTTCGGTACAGGCCGTCTGCCTGCATCAGCGCTTCATGCGTGCCCCGCTCTTTGATCTCGCCGCCCACCACGACCGCGATCTCGTCCGCATTTCGGATCGTGGAAAGACGATGCGCTACCACCAGCGTCGTGCGGCCTTCGCACAGTTCGTCCAGCGCCTGCTGGATCAGGACCTCCGTGGTATTGTCCAGCGCGCTTGTCGCCTCGTCCAGGACCAGGATCGCCGGATCTTTCAGAAAGACCCGGGCGATCGAGAGCCGCTGCTTCTGACCGCCGGAAAGCTTGATGCCGCGCTCTCCGATCTGCGTATCGTAGCCGTTCTCCAGCGAAACGACGTAATCGTGGATATGCGCCCGTTTGGCGGCCTCCACGACCTCCTCCTCGGTCGCGTCCAGCCGGCCGTACAGGATGTTGTCGCGGATGCTGCCGGAGAACAAAAAGACGTCCTGCTGCACGATCCCGATGTTTTTCCGGACGGATTCTCGGGTCAGATGACGGATGTCCCTGCCGTCGATCAGGATCTGGCCGCTGCCCTCTTCCAGCTCATAGAAATTCGGCAGCAGGTGGCAGAGCGTGGTCTTGCCGCCGCCGGAGGGGCCGACCAGTGCCAGCTTTTCCCCTTTGCGGATCTTTAAATTCACGTGGTGCAGCACTTCGTCCGAGGACGGGTAGGAGTAACTCACGTCCCTAAATTCGATCTCCCCCTCAACGTTTGTTAACGGCTCCGCGTCCGGCGCGTCCTTTTCCGGCTCCTCGTCCATGATCTCTACGAAGCGCTTGAAGCCGGAAACGCCGTTCTGGTACTGCTCCATGAAGTTGATCAGGGTATTCACCGGATTGATGAACAGGTTCACGGAAACGATAAACGTGGAATAGTCGCCGAAATTGATGCGGCCGTCATAGAGGAAGAGGCCGCCCGCGATCAGGATGATCACGTTGAAAACGTCCGTGATGAAGGCCGTAGAGGAGAAGAAACGGGCCATGGCCCGGTAGGCGCGCTTGGAAGCGTCCACGAATTCGGTATCGCCCACGGCAAACTTTTCGATCTCCCGCTCCGCGTTCGTATAGGCTTTGGTCACGCGGATGCCGGTCACGCTGCTCTCCACCGCCGCGTTGATCTTCGCATTGCTCCTGCGGCGGTCGTCGAACGCGCTTCGCATCTCCCGGCGGTAATGCACGGACACGAAGATCAGGATCGGCACGCAGGCGAAAATGATCAGCGTCAGGATGGGGTCGATCGTCAGAAGATAGATGAACGACAGCACGATCATGACCGAGCTGATGAGCAGGTTTTCGGGACCGTGATGCGCCAGCTCGCAGACTTCGAACAGATCGCTCGTGATGCGTGTCATGATCTTGCCGGTCTCATGATCGTCATAGAAGCGGAAGGGCAGCGTTTCCAGGTGCGCAAACAGATCCTGCCGCATGCGCGACTGCATGCGCACGCCGATCACATGTCCGTAATACTGGACAAAATAGCGCAGGAAAAAGCGGACGATATACAGTCCCAGCACGATCAGCCCGGCGATCACGATGGTCCGATACATCCGGTTCGGAATATACTCGTTCAGCATCCGGTTCGTCACGACGGGGTAGATCATCCCGGTGACGGAGATCAGCAGCGCGGCAAGAAGGTCCAGCGCCAGCATCTTTCTGTGCGGTTTGTAATAAGCGATAAAACGTTTTAAGAGCGTGGCTGACGGGGTGTTCATAAAGCTTATTCCTCTCTGTGTCTTGTATTGTAGCATACTCCCGCCGGGAAAAGTACTCCTTTTTCAGAGTTGCAGGGAAGCTCTGAGCCATGCGCAGACCGCAAAAGATTTGAGCCATGCTCCGCTCAACCGCGCTCCGCGCGCTCTCGCTGACGGCATTCGCCGTATACTTCGTCAAAAACAGACAGCCCCGCTCGAATGCAAGCATTCGGCGGGTGCTGTTAGTTTTTTCCTCAGTGCATGGCTCAAAGCTTATTCATGTTCGACAGGACTTAATCAATTTCGTTTAGGAAATATGTCTTGTCCTGTCTGTATTCCTTTGTTTATTTAATATGTCCATATTATTCAGCCTGTCACTGCTGGTGCTATCATTTTGTTATCAGGATTGATAACAGCCTTATTGCTCCGGCAAGTCTATTTCCTCTATCTTATAATCGACCCTTCTTCCTATAGGGTCCGTTAAGATATAGTCCGGTGCGAATTCGATTCTTGATATCACAAGGACCCCGTCTTCCGGCATATCATACTCAATCCTCAGCAGACCATCCGATAAATAATGGATGCTGGTGCAGGGATATCCATGTTCCGCCTGACCTTTTGCCCCTTTCGCATCTATCTGCCAGACCTCGGTAAGCAGTTTCTTGTAGAGCCCCGCAACCGGGTCAACAGTCTCCACGGTTTCTATGCTGTCTCCTTCTTTTAACTCGGAGAAGTCGGAAATCGACAGTAGTTCCTTTACCACGACCGGGAATCCAATCGTGAATGCATAATCGAGGCTCTGATCATAAAACAGATACAGGCGATAGCCGCTGTCTGTTTCATGAATCGAGTACATGTTCCCGTTGTCTTTCACGCGAATCGCGGAAGTGGGAATTCTTTTCTGGATCCCTTCTGTCGAATTTTGGCCTGCATCCAGGTTATAATAGCACGCAACATCCCGCCCCAGGTAAAAGCCATCATTGTCCACATTAAAAAACAGATCCGCCTCGGAATATACCGGGATATCAAGAATTGTTTCACTATTAACATTCATTTCTGTCTGAGCAACAGTCGAAGTTTCGTCAGGAATTGTATCCTTCTGAGGGTTTTCTGTCAGCGAGGGCGTCGATAGGCTGCTGACTGCTTCTTCAGAGGTTTCCTGCCTGGTTTGTGTTCCACATGCAGTCAGAGTCAGGACAAGAAGACAAAATATGATGCTGCAGAATAAGACTCTGCATTTAGTTGTTTTCGAAAATGATGAGCTTTGTCGCTTCATACGATAACTCCCTCTGCTGAATGACTTTTTCCTCTGATGTATTCACGGTAAAACCATAATTTTTTGGCGGATTTACTCGACAGGGACGGATATTCTGCTCCAAACATAGGCTGTCAGATTTTTGTTGCCATATTGTTGCCAGAATTATCCTCTTGCCGCATTCCCGGGAAGGAATTCTACACGGAGAGTCATTCCCATGCCGCTTGCCAAACGCTGCAATGTTCTGATAGAAGGATTGGCATTTCCGTTTTCCAACTTGCTGATATCTCCCTGCGCAATACCGGTCCGATCCGAGAGCTCCTTTTGAGTCATTCCGGACTGGCGTCTTGCATCGATTATAGCCTGAATAACAGCACGCTCCGGTTGTAGGGCTTCATATTCCCTTTGAAATTCAGAATCCTGAAGCTGTTCTTTCAGATAGTCATTGAATCTGTTGCTCATTGCGCACTCTCCTTTCGTCTCAAATAATCTGCTCTGTATTGCCGGGCTTTTTCAATCTCACTAACCGGCGTTTTCTGTGTCTTTTTTATAAACCCGTTTGTCAGAACGATTCTGTTCCCGACAAAAAAGAAATACAGAACCCGCGTGATGTCTGTTCCCACCTTTGCGCGTAGTTCAAAAATGCCTTCCTTTAAGTGCTTTGAATAAGGTTCGCGAAGTTCGTATCCGTTTTCCTGAAGGATTGTGATCGTGCTCACCATTTTCGCCCGCATCTTTTTATCCAGACTATTCAGGAATTCTTTTACCGGCTGCTCTCCGTTTGCTTTCTCGTAGAATTCAACTTCAAAGTACGCCACATCTCACCTCCGTCAACAGTATATGGGGTATATCCTATTTTGTCAAGGCTTTTTTCACAAGATCGGTTCGGTAACAAATCAGCATGCGACACTTGAGCCATGCTCAGCGCGGGGCCGCCCGCAGGGCGGCCCCGCGCTGACGGCATTCGCCGTATACTTCGGCAAAAACAGGCCCGCCCGAATGCAAGCATTCGACGGGCCTGTTTTCTCCTCAGTGCATGGCTCAAAGCTTATTCATATTCTACCGTTGCAGGCGGCTTCGGTGTGTAGTCGACCAGGACGCGCGAGATGGCCGGAACTTCGGTCGTGATGCGCTTTACCATGCGGTCGATAAGCTCTTTCGGCAGGTGGACGGGGCTGACTTCGACCACGTCCACGGTGCTGATGGCGCGGATGATGCAGAGCCAGCTGAAGGTGCGCTTGCCGTCGCGGATGCCGGTGGACTTGAAGTCCGGGACCACGCAGAAGTACTGCCAGGGCAGCTCGGGCAGGGTCTCGATCTCCTCGCGGACGATGGCGTCGGCCTCGCGCAGCGCTTCCAGGCGGTCACGGGTGATGGCGCCGGGGCAGCGCACGCCCAGGCCGGGGCCCGGGAAGGGCTGACGGTAGACCATGGAATCCGGCAGGCCCAGGGCCTTGCCGACCACGCGGACCTCGTCCTTATAGAGGAGCTTGACCGGCTCCACCAGTTCGAAGTCGAATTCCTCCGGCATGCCGCCCACGTTGTGGTGCGCTTTGACGCCGGCGACGGATTCGAGGATGTCCGGGTAGATGGTCCCCTGCGCCAGGAACCGGATGCCTTCCAGCTTCCGGGCTTCTTCCGCAAAAACGTCGATGAATTCCTTGCCGATGATCTTGCGCTTTCGCTCCGGATCAGTCACACCGGCCAGCTTGTCCAGGAAGCGGTCCGTGGCGTCCACATAGATCAGGTTCGCGCCGAGCTCTTCGCCGAAGACGCGGATGACCTGCTCGGGCTCGCCCTTGCGGAGCAGGCCGTGATTGACGTGCACGCAGGTCAGCTGTCTGCCGACGGCTTTAATGAGAAGCGCGGCGACCACGGAGGAATCCACGCCGCCGGAGAGAGCGAGGAGTACCTTGCCGTCACCGATCTGTGCCCGGAGGGCTCGGATCTGCTCTTCGATAAAGGCGTTTGCCAGTTCGGGGGTGTTGATGCGGGCCATTTCGGCCGGACGGACATCTGTCTGCATAGAGATTCTCCTTTGTTTGAGGGTAAGATCCTTCGACTCGCTTCGCTCGCTCAGGATGACACGGTGTTATACGCCTTTTAGCCGAGGCAGTCGATAGTGTATTTGACGTCGGCGCTGCCGAATTTCACGCTGCCTTCCATCTTGTCGCCGGCCTTCGGCGCATGGGAAACGAACTTCGCGGCTTCCTCGCCGACCACGCCGGGCCAGGAGCCCAGGAACGGAGCGGGCAGCGGAACCAGTTTTTCCTTGGCAGGCGCTTCCGCTTTGGGAGCTGCCTTCGGGGCTTTCTTTGCTTCTTCTTCCGCCTTCTTCGCTTCCTCGGCGGCTTTCAGCTTCGGGAAGCCGGCCTTTCTCTCCTTGAAGAAGTCGATCGCGACCGGCGGGAACAGCGCGTAGGTCAGCACGTCTTCGTCCTGAATGCTGTATTCCTTGATATCCTCACGCAGTTTCGGCAGTTCATTCTCCAGAAGATCCGCCGGACGGCAGGTGATGGGCTCAAAGTCGCCGATGACCTTCTTCTGCACTTCCGCATTGAAAGGCTTGACGGTCTTGCCGTACTCGCCGCGCAGAAGGGCCTTCGTTTCCTTGGTCGTAACTTTGTAGCGTTCGCCGAAGAGGACGTTCATAACGGCCTGCGTCCCCACGATTTGGCTGGACGGCGTAACTAACGGCGGCATGCCCAGATCTTCGCGCACGCGCGGGATTTCTTTCAGCACATCGTAGAACTTGTCTTCCGCGTGCTGATCCTTCAGCTGGCTGACCAGGTTGCTCAGCATGCCGCCGGGCACCTGATACTTCAGGGTATTGATATCCACGCCCAGCACCTTCGGGTTCATGAGACCGCTGGCGAGCGCCTGCTCGCGGATCGGGCGGAAATAGTCGGCGATCTCCAGGAGGATCGCTTCGTTGAGGCCGGTATCGAACGGCGTGCCGGACAGGGTCTTGGCAATGACTTCCGTGAACGGCTGGCTGGTGCCGAGCGCGAAGGGGCTCATGGCGGTATCCAGGATATCGCAGCCCGCTTCCACGGCCTTTAAGTAGCTCATGGAGGCTACGCCGCTGGTATAGTGCGTGTGCAGCTGCAGCGGGACGGAAACGACTTCCTTGATGGCCTTGACCAGCTTTTCGGCTTCATACGGGATCAGCAGGCCGGCCATATCTTTAATGCAGATGGAGTCGGCGCCCATATCTTCCATTGCCTTGGCCAGGTTCACGAAATATTCGACCGTGTACGGTTCGCCGAGCGTATAGGAGATCGCGGTCTGCACGTGGCCGCCGTAGGCCTTGGTTGCCTTGACCGCGGTCTGCATGTTGCGCAGGTCGTTCAGCGCGTCGAAGATACGGATGATATCGATGCCGTTGTCCAGGGATTTCTTGACAAAATAGTCCACTACGTCGTCCGCGTAGTGGCGGTAGCCCAGGATGTTCTGCGCGCGGAAAAGCATCTGCAGCTTGGTATTCTTCATGCCGGCCCGGATCTTGCGCAGGCGCTCCCACGGATCCTCGCTTAAAAAGCGCAGGCAGGCATCGAAGGTGGCGCCGCCCCAGCATTCCACGCTGTAGTAGCCGGCCTGGTCCATCTTGTCCAGGATGGGCAGCATCTGCTCGGTGGTCATGCGGGTGGCGATGAGGGACTGGTGGCCGTCACGCAGGACGGTTTCGGTGATTTTTACGGGTTTTGCTTTGAATTCTGACATGGGGGTCCTTTCTGGTTTAAGATCCTTCGACTCCGACGCTTCGCGTCGTCGCTCAGGATGACACGATACCGTTTGCGTCGTCGCTCAGGATGACACGATACCGTTCGCGCGGTGGCTCAGGATGACACGATGTTCTCAATTTTTTGAAAAAAGGGCGGATGCATGCATCCGCCCTGTCGGGTTATGACAATGATTTAGAATACGCCGTAGATGGCCATGAAGACGCCGGCCGCAACAGCCGTGCCGATAACGCCGGCCACGTTCGGGCCCATGGCGTGCATCAGCAGGAAGTTGGTCGGGTCAGCCTGCGCGCCCACTTTCTGGGACACGCGCGCGGCCATAGGAACGGCGGAAACGCCGGCCGAGCCGATCAGCGGATTGATCTTGCCCTTGGTCGCCTTGCACATGATGACGCCCAGGAGACACCCGCCGAAGGTACCGAAGGCGAAGGCCACAAGACCCAGAACAACGATCTTCAGCGTCTCAACACGCAGGAAGGCTTCGCCGCTGGTGGTCGCGCCGACGGAGATGGCCAGCAGAATGACCACGATGTACATGAGCGCGTTGGAAGCGGTCTCCTGCAGCTGGCGGGTCACGCCGCATTCACGGAAGAGGTTGCCGAGCATCAGCATGCCGATCAGCGGAGCGGTGGACGGCAGGATCATCGCCACGACGATGGTGATGATGACCGGGAACAGGATGCGTTCCAGCTTGGAAACGGGACGCAGCTGACCCATCTTGATCTTCCGCTGCTTCTCGGTGGTCATCAGCTTCATGATAGGCGGCTGGATCATCGGGACCAGGGACATGTAGGAATACGCCGCAACGGCGATCGGGCCCATCAGGTGGTACTGTCCCAAACGGGATGCCAGGAAGATGGAGGTCGGGCCGTCGGCGCCGCCGATGATGGAGATGGCAGCGGCTTCGGAGCCTTTAAAGCCTAAGAAGATGGCGCCCAGATAGGCGACATAGATACCGAACTGCGCGGCCGCACCCAGAAGGAAGCTGATGGGGTTCGCGATCAGCGGAGCGAAGTCCGTCATCGCGCCGACGCCCATGAAGATCAGGCAGGGCAGGATGGCCCATTCGTCCAGGATGTAGAAATAGTGCAGCAGGCCGCCGGCATTTTCCTTGGTGGTGTAGACGCAGTTCTCCAGCAGATAGTAAAGAAGGCTGGTAACGTTTCTGGTATTCACCTCGGCAGGTGCGCCCATGGCTTCCAGCGATTCCTTCGCGTTGCCGCCGATCCGGATCTTGGCTACGACGACACCGGATGCATCGAAGATCTGCGCTTCATCGTCCAGATATTGGACGTCTCCGGCCACATTCATCGCGGCATAAAGGTCTTCCCCGTCAAATTCCACGACCGCGAGCTCGTTCCCGTAAGGGTCCAGATAGGACGTGGTCGGTGCCCCGATGATCTGCGGATAAATGTTTACAAGAAGCATTCCGAACGCGATAGGCGTTAACAGCAGCGGTTCAAAGCCCTTGGCGATAGCCAGATACAGGAAGAGGCACGCGACCAGGATCATCACGTAGTTCTTCCAGTCCAGCGAAGCAAAGGCCGTCTGCTGAGCCAGGTTCGAGAATGTCTCACCGATACTTAACAACATGGCAGTTACTCCTTTTTAGGCTGGGCTTAGTTTAAGGTCGCGATTACGTCGCCGACTTCTACGGCGTCGCCTTCCTTTACATTGATGCTGGCCACGGTGCCGTCCGCAGGGGAGACAACCGGGATCTCCATCTTCATGGAGTCTAAAATAACGATCTCGTCACCGGCGGAAACGGTGTCGCCGACCTTGGCAATGACCTTGAAGATCTTGCCGATAACCTGAGCTTCCACGTTGACACCGCCGGCAGCGGGAGCCGGGGCAGCCTTGGGAGCGGCAGCGGGAGCCGGAGCGGCAGCAGGAGCCGGAGCGGAGAACACGGGAGCAGCCGGAGCAAACGCAGCGGGAGCGCTCATCATCGGAGCGGAGAAGAGGCCGGAATTGCCGCCTTCTACGGTTACATCGTAGGTTACGCCATTGACAGTGATCTTGTAGTTGCTCATTTTTGAATTCCTCCTGGAAATTTCCTTTTGATTTTAGATAAAGTTATTTGCTTTTCTGGATGGATGTGATCCGGGCGTTCGGCCCGCACTTTTCCGCAACAGCGGCTAAGATCACGGCCAGTACCGTGCCGTCAATCCCTTCTTCCGCCTTCGGGGCAGCCTTTACGGCAGGCGCTGCAGGGGCGGCTTTCACCGGTGCCTTGGCAGGAGCCTTGGAAGAAGACTTGTCCCATTTCGCGATGAACTTGAACAGGGAAATGATGCCGCACAGGAAAAGCAGGGCTGCAAACACGACGCCGAGACCGACGACCATGTTTCCAAGAGCCTCGCCAATACTGATGTCACTGGCGGCGACTACGAAATTAAGCATATCACGCTCACCTCTTCATGCGTTTTTTGCGCTGAAAATGCGCCATTTCCAGTATATGGCAAACGGCGCTTTTTGGCAAGATAATTTTAATAAACTTTTAAAGGTTTTTTGAGAAAAACTGCGAAATGTTGCACCTGCCCCTGCCTTCCCCCGGACGCGGGGGAAGGTGTCGCGGCCCTGCCGCGACGGATGAGGGCGACTTGCTCCAAACTCACTTCGCGTATATCATCCCTACGATCCGGTTGGCCAGGCCGCAGGGCAGGATCTTCATCAGAAAGCAGACCGCCTTGTAGGAAAAGCCTATCGCATAGAGCGGCTTGACCTTCTTTTTCTGCGCGATCTTCGCGATATAGCGACCCGCGACCGAGGGCTGCATGCCGCCGCGCTCATCTTTTTCCATGACGGCCACGCTCCGGGAGATCCGTCCGCCATAGACGTCGTCGCCGGCAATGGATTTGGCCCGCGCGTCCGTAAAACCGGTCGCGATATCGCCGGGCTGGACGGCGCACATCGTGACGCCGTAAGGTCTCAGTTCATTGGCGGTCGCCATGGTATAGGAATTCACCGCCGCCTTGCAGGCGCTGTAATAGGTCTGGAAGGGAATCGGGACCGGCGCCGCAACCGAGCTGATATTGACGATCCGCCCTGCGCCCTGTCCGCGCATGACGGGGATCACGGCCTTGTTCACGTTGACCATGCCGAAGAAATTGACGTCAAACTGACGCTTCGCCTCCTTTAGCTCGGTGAATTCCACCGCGCCGGAGATGCCGAAGCCCGCGCAGTTGACCAGGATATCGATGCGGCCGGCTTCTTCCAGGACCTGCGCCGCCGCCGCCTGAACGGCGGCTTCGTCGGTGACGTCCGCGCAGATGTGATCCGCCCGGTCCACCGGCCGGCGGCTGACCGAAAATACGCGGCAGCCGGCTTCCACCAGGGCTTTTACCGTCTCGCGGCCGATGCCGGAGCTGCCCCCCGTTACCAGTGCGACCTTTCTCATACGCCCTGCTCCTTTAAGACCTCCGCGATGATATCCACTGCCTCGTCGATCAGCTCGTGGGTGTGCGTCGCCATCAGTGAGGTGCGGATCAGGCACTCGTTCGGGCCTACGGCCGGCGGCAGGGAGCTGTTCACGTAAACGCCTTTCTCGTACAGTTCCGTTGTCACCTGAAGGGTACGGAACATTTCGTAAGTGTAGATCGGGATGATGGGGATCTGCTCGCCGCCGCCGGAACGCATTTTGATTTCTTTGTCACGCAGACGCTGCCGCATGTAGCGGGCGTTTTCCTGCAGCTTTTCGGGCAGGGAAGGATTGTTTTCCAGGATCTTCAGCGCCGTGAGCGCCGCCGCCGCACTGGCGGGGGTCATGGACGCCGAGAAAATGAAGGGGCGCGAGCAGTGCTTCGCGTAATCGATCACGCGCGCATCTGCCGCCATATAGCCGCCCAGCGACGCCAGCGACTTGGAGAAGGTGCCCATGTAGATATCGACCTTGTCCTCCAGGCCGAAATAGCTGGCCGTGCCGCGTCCGCCCTTGCCGATGACGCCCAGACCGTGGGCATCGTCCACCATCACGCGGGCACCGTATTTTTCCGCGAGCGCGCAGATCTCCGGGAGCTTTGCGATATCGCCGCCCATGGAGAAAACGCCGTCGGTCACGATCAGGCAGCCGGCCGTTTCGGGCACGCGCTGCAGGCATTTTTCCAGCTCTTCCATGTTGTTATGACGGTAGCGGAGCATGGTGCCGTAGGACAGCTTGCAGCCGTCATACAGGCTCGCGTGGTTTTCGCGGTCCATGATCACGTAGTCGCTCTTGCCGACCAGCGCGCTGATAATGCCGAGGTTCGTCTGGAAACCCGTGGAGAAGGTCATGACGCCGCCCTTGCCGAGGAACTTCGCCAGCTCCGCCTCCAGCTCCAGATGCAGCTCCAGCGTGCCGTTTAAAAAGCGCGAGCCGCTGCAGCCCGAGCCGTACTTTTCATAAGCCGCGACGCCGGCCGCGATCACGTCCGGATTGGTCGTTAAGCCCAGATAGTTATTGGAGCCCAGCATGATGCGGCGCCTGCCCTCCATGATAACTTCCGTATCCTGGCGGGATTCGAGCGCGTGGAAATAGGGGTATACGCCGCGGGCGCGGGCCTCGTCGGCAGCCGACGGCTTAAAACATTTTTCAAACAGATCCATAGGGACTCCCTTTTTCTTCAGGCCCCGGGGCCGATAATTCTAAAAAATTTATAAACAGCGGCTTCATTATGCCATGAAACCCGGGGAGAGTCAAGGAGTTTTTGAGGGGGGAGGTGGCGAGTCGCCCCCTCCTGCCTGCTTCGCAGGCACCCTCCCCCTCTTCAGGGGGAGGGCAAGGGTGCCAAAAGGAACCGTCCCCTTTGGCACTACCCTTTGACACGAAAAAGGAGCCCCCTGTCCGGGGCTCCTCTTCCGTTGAGGATGATTTTTTACATTCCCATCTGCTTGGCAACTTCGGCGGCGAAATCTTCTTCCTTCTTCTGGATGCCTTCACCGGTCTCGAAGCGGACGAAGTTCTTCACACTCAGGCTGCATCCGGCGGCCTTGGCAACCTGCTGCAGGTACTGGCCGACGGTCTGCTTGCCGTCTTCGGCCTTTACGTAGATCTGATCCGTCAGGCAGAATTCCTTCATCTCCTTGGCGATACGGCCCTGGATCATGCCGGCGATCACCTTTTCGGGCTTCGCGGCTTCCTTGGGATCGTTCATGATCTGCGCGCGCAGGATCTCGGTTTCCTTCTCGATGAAGTCGCCGGGCACGTCCGCACGGCTGACGTACTGAGGACGAAGGGCTGCGATCTGCATGGCAACGTTCTTCAGGGCTTCCTTGACTGCTTCGTTTTCAGGAGCATCGGTGTCGGCCTCGACCAGCACGCCGATACGGCCGCCGCCATGGATGTAGATCACCACGGCACCGCTCGTTTCCACCTTCGCAAAGCGGCGGATGGAAAGCTTCTCGCCGATGCGGGCGATCTTCTCGGACAGTTCCTGCTCGACGGTCAGGCTCGGATCCAGCGCCCACGGCTCGGCTAAGAGCTCTTCGATGGTCGCGGCTTCGCTCTTCATGACCTGATCGGCCACGTCGGAGACATACTGCTGGAACTCCGCGTTCTTCGCGACGAAGTCGGTCTCGGAGTTGACTT
>JAFZRH010000045.1 GCA_017619975.1 Lachnospiraceae bacterium | reverse complement strand
GGCCGGGCGGCTGGTTCTGGTACTGGGCGAACCGGGGACCTCATCCGTCACGGCTGCGCCGTGCCACCTTCCCAAGAGGGGAAGGCAGGCAGCGGAAGCCCAAAAGGAGATCCTGGAGAAGATCCGGCCGGTGATGGAAGAGCGGCCGCGCGGCCAACAGATCGGCCGGGTGAAGTTTGAGGCGGCGCCGCTGCCCCGCACGCAGACCGGGAAGCTGAAAAGATGGGAGATCCGGTACGAATAAGAGGGGCGGCTGACAAGTCGCCCTCACCCGGTCACCTTCGGCGACCACCCGCCCTCCACGGTCAACGAAAAAGCTTCCCTGAGGGTCGCTTTTTCGGACGGTGTCAAGAAAACCGCCTTGCTTTTTCTGCCGCAGGCAGCGCTTCGGCGGTTTTCACCCCCGCGTCCGGGGGAGGGCAAGCAGGGGCGGTGCCTGCACCGCCCGTAAAGGACAGGAGAGGGAATTCAATATGATCAGCAGAGAAGAGATTTTAAACAAGACCCGGGAGATCATCTATGAATCGGCTCCCGAACTGGAAGGCGTGGAACTGACGGAAGAGACGGTCATCAATACGGACACCGGCATCGATTCCATGGGCTTTACCCTGATCATCTGCCGTCTGGAAGCCGCCTTCGACGTGCGGATCCCCAGCCGTCAGTGGCAGAAGCTTTCCAGCCTGAAAGATGTCGTAGACGCCATCCAGAAGCGTCTGCCGAAAACATGAGTCTGTACAAAACCACTCTGACGCTCCGCAGCTCGGATGTGGACGCGAAGCGCCGGCTTCGGCTTTCGTCCCTGTTTACGCTGCTGCAGGAGGCCGCCATTGCCCACACGACCGAGCTGGGCATGGGCCGGGAGAAGACCCTGGACAGGGGCCTCCTCTGGATCGTCACGCGCCAGCAGATCCGCGTCACGCGCCTGCCCTCCTACGACGAAACGGTGACGCTTTTCTCCTGGCCGGGCGAAACGCTGCACCTGTATTTTCCGCGCTTTTTCCGCCTGACGGATGCGGCCGGGGAAACGCTTCTGGAAGCCTCCACGCTCTGGGCTCTGATGGATCAGGAAAGCCGGCACATCGTCTTTCCGGAGGAGGTCGGCGTTGAGATCGAGGCGGATCCTGAGGAATCCGCGCTGCCGCTGCCCGCCGCACCGCGTCTGCCGGAACTCACGCAGGAGCAGAACTTCACCGTTCCCTACAGCTATACCGACCTGAACGGTCATATGAACAATGCCCGTTATCCAGATCTGGCAGAAGATCTCATGCCGCCCGCGCTGCGGGAGAAAAGCATCCGGGAGATCGTGACCGAATACGGCGGCGAAGCGTCCGAAGGCGAAACGATCCGCCTGAAAACGGCGGCCGGAGAGGACAGCTTCGCCATGGCCGGTTTCGGTCCGGAGGAAAAACGTCTTTTCCGCCTGCTGCTTCGCTTTTTCGACGGAATCAACGCAGACCGATGATCAGACAAGAGGAGGCAACAGCGGGAAGAGGAAGCGCTCCAAACCGTTCCGGACCGTATAAAAGATAAAGAAGCTGCCGTGCCATCCGCGGGGATGAAACGACAGCTTCTTTTTCGTATGGGAACAGCGTTCTGCAACCAGTTTTCTCAGCTGTTTTCCGCTAAGATCTTCCAGTATTCCTTATAGTTGTCCTGCAAAAGGCGCGGCGTATCCAGTCCGTACGGGCACCTTAAGGCGCAGCGTCCGCAGTGCAGGCAGTTCTCGATCTTCTTCATCTCGTTCTGCCATTTTTCGGTCAGCCAGGATTTGGCCGGCGCGCGGTGCAGCATCAGCGTCATGCGCGCGCAGTCGCGGATGGAGATCCTGACCGGGCAGGGCATGCAGTAGCCGCAGCCGCGGCAGAAATCACCGGCCAGCTCCGCCCGGTCTTTTTCAATGGTCGCCCGGCGTTCTTCGGTGAGCTCGGCTCCGTGCGCGACCACGTCCAGGAACTGCTCCAGCTCCCAGCCCCGCTGCACGCCCCAGATCGGGACGACGTTAGATTTGGTCTCCATATAGGCGGCGGCCGTATAGCCGTCACGGATGAGGCCGCCGGCTAAGGCTTTCATGGCGATAAAGCCCATGCCGGCTTTTTTGCAGCCTTCCACGAGTCCTTCTTCCTGCGGCCCGGACAGATAGCTGTAGGGGAACTGCAGCGTGGCGTACAGGCCGGATTCGATGGCTTCCTGCGCGACCTTCAGCCGGTGATTCGTGAGGGAAATAAAACGGATCTTGCCTTCCTGCTGCGCTTTCTGCGCGGCTTCGTACAGTCCGTCTTCTCCGCCGGGTTTCGGGCAGAAGGGCGGATTGTGGAACTGGTACACGTCAATGTAATCGGTGCCCAGCGTCCGGAGCGAGGTCTCCAGATCTTTCCGAAAGTCCGCGGCATTCAGCGCGGCGGTCTTGGTGGCAATAAAAAGTTTGTCCCGCAGACCCTTGAAAGCGATCCCGACTTTTTCCTCGCTGTCCGTATACATGCGGGCGGTATCAAAATAGTTTATGCCGCCGTCAAAAGCCCGGCGCAGCAGAGCGGCGGCGTCTCCTTTGGAGATGCGCTGGATCGGCAGGCAGCCGAAGCCGTTCTTTTCTATTTCGATTCCTGTATTTCCGAGCTGAATGCGCTGCATATCGTTCCTCCGTTCCGATCGGACTGTGTTTTTTCTTTACTATAGCAGAAAAAAGAGGAGAATGGCAAGCCTTTCCGGGGCAGTCGCCGCGATGATTCATTTTTCTTGCAATTTTGCAGAATTGTGTTATAGTATCACTGGATTAGGATACTCTGTTGTTGTTTTCCGGCTGAAAATGCCAAAAGAAACAGGAGAAAAAACGTGAGTGAATTAGTTTCGTTCAAATGTCCCAGATGCGGCTCCCCGCTCCTCTACAGCGCGGAGAAGGGGCGTTTTATCTGCGAATACTGCGGCAGCGATTTCAGCTTTGAAGAGGTGAAAAACGCCGACGTCAACGCGGACACCGAATTTGACTGGGGCGATTATAAAGAAAACGTTTCGCAAGAAACGCTGGAAGGAACGGTTTCCTACGTCTGCAAATCCTGCGGCGCGGAAGTGGTGGCGGACGCGGTCACGGCGGCCAGCTTCTGTCCGTACTGCGGGAACGTGATCGTGATGGAACAGAACGTCTCCGGCCTGATCAAGCCGAACGGCATCATTCCCTTCCGGATCGACAAGAAAAAACTGCAGGAGATCGTGGCAAATTACTGCAAAGGAAAGAAGCTGCTGCCGAAGCATTTCCTGGATCAGCAGAAGATCGAAAAGATCCAGGGCCTCTACCTGCCGTTCTGGCTGTACGACTGCCACACGGACGGCGCCATGGGCTTTGACGCGACGCGGACCCGTGTGTGGAGCGACGCGAAGTTCAATTATACCGAGACCAGCCACTACTACGTGACCTGCGAAGGCGATATGGATTTCGCGAAGGTCCCCGTGGACGGTTCTCACCGCATGGACGACGCGCTCATGGATTCCGTGGAGCCCTATGATTTCTCGGATATTCAGCCCTTTGCCAAAGGGTATCTGAGCGGCTTTGTGGCAGAGCGCTTTGATGAAGACGCGGATTCCTGTCTGGGCCGGGCCAGCGCGCGGATCAAGAGCTCCGTCGCTTCGACCTTCTACAGCGCCATCAACGGCTATACCACGCTGACCTCCAGCCGGAGCCGGATCGCGCTGCAGGATACGAATGTGAACTACGTGCTGCTGCCGGTCTATCTGATCACGTCGCAGTACGGCGGCGAGACCTATACCTACGCCGTGAACGGTCAGACGGGCAAGATCGTCGGCGATCTGCCCGCAGACAAGAGCAAGGCGACGAAGACTTTCCTCGGAACGGCTCTGGGGGTGGCAGCCGCGGTGCTGGCGCTCCTGACCTTTGTGTTTTAGGAGGGCGGAATGATGAAAAAGAGATGCAGACAACTGATCCTTTTGCTGGTCCTCGCCCTGCTGGTCCTGCCGCTTTTCTCAGGCGCGAAGGCGCAGGCCGCCACCGGTCATCTGGAGGACCGCGCCAATCTGTTCTCCTTTGAGGGCAAGCTGGCGCTGGAAAGCAAGATGGCAGAACTGGAAAGCACCTACGGAACCAAAGTGTTCATCCTGACCGTCTACAAACTGGAGGACGAAGCCCTGCCGAACAGCTATACCGGGATCCGCGCCTTTACCGAGGACTACTACGATTATGTGGTCTGCGGCGGCGTGGAAACGACCGGGCTGATCCTCTGCGTGGATATGGGCGGCCGGGAAATGTGGGTCTCCACGACCGGCGAGGAAGTCGCACGTTTCCAGAGCGACATCGACTATCTGCTGGACCGCGTCGCCGCCCGCCTGAGCGACGGCGAGTATGATTCGGCAGGCAGTCAGTTCCTGAAGCTGATCGAACAGAAGCACAAGCTGGGCTTCTATCCGCCTACCTTCGGCAAGATCCTGATCAGTCTCCTGATCGGTCTGTTCGTAGGTCTGATCGTGCTTGCTTCCCTCCGGAGCCAGCTCAAGACCGTGCATCAGGCGACGTCCGCCCGCAATTACGCGGTGCCGGGCAGCTTCCATCTGCGGCGCGTCGACGAGCTGTATCTGTACAGCAGCGTGACGCAGACCGCGAAGCCGCAGCCTTCCGACCGGATCGGCGGCGGCAGCGGCGGCGGTTTCGGCGGCGGAGGCGGCATGTCCGGCTTCTCGCACGGCGGCGGCGGAAGAACGTTCTAGAGAGGGGCAAGTCGCCCCCTCCCTGTCGCCTTCGGCGACATCCCTCCCCCGCGTCCGGAGGAGGGCAAGTCGGTATCTTTGCCGCGGTTCGCGGCTTGAAATAAAAATACAAAGAGCAATATTTTCAGTAAAGGAGAGAACAAAATGGGACTTATCAGTGCAGCATTGGGCGCCGCGGGCGGCGTACTGGCGGATCAGTGGAAAGAGTATTTTTACTGTGAGGCGATGGACAAGGACGTCCTGATGACCAAGGGTGTCAAGCATACCTCAGGCCGCAGCACCAATACCAAGGGCAGCGACAATATCATCACCAACGGTTCCGGCATCGCGGTCGCGGACGGCCAGGCCATGATCATCGTGGATGACGGCAAGGTCGTGGAATTCTGCGCCGAGCCCGGCCGTTTCACCTGGGACGCTTCTTCGGAGCCCAGCATCTTCACCGGCAATCTGTGGCAGAGCATCAAGGATACCTTCAAGGTCCTGGGCAAGCGTCTCGCCTACGGCGGCGATACCGGCCACGATCAGCGGATCTACTACTTCAACACCAAGGAACTTATCGACAACAAGTTCGGCACCATGAATCCGATCCCCTTCCGCATCGTGGATGCGAGAGCGAACGTTGACCTGGAGCTGTCCGTCCGCTGCGCCGGCGTGTATTCCTACCGCATCGCGGACCCGATCCTGTTCTATGCCAAGGTCATGGGGAACGTCAGAAGCGAATACAGACGCGAAGAGATCGATACGCAGTTAAAGAGCGAATTCATCAGCGCGCTGCAGCCGGCTTTCGCCAAGCTGAGTGCGATGCAGCTGCGTCCGAGCGAGATCATTGCTCACAACACCGAACTGGAGCAGGCTATGAACGAAGTCCTGTCCCAGAAGTGGGGCGAGCTCAGAGGTCTTGAGGTCGTGAGCGTGGCGCTGTCCACCGTGACCATGCCCGAAGAGGATCAGGAGCGCTTAAAGATGCTCCAGACCGCCGCGACCCTCAGCAATCCGAACCTGGGTGCCGGCTACATGACCGCTTCCCTGGGCACGGCCTTAAATACCGCCGCTGGCAACGAGAACGGCGCGATGGCGGGCCTGATGGGCGTCGGCATGGGCATGAACATGGGCGGCGGCCAGATCGCGAATATGTACGCGGCCGGCCAGCAGTACAATCAGGCATACGGCTATCAGCAGCCTCAGTACCAGCAGCAGACCTTCCAGACGCAGCAGGGGTATCAGCCTCAGCAGCCGGCCGCGAACGCCTGGGTCTGCCCGGTCTGCGGCAATCAGAACAACGGCAACTTCTGCCCGCAGTGCGGCGCAAAGAAGCCCGAAGTGAAACCCGGCTGGATCTGCCCGAACTGCGGCACGGCCAACACCACGAACTTCTGCGCTCAGTGCGGAACCAAGAGACCGGAATAAAGACTCCCGCTTGCCCTCCCCCGCGTCAGGCGGGGGAGGGTGTCAGCCTTCGGCTGACGGGTGGGGGCGACTTGCCCCTAACAAACGAAAGGACCTCCTATGGGATTATTTGATAAAAAATTCTGCGATATCTGCGGCAACAAGATCGGCCTCCTGGGCAACAAAAAGCTGGAAGACGGCAATATGTGCAAAGACTGCCAGAAGCTGCTTTCTCCCTGGTTCTCCGACCGCCGTCACAGCACCGTTGAAGAAATCAAACAGCAGCTGGCTTACCGGGAAGCAAACAAAGCGCGCGTAGCGGATTTTCATGTCAGCCGCAGTCTGGGCAGCTCCTGCAAGCTGCTGCTGGATGAGGGAAAACATCAGTTTATCGTGACCCGCTCGAGCAACTGGCAGGGAACGAATCCGGACGTGGTCGATTTTGATCAGCTGACGGGCTGCACCACCCGGATCACGGAAGATAAAGACGAGCTGAAGACCAAAGACGCGGAGGGCAAGGAGACCAGCTATATGCCGCCCCGTTTCCGCTATTCCTATGACTTTAAGGTCCTGCTGACCGTCAATCATCCGTATTTTGACGATATGCGCTTCGATACGGCCTCTTTTGTGCGGGAAGAAACGCCGGCTTCGGCGGATCCGGCTCTGATGGGGCACGGCGACGTGTTTACCGCCGCAAAAGCGGATCTGCTGGCCATCCAGGCCTGGGCCAATGAGCTGCTGGGAACGGACACGAAGACCGAGATCGAGGATACGATGCCGGAAGTTACGGCGGTTCCGGCTCCGGAAGCGGCCCCGGCAGCGGCTCCTGCGGAAGCGCCGGCGCCGGCGTATGTGACAGATAAGAACCTGTTCGTTTTCCCCGCGCTGCCGAAGACCCGGGAAGAACTGCTGGCGCTGCCCCGTATCAGTTTCCAGGATCCGTTCTCCATCGCGGCGGCTGCCGTGGCAGCCTTTACGCGTTTCCCGGAGGATCCGGAGGCCTGCTATGACATGCTGGATGCGTTAAAAGGCCCGCAGCCCCTGTCGACCATGGACAAGAGCTTCATCAGGGATCGCTTCTACGACGGAAAGGACTATGTGCCGCGTTCGTATTTTGACGGCGCAGTGCCGGAAAACGATTATACGCCGCAGCTCCCGATCCGCATCCGCGTGAAGGAATCGGTCCACAGCCGCGATCTTTACGATCAGGGGTACATTACCCTTTACGTCAAGTCCGGCGGAGCGGATTCAGACCGCGCGCTGGTTCTGCGTCACAAACCTTCCACGGATGAATGGTTCCTGTGGAATCATACCGGCATCCTGGCGGACGTCCGCGTCCCGGTCAGTGCCGATCCCTGGGCATAAAAGTCCGAAGAGAACATCAAAAAAAGCCGGCCCGCTCCGAAAAAAGGGGTGGGCCGGTGTTTTTTCGCGCGCGCCTTATTTCTCGGGCTGCGCTTCCTGTTTGCCGGAGATTCCGCGTGTTCATTTATCAGATCAGCACGTACGGCTTGATCAGATCCTTCGGCTTGGTGTCCATCAGATGGAATGCGTCTTCGATCTTATCGAAGCCCTCGAACTTGTAGTTCAGGAGCTTACCGGGGTGGACGCGGTCGGCCTGGATCATGCGGACCAGACGCTCGATACGGCGCGCGCCGCCCGGGCAGAAGCCGCAGCGGAAGGACACGTTGGACATGCCAAGGCCCCACAGAATGGTGGAGAAGCTGATGTTGTCCATCGGATCCAGGAAATTGACGTTGGAGATAACGCCGTTCGGACGGACCAGCTGCAGCGCCTGCGCGAAGCTCTCGCCGCCGCCGCCGGCAAGGATGACCTTGTCGACCTGGCCGTGGTTCAGATCCAGGATCTGCTGGACGATGTCGCCTTCCTTGTAGCTGACGATGTCAGTCGCGCCGTATTCCTTCGCGAGGGCGACGCAGTTCGGACGGGTGCCGATGGCGAACAGTCTGCCGCAGCCCATCAGGGCGGAGCCGGCGACGGCCATCAGGCCGACAGGGCCGATACCGAAGACCACGACGTTGTCGCCGTAATGGATCTCGGCGTTCTCCACGGCGTGGAAACCGGTGGACATCATGTCCGTGGTCATCAGGGCATCTTCGATGGAAATGTCGTCAGGCAGCGGGAACAGGTTCGCGTCTGCATTGTTGACGTGATAGTACTCGGCGAACACGCCGTCCTTCTGCATGCAGAACTTGAAGCTGGCGGTGAAGCCGCGGTCGTGGGCGTTGTTGTCAAAGCGGTCCTGAAGCAGCGGGGCTTCCCAATCGGGCGTGCAGCAGTTGACGATGACCTTATCGCCGGGCTTGAAGCTCTTGACGAGATTGCCGACTTCGACGACTTCGCCGACGGATTCATGACCGAGGATACGGTCCGTCATGGGACCGCCGCCGCCATGGGAAATGTGCGTGTCGGAGCTGCAGGGAGCGACCGCGAGGGGACGCAGAATGGCGTCAAGCGGGCCAGCCTTGGGGGCTTCCTTCTCGATCCAGCCGACGTCGTTGATGGCGTGCATACCAAAACCCTTCATTTGTTCTATTCTCCTTTTTCTTTGCGCCGTCCGGCGCTTTTTTGTTATGTTCAGGCGGGGCCGGGCGGTCCCGCGGGGAACCTGATTATCTGTGCTTCCGGAAGCGGTTTCACTGCATATCCGCAAGCAGACAGCGGATCATCGGTGCCGCGACCTTGTTGACGACGTCCTGATGCTCCCTGTAATTCGGCATACAGACGAGGAGGGATCCGAAAATAGTGTCCAGACGGATGTCGTTTTCCGTCGTCTTTTCGAGGCGGCCGAGGCTGTAGATCTTGTCCCGCATGAGTTCCAGGAGCGCATCCATGGGAACGTAGCGTGTCTGATCCTGCAGAACGAGATTCAGACGGCCGAGGTTGTCGTTGACCATCTTCGACATTTCCGCCAGGAACCGGTCCGGATCGTCAAAGAGGTACGGGAAAAAATCCGCAGAGGCGACCGGGCCTTGCAGCACTTTCTGTAAGGTCTTTGCGTACAGATCGGGAATGTCAAGATAGTGCAGATAGAACGTGCTCTTGTGGATGCGCGCGGCGTGCGCGAGCTCCACGACCGTGATCTTATCGAGCGGTTTTTCGCTCAGCAATTGAAAAAAAGCCTTTTCGATATTCTCTCTTGTCTTAATGACCCGAAGATCATTTTCATTCATTTATTGCGCCTCTGAGGAGCATCCGAACTCCAGCTCCGTAAAGATTTTAAACCGTGGAAAAAAGAAACGCAAGGGAAGAGAAAAGTCGATTTTCGGTCTTTTGTCGCGTATTCGACAATTAGTGATTAACAATCGATTATTTCGGGGCACGGTACCGGATCTCGGTCTGGCGGCTTCTTTCCGTGACACCGAAAAAGTCCTGTATGACGCAGTTGAACGGCAGCGGTTTTGTGCCGTCCTGATTCAGGAAATAGGACCTTGTGCCGTCCCCTGTTTGCAGATCATAATTGATCCTGTCCTTTCCGGCCGTAAAGGAAGCCGGCGCATAGCCCGTTTTGACGGTGTACCAGGCCAGAAGATTTCCCGTATCCGCTTCCCGCAGACTGACGCGGTACCACAGATAATAGCCGGCGCTTAGGACATAATTGTATTGCGGGCCGTCGGCATAGCCGATGTATTCAAACAGACAGTAAGTCGGCGGCTGGCTCTTTGCCGTAAGTCCGGCGGCTTTCTCCGGCGTATAAACCGTTCCGGAAAAGGCATATTCGATCTCGCTGACCGGGATCAGGCGCAGGGAAGGCTCCTTCGGCAGCGCTTCGGGCGCGTAGTCGTAAAAGTAACAGTCCGGGCACGTTTCCGTGACCAGGATCGGCCCGTTCAGCCGGTCCGCAAAGCTTTGCGCCTCCTCCTGTGAGATCTCTTTCTGTGGGTCAAGCGCTTCGCCCAGCACGGAAAGGGCAGCCTGCCGGAGCGATTCCGCATCGAAGGCAAGGTCATAGTCCAGCACCGTCTGCGGCAGATAAGCGGGATCATAGTCATACGGCCGTTCAAATACGGTTTTTTCTACGACTGTGCCGGCGGGCAGTTCGACGGCGGTCAGCCGGAAGCAGCCCTGAAAGACATAGCGCTGCAGTTCTCCCACGCTTTTTTCAAAGCGGACCTCGCTTAAGACGGGGCAGTCCGCAAAAGCGAAACTCGTGACGGTCCCGACGTCCTCCCGGAAGGTGACCCGCTGCAGCGCACTGCATTTCCGGAAGGAAAAGCCGCCGATCCAGCCGATCTTTCCCGGGAAAACGATCTCCTCCAGCAAAGGACAGTTTTCGAAGGCATCCTTCAGAAATGTGACGGACGACGGGAGCGTAACGCTTTTCAGCGCGGAAAGATTCGCGATCCTTTCAAGATAGAGGACGCCTTCCCCGATCTTGAGGGACGTCAGGGTGCTGTTGCCGCCCGTGGGAGATCCGATCACCGCAACGACCGGTTTGCCCTTAAATTCGGAGGGCACCGTCAGCTCTGCCGTGCTGACCTCACGAATGTCGCAGATATAGACGTCCTGATCTTTGCACTTCGTCAGAAAGTCATACCCGCCCAGATTTTCCGGCTTCCAGTAAGTCAATCCTTCCTCTGTTTTCTGTACCTGGTTCCCGCAGCCCGCAAGAAAGAAAAGCCCCGCAAGTACGGCGAGGAGGAGAAATATGCCGCGCACTCTTTGTTTCATCATCTTTGTTCCCTCTTTTCTTCCCTCTCTATTTCATGAAAAAGAGTGTTACTGCAGTCCATCCAGATCTATTTTATAAATCATCGGCGCAGCGGCGTCTTCCTTCTGCAGAAACATGAGCATGTAGATCGGGAGATATACGATCCGGCCATCGACACTGACATTATCATTCTGGAACACAAAGGCCGTTGGGATTGCGTAATCGCTGTTTCCCAACACGATATCCAAGGCGGCGTGGCGCTGATAGTCCTTGCCGGATTTGATCTCGATCGGCAGCACATCGCCGCCGCGTTCGATCACGAAGTCCAGTTCGCCCTGTTTCTTGCTGTTGAAATAGTACAGATCATAGCCGTGCGCCTTCAGCTCCTGCGCGGCGGCATTTTCATATACGGAACCAAAATTAATATCTTTTTCCCTGTTCAGCAGCTTAAGCTGAATACCGTCCATATACATGGAAGCCAACAAACCGACATCCGACAGGATAAGTTTAAAGAGATTGGCGCTTTTGTTCAGCATCAGCGGCACAGTCGGTTCCGTCACGCAGAAGGTCGGCAGCGCGATGTCCGCGCTTTTCAGCCAGATAAAGCTGTTCTGATAGCGGGAGAATTTGAAATTTTCATTCAGATTTTTCAGGATGAACCGCTTGTTTTTGCTGTTCAGCTCGCCGGGGATCAGTGCAAAAATATCCTCCAGATACAGTTTGTTGTTCGGATCATATTTTGCAATATCCTGCCGGTACAGCGCAAAAATAACATAACACGCCTTGTCCGTTTTAGCAACATGGTTCTCGGTAAATTTGTCCGTTTTTTCCGATGATCAGCACTGTAATGTGTCCGGAAATTCTGCCTTGTTAATCTGGGCCTGACACGGCCACTCGCAGAGCTGCGCTCTGCTTCGTGAAGCGGTCGGCGAGAGACGTCAAAGCCTTTCGGGCTGCCTGCGGCAGCCCTTCGGATCTGCTGACGCAGATCCGGTGTTCGTCACACAAAAATCCCCGGCCGGATGCGAGCATCCGCCGGGGATCTTGTGTTCCTCGCAGGCTTTGACGGCTTAGCCGAAATAGCGTTCCAGGAGGCCCTTGAAGGCTTTGCCGTGTCTCGCCTCGTCGCGAGCCATTTCATGAATTGAATCATGCAGCGCGTCAAGGTTGTACTTCTTGCAGAGCTTGGCGAGGTCGGTCTTGCCGGCGGTGGCGCCGTTTTCAGCATCCACGCGGACCTTTAAGTTCTGCTTGGTGGAAGGGGAGACCATTTCGCCCAGCATCTCGCAGAATTTGGCGGCGTGTTCGGCTTCTTCCCAGGCAGCCTTTTCCCAGTACAGGCCGATCTCAGGATAGCCTTCGCGGTGTGCTGCGCGGGCCATGGCCAGATACATGCCGACCTCGGTGCATTCGCCTTCGAAATTGGCCTTCAGACCGGCCAGGATCGCGGCCTTATCTTCGGCGGGGACGGTGTCCGGGATCTCCTTGCCGACGCCGATCACGTGCTCGGCAGCCCAGGCCATCTCTTCTTCGACTTTTTTAAACTTGGAGCCCGGTACCTTGCAGACAGGGCAGAATTCGGGCGGATTATCGCCTTCATGAACGTAACCGCAGACGGGACATACATATTTTGCCATAGCATCTTCTCCTGTTATCGGTAGATTTTTCATCAGTATAGCTGTTTTCGGGCTTTTCCGCAAGGCATAAAGCCTTCTTTTGTGGTAGAATAACCTTCGGCGATAGTTTTTGCGTAAAATTTCCGCGCAAATGAATGCGGCTGCTGTAATCATTTCCGCTTTTCTGCGATTCTGTAAGCAGAGGGGAAGGCGGGAGACTGCAGCTTTTGCTCCCCCTTGAAAAGGAAACCATGAAGACTGTGGACGAACAAAACATCATCCGGATGCTGACGGAGCGCGACGAGGCGGCGCTTGGCGAGGTGGAGCGGCAGTACGGGCCGCGCTGCCTGAAGGCGGCCGGGCGCATCCTGGGCGAGGAGGAAAGCGCGAAGGAATGCCTGAACGATCTGCTCCTTTCCGTCTGGAACAGCATTCCGCCGTTTGTTCCGCAGAGTCTGGAGGCGTATCTCTTGGCGCGCATCCGGCAGATCGCCATCAGCCGCCTGCGGAAGGAAACCGCCGCAAAACGGGGCGGCGGCGCGCTGACGCTGGCGCTGGAAGAGTTGGAGGAAGTGACGGCGGCGGAAGGCGGTCCGGCGGAGGAAGCGGAAAAACAGGCGCTGCGCGAAGCCATCGGCCGCTTCGTGAAAGCGCTGCCGGCGCCGGAGCGGAAGCTCTTTCTGCTTCGCTACTGGGAGCTGGAAAAACCGGAGGAGATTGCCCGGCGGACAGATCTTACGGTGAACTCGGTCAATACGAAGCTGCACCGGATCCGGAAGTCTTTAAAGAAAGCCCTTGAGAAGGAGGGATGGATCGAATGAATACGATGGATATCATAGAAGCGGTAAACGCGCTGGACGAGAGCCTGCTGGCGGAAGCGCTGGCGGACGGGCAGCCGGCGGAAAAAGATGCGGCAGAAAGCAGCGCGGCGTCTGCTCCGGCAGCAGAGAAGGGCAAAGAGGAGAAGAGCGGCAGCCGTTTCCCCAAAAGGAAACTGAAGCGATGGGGCGTTGCGGCAGCCTGCCTGCTGATCGCCGCATTGGCGGCATCCTGTGCCGCAAGAACGACGCAGACAGATGACGAGGCGATCAGGCTGATCGAACTGAACCGCCGGCAGTCGCGGCCGACCAGGCTCTACCATCTTATTGAACAAACCATGCAGTCCCTGGGCTATGACCTCATAGGCGGACAGAACTGTCCGGAGGATTACGGCGGCTACTATGTCAGTGACGACAGGGAGACGCTCTGCCTGTGCCTGGTCTCACCGACGGAGGAAAGCACCCGCAGATATTTAAGTTTGTTGACGGAAGACGCTCTTGCGTATGTCAGGATCGTTCCGGTCCGCTATTCCCAAAGCGAGCTGCAGGCGATGGTGAGAGAGGTGTTTGAAGCGGCGGCAGAAAGCAAGGCTGAAGTTTATATGGGCGGTCCGGACGACAGGATCAACGGACTGAACTTCGGCGGGTCCGAAGAGGGACTTGCCTGGGTCCGGGAATATATGCGGCAGCATTATCCGGACGTTCCGCTTCAGACGGAGATCTGCGGGCCGATCGTGTTCACATAAAAAAACGGGCGGTGCCCTTCACAGGCACCGCCCGATTATATTGTGGGACGGTACCTTTTTGGCACCGTCCCCGTTCCTTTCCTTTACCGGATCACCGTTCCGGCATTTCCGGCGAGGGCTTCGACGGCCTTTTCCGGCGTGGTGATGATGCACCTGCGGCCGGGGCGGGCTTCCACAAAGCGGATCGCGGCTTCGACCTTCGGCAGCATGGAGCCGGCGGCGAACTGCCCTTCGGCAATGTACTTCCGCGCGGTCTCGGGATCCAGCTCGTCCAGAGCCTCCTGATTCGGCTTGTTGAAATTGATATAGCACTTCTCGACGGCGGTCAGCATCATGAAGATGTCCGCGTCCAGATCCTGCGCCAGGCGCTCGGAGGCGAGGTCCTTGTCGATGACGGCCGCGATGCCGTTTAAGTCGCCGTCGGCGTCACGGTAGACCGGTACGCCGCCGCCGCCCACGGCGATGACCGTGTGGCCGGCATCCATCAGGTCGCGGATCGCATCCAGCTCAATGATCTCCAGCGGGAGCGGAGAGGCAACCACGCGGCGCCAGCCGCGGCCCGCGTCTTCCTTCATCACGTAGCCCTTCTCGGCCATCAGCTTTTTCGCTTCTTCCTCGCTGCAGAAAGCGCCGATCGGCTTGGAGGGATTTTTGAATTTGGGATCTTCCGGATCCACGCGCACCTGCGTGACCACGGCCACGGGCGAAGCCTTGCTGCCCTTTAAGCGGGCGGCGCGCTGCAGGCCCTGGATCATGTGGTAGCCCAGCATGCCCTGGCTCATGGCGCCGCAGACGTCGAAGGGCATGGCCGGCGTGATCGCCGCGCTGTTTTCGTTCTGCAGCACAATGCCGCCGACCTGCGGGCCGTTGCCGTGCGTCATGACGACCTTGTAGCCCTGGCCGATGATATCCGCCACCTGCAGGGAGGTGTTGTCAATGATATTTAACTGTGTTTCCGCATCGGCCAGCTTGCCGCCGATGGTGAGGGCGTTCCCGCCCAGCGCAATAACGATCGTTTCCATATTTTCTCCTGTCTTGCCCTCCCCCGGACGCGGGGGAGGGATGTCGCCGAAGGCGACAGGGTGAGGGCGAACAGCCAGGTTACCACCCCAGCTTGGTCATGGCCTTGTCGACGGCGTCGATGACGATGTCGACTTCTTCCTCGTTCACGATGAGCGGCGGGATGAAGCGAAGCACGTTGCCGTTGGTGTTGTTGATGAGAACGTTCGAATCCTTGAAGCACAGGTCCACGACCGGCTGGCCGTTTTCCTTTTTGAGCTGGATGCCGTTGATGAGGCCCAGACCGCGGATCTCATCCACCGCGTCCGGATGATTCTTCTCGATCACTTCATGCGCGCGCTTCCGGAAGTATTCGCCGACCTTCATGCAGTTGTCCAGGACACCTTCGTTTAACATCACGTCGAGGGTGGTCATGGCGAGCGCGCAGGCAAGCGGGCCGCCCGCGAAGGTGGAGCCGTGCGTGCCGGGGGTCAGGACTTTCGCGGCGTCGCCTCTGGCGCAGACGGCAGCAATCGGCACGCCCGAGCCTAAGGCTTTGGCCATGGAGCAGGTATCCGGCTCCACGCCGTAGTACTGGTGCGCGAAGAGCTTGCCGGTGCGGCCGGAGCCGACCTGGACTTCGTCGAACATCAAAAGGATGCCCTTCTCATCGCAGAGCTCGCGCAGGCCCTGCAGGAATTCTTTTGTGGCGGGACGCACGCCGCCTTCGCCCTGGACCGGCTCGGTCAGGATGGCGCAGGTGTATTCGTCCACGAGGGCTTTGACGCTTTCCAGGTTGTTGAATTCCGCGTAGCGGAAGCCGTCCGGCAGCGGCTCGAAGTAGCGGTGCACGCCGTACTGGCCGGTGGCGGTGGCGGTCGCTAAGGTGCGGCCGTGGAAGGAATTCTTCATGGTGATGACCACGAAGCGTTCCGGGTGGCCGTGATCCTTCGCGTATTTGCGGGCCAGCTTGATTTGGCCTTCGTTGGCCTCGGCGCCGGAGTTGGCGAAGAGGACCTTGTCGAAGCAGCTGTGCTCGACGATCAGCTTCGCGGTCTGCACGGCCGGCTCATTGTAAAAGTAGTTGGAGCAGTGCAGGATGGTCTCCGCGCGTTCGCGCAGGCATTCCTGAATGCGGGGATGGCAGTGGCCCAGGCCGTTCACGGCGATGCCGCCGATGAAGTCCAGATATTTGTTGCCGTCCTTGTCAAAGACCCAGGCATCCTTGCCGCTCTCTAAGGAAAGCGGGATGCGGATGTGGTTGCCGTAGAGATATTTGTCGCCGTTTTCAATGACTTCCGCGTTTGTCTTAAACTTTTCTACCATGATATTTTCCTTTCTTGCCCTCCCCCGGACGCGGGGGAGGGATGTCGCCGCAGGCGACAGGGTGAGGGCGGCTTATTACCGCCTTTATACGATTCCGATACTTTCTTTTTCTGTCCCGATCTCGGTGCCGCCGGGCTCGCCCGCGGTAAAGACGTCCAGGATGCTGTGGGCCTTCCGCCCGTCAATGATATGCACGCTGCCGACGCCTTCTTCGATCGCCTTCACGCACCCGTCGACCTTCGGCAGCATGCCGCCGGCGATCACGCCTTTTTCCTTTAAGGCGGGCACGTCCTTCACATTGAGATAGGAGATGACGTCCCGCTTCTCGATGCTGTTGCACAGCCCCTCGATATCCGTGAGAAGCAGCAGCTTTTCCGCCTTTAAGGCGCTTGCCAGCATGGCGGCGGCGGTGTCGCCGTTGATGTTGTAGATCTGCCCCTGTCCGTCGGTGCCGAGCGGCGCCACGACGGGGATGAAGCCTTTCTCCAGGACGGCTTCCACGACTTCGGTATTGACATCCGTGATTTCGCCGACCAGCCCGTAGATCTCATCCTGCAGGCGGCAGTGATACAGCTGCCCGCTCACGCCCGAGAGCCCCACGGCCTTGCCGCCGCCGGCGGTCAGGAGATTCACCAGATCGGTGCCCACCTGGCCGATCAGTACGGCTTCGACCGCCTCCAGGGTGGCGGCGTCGGTATAGCGCAGGCCGTTCACGAAGTGGGTGGGGATGTCGAGGGCCTTCAGCATCCGGTTGATGCCGGGGCCGCCGCCGTGGGAGACGACGGGCTTGTAGCCCCTTTTCTGCAGGGCGACCACGTCTTCGAGGACCGCTTTCTTCAAGTCCTCGCTCAGCATCGCATTCCCGCCGTATTTAATTACAATGATCTTATTGCTCACAGTTTCTCCTTGCCTTCCCCGTCATTTCATGTGTCATTCCGAGCACTGACTCTCCCCGGCCGGGGAGAGATGGCCCGAAGGGCCAAAGAGGGGCCAGCGAGGAATCTTTGCCGCGAAGCGGCAATCTGCGCAAAGTAAATTTCTTCGCTGAACCTCGTGCTTCGCGCGAGGAGGTGCGGCGCAAGATCCTTCGACTCGTTCGCTTCGCTCACTCGCTCAGGATGACACGGACGGTGGAAGAGGTCTCACGTCCGGTAATCTCCGTTGATTCTGACATAATCGTAGGTCAGGTCGCAGCCCCAGGCCTTCGCCTCGCCGTTCCCCTGATAGAAGCGGACGATGACAGTGATATCATGCTCGGAGAGGATCTTCTTGGCCAGATCTTCGTCGAAATCCAGCCCGAAGCCGCCCTTCATCACCTGGATCTTCCCGGCCGCGGATTCAAGGAAACAGTCCGCATTCGCGGGATCCACGTCCGCGCCGGAGTAGCCGGCGGCGGCCATGATGCGGCCCCAGTTCGCGTCCCGTCCGAAGACGGCCGCCTTGAACAGGCTGGAGCCGGCGATGGATTTCGCGACCAGACGGGCGTCGTGTTCGGTCGGCAGACCGTAGGCCTGCACCTCGATCAGGTGCGTCGCGCCTTCGCCGTCGGAAGCGATACGCTTCGTCATATCCAGGCAGATGTGCTCTACCAGACCGGCGAGCGCGGCTTTGTCTTCCTCGCTCGTGATCTCCACGCCGCTGGCACCGTTGGCCAGAAGGAAGATGGAATCGTTCGTGGAGGTGTCGCCGTCCACGGTGGTCATGTTGAAGCTGATATCGACGGCGCGGGAGAGCATCTGCTGCAGATCCGCCGCCGCGACCTTCGCGTCGGTGGTCACGTAAGCCAGCATGGTCGCCATGTTCGGATGGATCATGCCGCTGCCCTTGGCCATGGCGCCGATGCGGACCGTGCCGCCGGAGAGCTTCAGCTCATAGGCGGATTCTTTCCGTACGGTGTCCGTGGTCATGATGGCCCAGGCGGCGTCCGTGCCTTTTTCGCGGCCCATGTTCGGGACGATCTGCTCGACCCCGCGGATCACGCGCTCGTAAGGCAGGCGCTTGCCGATGACGCCGGTGGAGCAGACGAAGACTTCGTCCTCGCCCAGGCCCAGCAGCTTTTCGGCCGCTTCTTCGACGGCTTTCGCGTCCTTGATGCCCTGCTCGCCGGTGGCGGCATTGGCGTTGCCGGAGTTGATGACGATGGCGCGGGCCTTGCCCTTCTTTAAGACTTCACGGCCCAGCAGCACCGGTGCCGCGCAAAATTTGTTCCGGGTGAAGCAGGCGGCGCAGGCGCAGGGCGTCTCGGAATAGAGGACGGCTACGTCGGGCTTTTCGCTTTTCTTGTTCGGATTTTTGACGCCGGCATACGCGGCCCCGGCCAGGAAGCCGAGTGGCGCGGTCACGCCGCCGCCGATCTGAGTGTAATTCATATGTTTTCCTTTCTTGCCTCTCTTTTGCAGGGAAGAAGACTTGTCAGTGTCATTCTGAACGGAGTGCCGTCAGGCACGAAGTCGAAGAATCTTTCTGTATAACATTTTAAGATCCTTCGACTCGTTCGCGTTGCTCACTCGCTCAGGATGACACTCGACTCATTTACTTTGCTCCGCATTGGCGGATTGCTTCGCAATCCCTAAACCTCGTGCTTCGCGCGAGGAGGCGGCTCAGGATGACACTTACGGATACATCGCCGGGAACAGCAGTCCCATGGTCTCGGGCAGGCCCGAGATCAGGTTCAGGTTCTGGATCGCCTGGCCGGCCGCGCCCTTGCCGATGTTGTCGATGACGGAGGACACGATCAGCCGGTGGGTCCGGGCGTCGTAGGTCGGGGTCATCATGCAGAAGTTGGTGCCGTAGGTCCACTTGGTCTGGACCGGCGTGGAGGCGGGGTACACCTTCACGAACGGCTCGTCCTTGTAGAAGCTTTCGTACAGATCATAAAGCTCTGCATTGGTGTAATCCTTGTTCAGGGTCGCATAGACCGTGACCTCGATGCCTCTCGTCTGCGGCAGCAGATGCGGCTGGAAGTTGATGAACTGCCAGGTCTCGGGCTTATGCAGGTCTTTGCCGGTGATGTAGGCGATGTTCTGCTCGATCTCCGGGGTGTGGCGGTGCATGCCGCCCAGCGCGTAGGCGTTGAAGTTGTTCTCCGCCTCGGTTAAGAGCTTGTTCATGGTGGGCCGGCGGCCGGCGCCGGTGATGCCGCTCTTCGCGTCCACGATGATGGTGTTCTCCACGACCGCATCCTGCTTCAGGATGGGATAGAGAGCCAGCGTGGTGGCGGTAGGGTAGCAGCCCGGGTTCGCGATCACGCGCTTGTCCCTGGCCTGCTCGCGGAAGAGCTCGGGGATACAGTACACGGCGTTTTCGGTCAGCTCCGGATCCGGATGCACGCCGCCGTACCATTTTTCCCAAACGGCCGCGTCGCGGAAGCGGATGTCCGCGCCGATGTCAATGATTTTCTTGCCTTCGGCCAGCACGATGTGAGCCCACTTGGCCACGTCGCCGGAAGGCACCTGGATGAAGACTACGTCGCTTTCTTTTGCGGCTTTGCGGACGTTCTCTTCGTTTAAGTCCTCGATCTTCTGGTTATAAAAGCCTTTTAAGGCCGGAAAGTGTTCCCAGACGTACTGATCGACGCCGTAGCTGTCCATCAGGCTGACGAGCTCGGTTTCGGGATGGGCGACCATCATGCGCAGCATTTCGCCGCAGACGTAGCCGACAGCCCCGATCGCAGAATATTTGACCATAGTAACCTCCATTTCATATTCATTGTAATAACGCATTGTTTCGCACTGCGTGCTCTCACAATGCTCCCCGCATTCGCAAT